>JAUZOM010000002.1 GCA_030706465.1 Bacteroidota bacterium | reverse complement strand
TCAATACCCAAACATAGTTGAAAATCTTCTTCATTTCCTATCAGGATATCGGCAATTGAAGCTATTTCAGTGAAAATATCGCGCAATTCCTGATTACGGCCTTTCCAAAACGACTCCCGGTAATTCAGATCAAACGAAATGCGGGTACCGTTCTTTTTGGCAAAACGTGCCAGTTGCAGGCAAAATTCACTTGTTTCGGTTGATAGGGCCCCAATCAATCCGGATAAGTGTAATATCTGTACTCCTTCTTTTGCAAAAATACGTTCCAGGTCAAAATCCTTTACATTTAGCGTACAACCCACTTCCCCTGCCCGATCATTCAAGACACGTGGTCCTCTCAACCCGAAACCACTGTCGGCTATATTAAACTGATGACGGTAACCCCATGGACCACCTTGTGCCAATTCAGGCCCCTCATAATCCATGTGACGGCTTTTTAAATCACTTTTTATGAATTGTGCAATCGGGCTGTCCTTTACAAAAGTAGTCAATATTTTCACAGGTAGACCTAAAATGGAAGCTATACTGGCCACATTGGTTTCAGCGCTGGTAGCCTGCATTTCAAATAAATGGCTGCTATGTACGGGTTGTCCGTTTACCGGAGTGATGCGGATTCCCATGCTGGTAGCCACTAGCAAAGAATAAGTATAATTTTTCTTTAGTTCTAAACTCATAATATCGGATTTTTAGGCTTCAATTTTCTTTTAGGGAATTGAAGTCAGTATTGTTTTGTTTAATAATTGAAAAGTCTGATTTATCATTGGAAATGACAGTTTTATACTTCTTCCTTAGTACTTTAACTTGCAAATTCGTGTGTTTTTTGACATGGCATTTAACTGTATATCAAATTATCAGCTATTTAAAGTCATATAAGAAAATCAAAAAAACGTCAATCTTTCTACCGACAAACAGGCAGCTTCGATTTGTGCAAATTTTCTTTGTGTTCTGTCTTTTTGGTTCCGATAAGTTCAGGTTAGGGGCATTTAAAATAGTGTCCTCGAAATTCCCATCTCCAGTCCACGTAATTCAGCCATCCCACGGAGCATGCCAATGCAGGAATACCCCGGATTCGTCTTTTTATGTAAATCATCGATCATTTGATGTCCGTGATCCGGGCGCATGGGAATATTCCGTTTATAGGTATACTCTACCATCAACAAGGCTTTCATCGCTTCATACATATCCACATCCCCTTCCAGGTGGTTATCTTCATAAAAATCTCCTTCCGCATTGCGTCTTGTGCTCCGGAAATGGACATAATACAATCGTTCGCCAAATTCATGTAACATGGAGGTTAAATCATTGACTGATGACACTCCAAAAGAACCGGTACATAAACAAATCCCGTTTGCCAGGCTGGGTACGGCAGCAAAAAGCTTCCTGACATCTTGTGCCGTACTTAAAATGCGGGGTAACCCTAAAATTGAACGGGGAGGATCGTCCGGATGAATGGCCATCTTTACTCCAACCTGATCGGCAACAAAAGCTATTTCATTGATAAAATAAAACAGGTTATTCCGTAATTGGTCTTCATTCACACAGGCATAGGTATCCAATGCTGCCTGAAATTGTTCTATGGTGAAACTCTCTTCTGCGCCCGGTAGACCGGCTATCATATTTCGGGTAAGTGTTTCCTTCTCGACTTCACTCATCCCTTCAAAGCGGAGTCTTGCTTTGCTAATTTGTTCCGGAGTATAGTCTTTTTCAGCATTCGGACGTTTCAGGATAAACAGATCGAATGCCACAAAAGCAGCCATCTCGAAGCGTAATGCTTTTGATCCGTCGGGTAATGTATAGGCTAAATCGGTCCGGGTCCAGTCCAATACCGGCATGAAGTTATAGGTTACTATCCGGATATCGCATTCAGCCAGATTCAGGATGGTTTGTTTATAATTTTCAATGTATGTTTTGAAGTTTCCGGTCTGTTTTTTTATGTCTTCGTGTACCGGAACACTTTCCACCACCGACCAGACAAGTCCGGCGTCTGCTACTATTTTTTTACGTTCTAAAATTGCTTCTACAGGCCACACGTCCCCGTTGGGTATTTGATGCAAGGCTGTTACTATATCGGTGGCACCTGCCTGACGAATATCTGAGAGCGATACGGGATCATTTGGACCGTACCATCTCCAGGATTGTTTACATAAATACATGTTGAATTGAATTTGAAGTGTGTTTACGCCTCTCCATACCAAAAGAGAAATGTAAATCAACACGCTGGTTAATTAATCGCAAATCTTTTTTATTAATATATCCCTATCACACAAAGACAAAATTGTCGTCTTCTACCTTTTTTATAGAGGTAAATAGGAACATTAATCTGTCGTACTAAATAAAATAATACTTTCAGTATAAATTTAGAAACAATAGGATAACTTATTTTATAAGAATATGTTATATTTAAAATTTATGTGTTTGTCTGGTTTGGTATTTAGATAATTAAAATAAAGGCTATTTAAATTGACACAAAAAATCTTAGTTTCATTTGCGTTCTGTCTTATTCGGGTTAGGAACGATAGGTTTTTTCTTAAATACAGAACACATCAAAACCCCCATCAACAACTGTTACGGTACCGTTTACAAATTTAGAAGCGTCACTGGCCAGCCAATGCAGGGTGCCAAGTAATTCTTCTGGTTCACCAAAACGTTTAAACGGAGTGTGGGCAATAATTGTATTTCCTCTGTCGGTATAGGTACCGTCAGGATTTGTCAACAGGCTCCGGTTTTGTTCCGATATAAAAAAACCTGGTGCCATGGCATTTACTCGTAATCCTTCACCGTATTTGGTTGCCAGTTCAATGGCTAGGTATTTGGTAAAATTTGTTACAGCAGCTTTAGCAGCCCCATAACCAACCACGCGTGTCAACGGACGAAGTGCCGATTCCGATGAAATGTTGATGATGTTTCCCTGTTTTTGTTTAATCATTACTTTAGCAAAAACCAGGGTGGGCAGTACAGTGCCAAACAAGTTCAGGTCCACCACTTTCTTAAATGCATCTACATCCAAATCAAAAATAGAATTATCCGGTCCGATCGTTGCCCCGGGCATATTTCCACCTGCCCCATTAATCAGCACATCGATGCGGCCATATTTTGCAACTATATCTTTTGAATTTTGTTCCAATAGTTCTTTATCGTTCACATCCGATTGTAAAAACAGGGCTTCGAATCCTTTTGCAAGTATTCCGTGTATCAATTTATCACCAGTTGCTTTATTCCTTGCCAAAACAACCACTTTTGCACCCTGTTCCGCCAGATATTCGACCATGCAACTTCCCAGTACCCCTGTTCCGCCGGTGATGACTACCACTTTATTTTTGATATTAAATAAGTCTTTCATATTTTTATAAATTACACGAATTAAAGCGAATCTTACGAATTTGGTTAGTAACTTTTATATTTCAATTGTATATCTATTCTGTTTCTATTGTATTTGCCTGTAAATTGAACAACCGTTTTAAATGGCGCTCGTAAATATTCTCTTCCACACAGGCACCGATTATTTCAGAGTATTTTTCCAACAGGTTGGTATATTCTCTCCCCATTTCGGAAGCTACTTTATAAGCCACATGTATCAGTTGGCGGAAATCAGGATTATAATCAGGATGCCCGGGTATATGGCGGAGTGTATTGGCAAATTTCTCACTGGTCCAGGTATTTACTTCTTCCACCGATGGAAGCCTTGAAACGTCTATGTCAATCACATCGGCATAGGGAGCACATAATTCGTTTTTGCGACCCAGCGAATGGGCATAAATCATTTTGGCAGCCTTTAGTCCTTCGCCGTCGGCAACAGCCAGGCCGGTCACTTCTTCGAGCCAGGTGGTACCGGCTGTTTTAAGATGAATTCCCTTGTCGTATTTCCGGATAACCTGTGCCATAACCGGGTAAATGGAAAATTTGTCGCTCCCGGAATGGATACTCAGCTTCAATTCTTCCGGAAGTCCGAATTCTTTCACCGCATAATCGATCACTAAAACATCTTCTTCAAATTCTTTCGCAAACTGTTGGATATTACCCGTATAATCGACCCCTTTATTGAATCGTCCTGTAAACTTGGGAGCTATGGTTTGTGCCGGAACCCCTCTGTCGGCAAGCATTTTCAGTATAAATAACAATTCAATGGGTGTTTGCGGGCTTTCCACTTCGTCCATCGATACTTCGGTAATAAAATTACCTTCCCCTTTGGCCGTCTTCAAAAAGTTGTAGAGTTCAGCGGCATGTTGGGTGGCAACCAGAAATTTCAAAGCAATATGTTTCAATAAATCCACTGTCACAATCAGGGGATACTTAATGCCCGGAATTTCTAATTTACCGACATAATTTTCACAGGAAGCAACAAAGGCGATAATATCTTCTTTCTTGCATTTTTTACCAATGAAAGAAGCGACATCGAGTGTAAAGAAATCGGCAGTCTCAACAAAAGGAGCTACATTTCCTAAATTGATATGATCGGCATCCACAAAGTATCTTCCGGTAAATCCCAGCGCTTTGACAGCTGCATCCGCTTCGTTCCGTACATCGGACGGTTGGGAATGAACATACTGATGCTCCCGGTTCGACTTATTCCAAACCGGGGTTATGTCCAAACCCGATTGATTTGCGTTCATAATCGCCCGCAGTTGTGCAACTCCCTGATGCGAAAACCGGTCACCCGTACCGATACTGTATTTGCCTAATTTCATTTGTATTCTGTGATTTGTTAATTAGTTAATTGGTTAATTGGTTGATTGAGTGAATAATTTCCGTACACTTGACTCAACACCTCATGCTCGAACCATTTTATTCCGTAAAGTTTAAATAATCCTCGATATTGTCTTTCATTAAAATATCGATGGGAACAAAATTTATTTTTTTTATTTCCTGTCTGAAAATAAGCTGCCGGCACATATCCCTGATTGAAAAATAAGCTTGTTTATCAGGACGTTGTCCAATCAGATAATTAATAACTCCTTGCTGCAGGTAAGTAACATTCTGTTCCAGCAAGTCGTAGCCGATTAATCGGATATTTGTATGGTTTAATTCAGCCAGATGCATGGCCAGTCTATAAACCTTTGAATTGAAGGTGATGGCGGCCTTTATCTCCGAATGAGTGGAAAAGGTATTCTGTAAAATTTCCCGGTTTGCGTTTTCATCATCGTTTTTAAATTCCACATTAATTAATTCTATCTGATCATTGAGATGATGCTCCTGAATATATTGAATAAATCCATTATAGCGTGCAAGCGTCTGGTTTGACACCGACCCTTTACGCCGGGTTCTTGCCACAAGTATTTGTGAACCTTCCGGCAAAGAGCTTAACAACAATTTGGCCGCTATGTAACCGCTCTGGAAAGAATTCTGGCCATAATAGGTCACGTAATCCGCTTCTTCAATCAATGAATCGATAAAAGAGAATGGAATATGTAATCGGGTCAATTCTGTTGTGAGTCTCAATGCTTCTTCCCTGAAAATAGGTGCAATAAAAACGGCATCGGGCTCTTTCAGCAAGATGATATTCGAAGCATTCCGAAACGACTGTGAATCGTATTGATCAAAATACGTCTTTTCTATCAGGACATTATGCAGTGAAAAATCGTCCGCTGCCAAGTCGAAACCTTTATCAACTTTTTCCCAATAACTGCCCGTCTGATGGGCCGGAAAAAGGCAAATAAACTTGTATTGTTTTTTGGAAGCCAGGGAGCGTGCAAACAGGTTGGGCGAATAATTTATTTCCGTCAAGACTTTCTTAACGGCTTCCCGGCTCTTTTCCGAAACATCTCCCCGGTCATGCAATACCCGGTCTACGGTTCCTTCCGACACGCCGGCCAAAATGGCGATATCCTTAATACGTATTTTATTATTTTGTTCTGTCATAGGGGTTGAAAAGTTGTATTCCGTGTCCGTACACAATATAATTTCCACACAAAAATACTACTTATTTTGAATTAATAAAAAGATTTTGCTTCTGTGGGCGGACACGGATACCCCATTTACTTTTCAATAATTTATTATTTATCTCACTTTCAATTACCTGCTTTCTTTCTTTCAGTCTTGGCAGATGTAAAATTGTCGATAATTTTTTTTAGATAATCATTATTCCGAGACTGTTTTAACTTCCGGATACCTGTTTTAATCGGTTAGCCAACTAAATGGTTATTTATGGTCAGATCAAACCTGTTTTGCAGCCAGGTATCCAACTAATGTTGTATTTAACGTGACAAAGATAGATTTTTTCAAATCGGTTGGTTCAGCTATACGACTTTCGTCTGCCGGCTACTAATTTTGTTATCATACTGCCGGCTACCTGTTATACGGACATTATCCTTTTTTTGCTATACGCTTCATTCACTGTTGGCTTTGGGTTTATTCACGGTTTATT
Organism: Bacteroidota bacterium; assembly: GCA_030706465.1. Lineage (GTDB taxonomy): Bacteria > Bacteroidota > Bacteroidia > Bacteroidales > Paludibacteraceae > Paludibacter. The sequence continues at coordinate 52,036 of JAUZOM010000002.1, read as the reverse complement.
CATAGATGTTATCTATCATTAATAGGTTGTGATAAGTAATTGGAAATATACAGTGCCTGCTGTTATTTTTACTTCTTACCGGAAGGAAATGAGGAAAGATTCGTAGGGTGTCAAATTTTCTACCAGTGGGAAGGTAAGAGAAAAATTAGGTTTTCTTTTCCAAAAGAGGGAGTCTTCTTAGTCTTTACTCAGTCTGAGTCCAGTCTCTTATTTCAATCTTATTTTAGTTTAGGTATAGATAGGGTTCAGTTAGGGTTCAGTTAGGGTTCAGTTAGGGTTCGGATAGGGTTCGGATAGGGTTCGGATAGGTAAACCTAACTGAACCCCCTCGAAACTCTCTCTATACTCCCTTAAAAATGTCTCTATACCTAATATGAGCCCCGGCTGAAGTGAGACTGAAGTAAGAGGATACTCCCCGGGGAGGAAGGACCGGAAAGGAAACAACATCCGTCAACAAGTTGGAATCCGGTTAAGGATTGACTTCAACATCACTCCAACTTCGTCCGATGACCGGGTTCCGGATCAATACTCAACAGAGATTGTCTGGATGTATAAAATGAGACTTGCAGTTATTCCACCTGCTTATCTATATGATAGGATAAAGTAAACCAAGTAAAATCGTATCAATACCTAAAATCGATAGCGAATGCAGGGTGAATCAAGCAGGAAATGAGAAGAAAGTTAACAATCAAGTATCGCCGTTATACGGTGAGTCGGAGCAATTGTCTCCTGCCCTTTTCAATTTAGATGAGAGGTTTTATTTACTCAGGCCCTAATCCGGCCATCGGTAAGATTCATGTAAATTGATTTCGAAAAAGCAGGATATGTTTCATAAATATAAAATTATTTGTATCTTCGTGTGCGAACACGGGAAACTGTTTTTCAACCGAAATAACTATATATTATGCTAGTTTACATTTAGTTATTATTTTAAAATTCGTTTAGATGTAATGAAATTCTACAAAACGCATCATCCTAAACCAATATTTTAAATAAGAAACGTCTACTTATGACTGTTTTTTACTGAAAATAGAGCCTGATTTTTTATTATACCGGAAGTAATAATGTTAAATAAATAACTCACAAAATTAGAAACGACGTATTATGAAAAACTTCTTAGATGAAAATTTTCTTTTACAAACCGAAACGGCCAGGAAACTCTATCACGAACATGCATCAAAAATGCCTGTCATTGACTACCATTGTCACCTGATACCTTCACTGGTAGCTACAGATCACCAATTTAAGACCTTGACAGAAATATGGCTGGGAGGAGATCATTATAAATGGCGTGCCATGCGTACTAATGGCATCGACGAAAAATATTGTACAGGAAATGCCTCAGATTGGGAAAAATTTGAAAAATGGGCAGAAACAGTTCCCTATACCATGCGGAATCCACTTTATCACTGGACCCATTTGGAATTGAAGACAGGATTTGGGGTGGAAAAGCTTTTGTCACCTGCCACTGCCCGTGAAATATATGAAGAATGTAATGCTAAGTTGCAGACTCCCGAATATTCTGCCCGCAATATCATGCGCCACTATAACGTAGAGGTGGTTTGTACAACCGATGATCCTATCGACTCACTCGAACACCATATCAAGACCAGACAGGATGGGTTTGAGGTGAAAATGTTGCCTACCTGGCGGCCAGACAAAGCGATGGCAGTGGAAAATGCGGCTGATTACCGGAAATACGTAGAACAGCTTTCTAAAGTTGCCGGAGTGAGTATTTCTTCTTTTGACGACATGATAAGCGCTTTACGCATACGTCAGGATTTCTTTGTCGAAGTTGGTTGTAAACTTTCCGACCATGGCATTGAAGAATTCTACGCGGAAGATTATACGGAATTGGAAATCAAAGCAATATTCAATAAAGTATATGGCGGACATGAATTGACTCACGGCGAAGTCTTGAAGTTCAAATCGGCTATGATGGTTATTTTCGCAGAAATGGATTGGGAAAAAGGATGGACCCAGCAATTTCATTATGGAACGATCCGGAACAACAATACCCGCTTATTCAATCAACTGGGTCCCGATACAGGATTTGATTCCATTGGAACATTTAATACCGCTAAAGCCTTATCAAAATTCTTAAACAGATTGGATTCACAAAACAAACTAACCAAAACAATCCTGTATAATTTAAATCCTTCTGATAACGAGATGATTGCAACCATGATTGGTAATTTTCAGGATGGTACAGTAGCCGGGAAAATTCAATTTGGTTCGGGTTGGTGGTTCATGGATCAGAAAGATGGGATGGAAAAACAGATGAATTCACTTTCCCTGTTGGGATTATTGAGCCGTTTTGTGGGGATGCTGACAGACTCACGTAGCTTCCTCTCCTACCCCCGTCACGAATACTTCAGGCGTACACTCTGTAATTTGATTGGCAATGATGTTGAGAACGGATTATTACCTAACCAGGAGATAGCGTTTTTGGGAAGAATGGTAGAAGACATCAGTTATAATAATGCAAAAAGATATTTTAAATTTTAATATATATTCATTTTACATACAAGTTTGTTCTTAATTCGATGATCAGGATAAAAATTAAATAACATTTCATTTTAAATTAAAAAAAATGATGTACTTTTGGTCGACCAATTAGCCGGACAAAAATACTTAGTACAAAATAAAAAAACGATGAGTAAAAAGATTGTAACTTTTGGAGAGATAATGCTTCGTTTGGCCACGCCCGGATACGAACGCTTCAGTCAGTCAACACAATTTAATGCTACATTTGGTGGCGGTGAAGCCAATGTAGCAGTATCGCTGTCAAACTACGGTATGGAAACAGAGTTTGTAACCCGGTTGCCGAAAAACGATATTGCCGATTCATGCATTATGAATTTACGTAAATACGGTGTTGGCACGAAGGAGATTTTACGCGGTGGTGAGCGTGTTGGTATTTATTTTCTTGAAACAGGTGCTGTTGCCCGTGCCAGTAAAGTCGTGTACGATCGTGCAAATTCTTCGATTGCCGATATAAAACCGGGCATGGTTAACTGGCGCGAAGTATTTAAGGAAGCTGATTGGTTCCATTGGACCGGTATTACACCGGCTCTCTCACAGGGAGCGGCTGATGCCTGCCTGGAAGCAATCCGAATTGCCAATGAGATGGGAGTTACTGTTTCGACCGATCTGAATTATCGTAAAAATCTATGGAAGTATGGCAAATCCGCATCCGAAGTAATGCCGGAATTGGTGGCAGGTTGCGATATAATCCTGGGAAATGAAGAAGATGCGGAGAAAGTATTTGGAATAAAGCCGGAAGGTTTTGATGTTTCTCGTACGGGAGGTGAAGTGGATGCGGTGGAATTTGAATCGGTATGTACCCAGATGATGGCAAAATTTCCCCGGGCCAAAAAAGTGATCATTACATTACGGGGCTCCATCAATGCCAATCACAATACCTGGGGTGGAGTTTTATACAGTGAAGGTCTATTATACCAGTCAAAGCGTTATGATATTACCCATATTGTCGATCGTGTAGGCGGCGGTGACTCTTTTATGGGTGGTTTAATATACGGTCTATTAACTTATACGAACAACGATCAAAAAGCACTGGAATTTGCCGTGGCTGCTTCATGCCTGAAACATACTATTTACGGGGATTATAATCTGGCAACGGTGTCCGAAGTTGAAGCACTGATGGGTGGTGATGGAAGCGGCCGGGTTTCCAGATAAAGAATCCTTAGCCCTCTAAAAGGGGATTAAATTAGCCCCGACTATTAAATTACCCCTAACAGATATTTTATTTTTAATACGATATTAACAAAATAATACTAACATTTTTACTACCCTTCGGGTCATTCATAAAATAATATGAAATTCAATAAAATTCAAGTTCTCACAGCGATGAAGGAAACCGGTATGGTTCCGGTATTTTATAACAGCGATATTGAAGTCTCCAAGAAAGTCCTAAAAGCCTGTTTTGATGGTGGCGTACGGGCATTCGAATTTACAAACCGGGGTGAATTTGCCCATGAAGTCTTTGGAGAACTGGTGAAATTTGCTGCCAATCAGTGTCCTGAACTGATTCTGGGCATTGGATCAATTGTAGATGCTCCAACGGCAGCTTTGTATATCCAATTGGGAGCTAATTTTATTGTAGGTCCCTTATTCAATCCCGATGTGGCAAAAGTGGCCAATCGCCGGTTAGTTCCTTATGCACCCGGTTGTGGTTCGGTCTCTGAAGTTGGTTTTGCACAGGAAATGGGCTGCGATGTATGCAAAGTATTTCCGGGTGATGTATTAGGTGCCGGATTTGTAAAGGGTCTGAAAGCACCTATGCCCTGGTCGAATATCATGGTAACCGGTGGTGTAAAACCAGAAGAAGCAAACTTAAAAACTTGGTTTGACGCCGGTGCTACCTGTGTTGGAATGGGCTCTAACCTTTTTCCTGCCAGCATGATTAAGGCAGAAGATTGGACCGGAATCACCAGATTATGCAGTGATGCATTGGCAATCATCAAAAAAATACGCAACTAATTCTAGAACAAACTGCCTTAAATAGCTTTATATGAATAAATCGACAGCAGAGAAAATCGGTAATTATCGCTGGACAATCGTCGCTTTACTTTTCTTTGCAACTACCATTAACTACATGGATCGCCAGGTAATAGGTTACCTGAAGCCGCTGTTTTCAAGACCACTGACTGAAGGAGGCTTAGCCTGGACTAATACGGATTTTGCATTGGTGACTTCATTGTTTACAGGTTTCTATGCCTTAATGACTTTCTTTGCGGGATTTGTTATCGACAAAATAGGCACAAAATTGGGACTGGCTTTATCGCTCATCATTTGGTCTGTATTTGGCATTTTAAATGCATTTGCCGGGAGTGTTGCAATGGTTCATGCGGCTGTGCGATCATTGTTTGGAATTGGGGAAGCCGGTAACTTCCCGGCATCAATAAAAACGATAGCCAATTGGTTTCCTAAAAAAGAGAGGGCTTTGGCAACCGGTATTTTTAATTCGGGAGCCAATGTTGGCGCCATGATAGCTTCGCTGGCTGTACCTGCTATTGCTTATACTGTTTGGTTCAATGGCGCTATTAAGGGGTGGCAAATGGCATTTATACTGACCGGAGCTGTTGGGTTACTGTGGTTGATTTTCTGGATCTGGTTATATGAAACACCAGCTAAACAAAAGCACCTTTCGAAAGCTGAATACGATTATATTCATGCTGATGAAGCAGCTATAGTTTCTTCCGATGAAGAAATAGCTACCAAAGTTCCCTGGTATCGGTTGTTTGCTTACAAACAAACCTGGGCATTCGTCTTTGGTAAGTTTATGACGGATGGAATTTGGTGGTTTTTATTGTTCTGGTTGCCCGATTTTATGAAACAACAATTTAATATGGAAGGCCATGCTATAATGATTCCCTTGTTTGTTGTTTACGGGGTAGCTATTATTGGTAGCGTTTCAGGGGGTGGATTCCCTATGTTTTTCATGAATAAAGGTATGGAAGTTTATAAAGCACGTATGACCGCTATGCTGCTGATTGCCATACTACCGCTTGCCTTAGTGCTAACTCCTTATTTTGGGAATGTACAACATTTTGGAAATAACGCTTCTGTATTAGCTTTAATTGTAATTTGTATCGGTGCTGCTGCCCATCAGGCCTGGTCAGCTAATTTATTTACAACCGTTTCCGATATGTTTCCAAAAAAAACGGTTGGTTCAGTAACCGGAATTGGCGGACTAGCAGGAGGAATTGGCGGAGTTTTGGTACAACAGATTGCCGGTAGGTTAACCGACCATTTTAAAGGAATAGGGGAAACTGCAGTAGCAGCTCAACATCTCGTAGGAAAGTCTGCAGAAGCATTGGTTCAGTGTCATGTCCAGAGGGCCTATGGAATTATGTTTGGAATTTGTGCTTCCGCTTATTTAATAGCATGGGTGGTTATGAAAGTATTAGTTCCGAAACACAAACCCATTACCGATTTATAATAGATTGATTAGTAAGATAGATAAATAATAAAAACCTCTCTGCTTTAAGCAGAGAGGTTTTTATTATTTAATCCGATTGGATAAGAATGGATATGCTGATATAATTTTGTCTTTTCGCTCATTTATTTTATTCAGAAAAGTACGGTATTCATCAGAACCGGGATGTATCGGACGGTGCGCTAAATCCGTTGCCAGTTGTTCCAGCTTTCTATATATTTGTCCGGTAAGTTCTGTAAAATAGGTATCGGAGAAACGCTTCCAGATATAATCTACTGCTACATCAGATGGGTGTAGCATATCGGAGGCATAAAACCGGTAATCGCGCAATTCATCAAGTTGTATTTCATAAGCCGGGAAGTAATAAACCTGAGAAAACTGTTTGATCAGTTCATCGATAGCAATAAGCAAAATACTTTTACTAACATTGTTTTCATGTGCTCCATCTTTCCAATGACGAATGGGGCTGACGCTAAAAATGATACTTAGACCGGGGATTTGTGACTTTAATTTCTGAATAAGTATTTTATATTCAGTAACGATTTCATCAATAGTCAATCGTCTTCTAATAAATTCATTTGCAGGCAATTTGTGACAATTAGAGACTACTTTACCATCTCCCCTCTTTTGGAATACCCAGGCTGTTCCAAAGGTAATAATCAGAACATTCGTTTGTCGCAAAAACCTATTGGAAAACTCTAAACGGGAATTTATCCTTTTCAAACAGTCTTCCTTTGTTGAATCTGAAAATAACGTGCTGTGAGAGAAGCTTTGCCATAAGGAACGATTTTCAAAAAGATCTTCTTCGGTAAATAATTTCTTTTGAAGTAATAATTCAAGGCTATTGCTAATCGAAATTGGATTATATAATGCCCCAAAAGGATTAACATCCGACATAAAATAAGCAGTAGACATTTTTTTGCCCATATTATCAGCAAAGCAAGAGCCCAATGACATTATATTATCTTCGTAGCCGATTTTTAGCGAGGAAATCGGAATTTCAACCTGGGTTTGAAACATAACATTGAATCGTTTAGATCTTATACACTCAAACAAAAATAGAGAAAATAAACAGACAAACAAAAAGCCCTGAGAATGCTCAAGGCTTTTTGTGATTTAAAGTTGACAGTTATTTTTTTTCACTTGCCGTCTTTTTTGTTGCAGCTTTTTGAGTACATGCCTTTTCAGTTTCCTTCTTACATTTATCCATGCATTTGGCTTTTTCTGTTTCGGTCTTCCCTTTGCAACACTCGGCAGTTTTACCTTTACAACAAGCTGACGTTGAAGTTCCTGCTTTTACTTCTTTCACTGCCGCAGTAGATTTTGTAACTGTTTTTGTTTGGGCATTTAATGAACTTAGAGACACAAAAACAGCAATTAGCGATAAAATAACAATTTTCTTTTTCATTTAGATTGATTTTTAATAAACAAAATTAACAACATATCCAACCCCATTATTCAATTGGGATTTTTTTTGTAAAGATATTATTAAAAAAGAAACGTAAGAATTGTTTTGTTATTATTTTTACATTTATTAAATTTAAAAACTTCTAAAAGATCTAATCAAAAAAGAGAAACAAAACGTTGAACCATTATTCTCTCAATTGTGCAATTAATTTTTCCTAAAAAAACAACTATAAAAAAGCATTAAGGTACTCTTTTATAGTTGTTTGTAAATCTACACAATTACAGATTTGCAGTTCATTATTTTTTTGAACACTAAACCGATCGATAATCTTTAATACGCTTTAGATTGCTAATAACATGCCTATATTATTTACTTTTTAACTTTAAACAAAGTATAACCAATTACTAGCATTAATAAAAAAGAATAACCATCTCCAATAGGTATAGGATCAGTTGTTGGATCCCCACTTGGATCAACACCTATTTGCTGGTAAGTAACATTATCTGATATATTTACTTCTGAATTGTTGTTCGCAATTAACAAGTCTGAATTTAAACTAATCACATCATTTGGATTTTTTTTTTCGCCTGTATTATCTTGTTTAGTTGTACTTGAAAACACTTTTCTAACATTGGTATTTATCGCTAAATTGGGAAATGTGGAAACAGGTTGATTTGAATTATCATTTTGGTGACTGGTAGGACTTATTTTAGTTAAATCCGAGAAATTAACTACTTGAATATTATTTTGTTGTGTTTCTCTGCATAGTTTTTTATATGCTTTACTGTAAGTATAAGTCCTTGAGTTTAGGTTCTTAAAATTATTTGATGTATTACTGTAATCGTTACTTCCGGAATTTACCTGATAGGATGACAATAAATTTACGGAATTGAAAGTATTACCTTTTAAATTTGATATAAAATTATAGTTCGGTTTGTTGTCAAAAAAAACTTCAACCATTGATGCCTTGCTTTTATCCATAAAAAAATTCGAAGCAAAATAAGTAACTACAATAACTAAAAGAACTAACTTAAAAAAACTGAACAGGTTTGGGTTTTTCTTTATTATATTATTCACAATTTTTTATTTCAATAAATTAATTAGTACTTTAAAATAAATTTGACAAAACGTACTCAAATTTATTTTAAAGTACAATATTTATACTAAAGGTTCTTTTTGTGGTACAAGCTTTTGCAATATAAAATCCACTTAAAAGTTTCGTTGATATTACGGTTTTTTTATTAGCTTCAAATGGAAATTTCTCAACGAATCTCCCCAATGTATCATATAGCACTAAATCACCACTTTGCATCGTTCTGTTCTGAATATATATGGTTTGTTTAGAGCTATAAACAGACAAGTCGGATAGCTTTGATGGGTCGGTCTCCTGTGATTTTGTACAGACATCGGGACTTGTAATTATTTTGAAACGTTTTTGTGAAGAAACTCCCGAATTGGTAGTAAACGTGTAAGTAGATCCATTTTGCGAAATATCAATTGTTTCATTTTTCAACAGATCCACCAAATAAACCGCTTTGTAACGACTTGACAGGTTTTGATGATTGAAAACCAGCGTGTACATGTCGTCTTCACCGGCTTGGAATCCAATATCAGTATTATTAATATCATCGACAGAATTTACCTGATAGTTTCCATCTGATTCCATAGCATAAATTTGAGGAGTTAAGGTTGATCCAAACATTTTATAACCATCCCAGCCATTGTCGAAATTATGCGTACATGCAGGATCGGAAATAATCCACATTATATCTGAATATCGTGTGCCTTTCACTTCGATAACCGTACATACTCTTTCTTTCTGTTCTATCTGATTAAATGACGATACACGTTGCATTTCGGTATTTTTTGTCACTACTGAGCTATAGGGAATCTTTAAAATTCCTCCACCGGAGTTAACTTGTACCATGAATCCCTGCATGGAAGGTATCTGACTAGGTATGCCGGGTGCCCCAACTGCATATTGAGGCACAACAATGTATTGGCCTGGATTGTTTCCGGGACCGGTCGACCCTGAATTAGCTTGCCAATCACTGGAACTTCCGGTATTAAACAAATAGACTGAAGCTTGCATATTTGTAAAATTTAATTGAGTAATATCGATAGCCGCTGTGTATGGATTACTGAGGATGTGAAGTCCGGGATAAAAGGCTCCTGATGTATTGGTCAAACTTCTGGTTAAATCGACATTTTCTAATTCACCTTGAATAGTATAGGTTTCAGGCATTGTCTGGGTAATTTCATACCCATTTAAAGGAGAAAGAATTGATGAATTTGTTAGTGGAATCCACGTATTACCCTTTGTCCCCGGTTCATTGTACTGGCGAACATAGGAACCAGCGAAAACAGGATTGGCAACAACAGAGTGTACCGGAATTCCAAAATACTGCCATTTGTATTTAGAACCAGTTGGACCATCTGGATCATAATATGCTTTTGAGTACATTTCTACGGTTCCATAAACTTTTGTAGTCTTGTTATGAAATATTAAAGAACCGTTAGCAGCTGAAGAACTCGATTGGATATAGATTTTATCACCTGTTACATCATTCGAAAGGATTGAATCGTTGACCGTCAAACAGTGGGCAGGTGGTATCACCAAACGTTTGCCGGAGTTGTTAATCAGATTACCAATTGTTCGATCCTGGTCCAAATACAGGTCATTGATTGCATTTGAATCAAATTCAATATCAGATCCACTGCTAGGGACATATCCTCCTAACCAGTTTCCACCCGTGTTCCAATTTGTCCCGGAAGTACCTTTCCACTTGTTTGAATAAACAGTCATGACCACTGCATTGGAATTAGCTGGACTGCCTATTGCACAAGGTGAAGCATTTGAGTTTAATACACAGGTAACAATATCATTATCGATGGGAGTATAAGTATATGTAGAATTGTTTGTTCCAACAAGGGTTCCATTTAGTTTCCACTGATAGATGGGGGTTGTTCCACCATTGGTTGGAGTAGCCGTGAAAATAACCGAGGTCCCTGCATAAATTGGATTTGCTGAAGGAGTTATTAATAAGGATACTGGCAGATTAGGGTTCACTGTCACGGTACCTATGGCTTTTACTGTGTTGCATCCTCCCGTTAGAGTAACAGTGTAGGTAAACGGACCCGATACAGTCGGTGTTCCGCTTATGGTAACTACATTGCCTTTCCAATTGCCCGTTACACCTGCCGGTAAACCTGTTACCGAAGCACCTGTAGCCCCCGTTGTTTTATAGGTTATATTCGTAATTGAGGTATTTATACATACGATTTGTGCATCTGTGCCTGCTACCGAACTCAAAGCTATTGTATTGTTTGGATTTACCGTTAAATTACTTCCATTATCCTTTCCTGTAATGACAGGGGTATTACTCACAACGCGTATTCTATAACCGCTTCCTGGAGCTGTTTCTGTCGGAATTACTGCTGAAATAGTTCCTGAGGTAGTAGAGCTTACTGTACCGATAGTGACAGGTGAGGCAAAACTACCTGTTGAACTTGATAACTGCGCTGTAAATACATTCCCTGAAGCATAGGTTCCGGAGATGGCATAAGGAACAGACACAGCACTTCCGGCACAAAACGGAGATCCTGAAATGGGTGTCCCTGTAATCGTCGGGGTACTACAGGAGGCATTTATTGTTGAACCAGTTACGGTAAAAGCGCCTGCTGATACAGTTGGTGCCGGGCCGCAATCTCGGTCAAACTTAGTTGAAATAGTTAAGGCGCCTGATCCTGCTTTTGTAAACCCGGTGACTGATTGTTTGAAATTAGGGATAGTTATGTCGGAATTAATAGTTGCAGTTGAACCATTAAAAGTAAATAAGCCGGTACCTGGTGTAAAAGGGCCACAATTTAGTGTAATATTTAAATTGCCTCCGACGAAAATAGAACCAGTAGCCCAGGTTAAACTGGCACAGTTACCACCATTGAAAGTAAGATCTCCATTGATATTTAACGTACCGGTACCAACCGTTAAAATACCATGGTCAGAGGAAGCAACAACAGCATTGCCGTAAACATTTAATATGTTGCCATTTAATTTTAATTCAACATTTCGATCTATTGTTAGATTCCTGCAATTAGCAGTAATGTCGGCAGTTACAGTTCCTCCCCAGTTGGTTGTTGTAAAATAAACATTATCGATTGCCGTAGGTAGTGCTGTGGCAGCGGCTCCAGTGCTACTTCCAACTTTCCAATTTTCAATTGTACTCCAGGAACCACCTCCAGTAACATAATACAAATCCTTCGGTATGTTATTAAGGGTACCTTGTGTTGAATATCCCGTACCGTTACTATTCGTGGCAAATGCTTTATAATAGTAAATTGCAGGAGAAAGTCCGGTGATGTTCTCTGTGAAACTACCGGTTCCGAAGGTTCCTGTTTCAGATACCTTTGTAGCAGATCCAATGTCAAAACCATTGGTTGTACTGTAATAAATTCCTCTTTCGGTTATACTTTGCGATGAACATCCATCAATAGTAATATTACCTCCTAAAGTGGCAGAATAAGAATTTACATTTACAGCTGTAGGTGTTGTAACAGTAGGAGCCACAGAACCTGCACCACTGCCCACTGCCGCCACATTGACAGCAGACGCCCCGCCGCCGCTAACAATAATACTACCATCATAGGCTGCTGTAGAGGTGGGGATAAACCGGACATAAATTACTTGCGAATAATGTCCACTAGGATGGGGAAGGGATAATGTACTTGTATAAGGTCCTTCTGCTGTTGTAGAATAGCTAAAACCGTTTAACGCAGCAACGGTTACATTATCAGACGTAAGTGCTAAAGCAGAAATAGTGAATGAATTTGGTCCTGCTGTTGTTCCTGTGCAGACGGGTCCAAAACTAGTCAATGCGGTTGTCATTAATGAAGGACTACAAGTTTTGGAACTATTAGATTTACTTGCAGTACTTGCATCAATCCCGGAAGGAATAGAAGATTCGAAGCAGTTATAATCATAATTAGAAACTACAGTTAGAATTGATGTTGGATAATATTTAACCAAAGTAAAAGCACTTGAACCCACTCTTAGGTTATTAATTGTTTTGGCTATTTTAAATTCTAGATTGTTTATTCCAACTCCTCCATTTATTTGTAAATATCCTGTACCTTGTGTTATTTTTCCTTTATTGCCTTCGTCAGATTTCCATGAACCACTAACAGTAAGATTATAATCACCCATTGCAATTACACTTTCTGTACACGAATTATCAAAAATCAAGTTAGTACATTGAGCATCAGAATTAAGTGTAATTGTAGCAGTAATTCCATTATTAGCTAAATGTGCATTATCACCAACTTGCGGATAAGTACCTGTATTTGCTGTATATGGATAGTTAGTGTCTGTTGTCCAAGTGCCTGGGTTATTCCAATTGCCAGATTGTCTTTGGTAATAATCAATTGCAAATGTTTTCTCAACGCTCCCCACCAAAAGCAGCAAGCAGATGATTAAACTCTTTGAAAGTTTGAAAGAATAAACGGTTTTCCCAGGAACAGAAAAGCTGTAATAGGAAACGGCCTTTGATTTTTTAGATAAGAATAATGCCAGTGTCATTTTTTTATAAAGATTTGTATGTATAGCTTTTTGTTAATATTTTAAGTATAATATACCACAAAACCAATGATATGAAAGGCTTTAACTGTAAAAAAATGTATAAGTATAATAATACCGTTTGCACAAATAATGTAGTCCAATTTCGACTTCGTCTCATTTGTCTATTTATTTGTTTCGCAACGGCATTAACCACTGTCCGATTATAAAACAGGTTGGACTGTTTTATATAAGTAGTAGGAAAAATATATTGTAGCATTTTAAATTCCGATCTCTCCCAAAAGAGGCTGTCAGGAATTTTTTTTTGAATGTAAATGACGCAAATCTTCGCGAATAAGAATTTTTATTAATATACTAAATAATAGAAATTCAAATATTTGTGTGAATTTATCTTCATTTCCATATTTTGAATTCTAGCCAATTTTAGACATCCTCCTTCACGGAAGTGTAACGATGAAAATTATACTACATTATTTAACCCCAAGTGCTTAAATCACGACTAAGCAGGTTATCGTATAATAGTTGTGTATTTTTTACTACGCAATGTAGTATTTTTTTTAATCAAGCGACAAAGGTAGTAATAATAATGGAATTTAATTAACTTGTATTTGCATTTATGTGTTAATTAAAATGTAAATAATGAATTTAAAAGTTATTGTTTATCTTCGATTGATGGTTCATAACATATGCACAAATAGCGTTTCAAGTGGATCCAGTCATGGACTTATTTTTGGGGGGATGCAGGATATGTTGCAGAAGATCTATAATATCACAATTAAAAGTCAATGAAATTGAATTTTAATTGCCAGCAGTCTCTTTCGGGCAAATACCACATGGGGCTTCTATTTTGAACGAGTCGTAAACTCTTTTTTGCCGGGTTCTCTGCAAGTATTTTTTTAATTCAGCTTACGGCTTCATCTAAACAACGATGTAATGTTTTCTCCGTATTGAGAGACTTTATTGAGGATTCAGAGGGACATGCCTCTCTGAGCCATCTGCCAACGCGCTCTGAAGTCCCCGATTCCACTTTATACCTAAAACAGAAGTACTGTATGCTCCGTGGAAGTGGAATTATAAAAACAAAAAAATAAGATCATAATACACTCCTTCTTTTATTGAAATTAATTTTTGTTTCATGAATCAAGGTCGTTTAGGTGGAGTATTGGTTCTTTCAATCAAAATCCTTAACTAAACAACCTGCATAGCTAATCTGCTTTTTCATTGTAATTCAGACTTGCTTTCATAATATGACCAGTAGAACCTTTTGACTATTACTCAGTTTATTTGCGATAAGTGGTGGTCATAAGTAATTGGAAATAGATATTGCCCTCTGTTATTTTTACTTTTTCATAGACGGTAATAAAGGAAGATTCGTAGGGTGTTCAATTTTCTCTCTTATGTAACTAAATTTTAATTTACATAATATCAGCATTTTATTAAGTTACTTTTATATTGGGGCTTTCAGTATTCTTTTGAGAGACTACGAAGGGAAAAGAAAAAGAAAAATAAGGTTTTCTTTTTCAAAAGAAGGAATTTTCTCAATCTGGGGGGCAACCTTATTTCGGTCTTTTACGCAGTCTTATTCCAGTCTTATTTTAGTTTAGGTATAGAAGGGGTTCAGATAGGGTTCAGTTAGGGTTCAGATAGGGTTCGGATAGGTAGACCTAACCGAACCCTATCCGAACCCTATCTATACTCCTGTTGAAATACCTCTACACCTAACATGAACCCCGGCTGAAGTAAGAGGAGACTCCCCGGCGAGGAAGGACCAGAAAGGAAACAACATCCGTCAAGGGGTTGGAATCCGGGTAAGGATCGACTTCAACACCCCTTCAACTTTGTGAGATGGCCGGGTGCCGGATCAATAGCCAACAGAGATTGTTCAGGTGCTTAAAATAGATCATTCGGTTATTCCACTACATAATATATTATCGTATTTTATAGAAAGGACAGAACACTTTTTCAGAGGCTGGTAATTCTGTGAAATTAGACTTATCGGAGAAGATTCCAAGAGAGATTTTCAAATCAAGTATCGCCGCAATATGGCTTTTGAGTATCAGATACTAATTTCAGTACCAAACCGGCGGTGCTATGCACCTTAGCCAATTCACCTGGCGGCTTAAAGCAGGCATTCAAAATAAAAAAAACGATCTATAAGCCATATACCGGCGACGCCTGATTCCTGATTCAAGAATACGACATCAAATTGTTCTGGCTACGTAATGAGTCTCGAAGATAATTTTAAAAATTTATTTGAGAACTTTTAGATATTATCTGTTTTAAATATTGTAAATTTGTTCCGAAAATTATAAAATGGATTTGATTATGAAAAAACAAGCTATTATATTATTGCTGAGTATCTTAGTAACGACATTATTTTTTTCCTGTACGCAGAAAACAATAAAAACGGATGAAAAAGACTTTGCAAAAAGATACTTTTTATCAAAGGATACTACCAAGGGAGCTTTAAGTGTTGATATTGAAGCAGAAATTCCGGTTGCATTTACAGATAAGGAAGTCTTAAAATCAATTCGTTCTACTATCATTGCAAACTTATTTGGAGACGAGTATATTTCCCATTCAAACGATTCACTGGTGTTATTATTTACGAAAGATCTGGTTGCCGATTATAAAGAAAATAACAGTCCATTACTAAGTGAAGTGGATAGTACGAACAGATATAGTTTTAATAATGAACATGTGGTTTCCGGCTTTAGCTTATTAAGTGATAAGAAAATATATGTTTATGGAATTGAGCGCTATGTTTATATGGGAGGAGCTCATGGCCTTGAAACTCGAAATTATTATAATTTTGATTTAAAAACAGGAAAAACTATATCGGAAAAGGATTTATTTAAGCCAAATTATGAAACTGAACTTTCCGAGCTTATTAAAAAAAGAATTGTTGAAGAGAGCAAAGAAATGAAGGAAACAAAGGATACTGAACCGATCCTAAGTTTAGAAGATACTGACTTTTGGGAGGATTCAATCAAACCGAATGGAAATTTTTATATAACCGACGAAGGCATTAATTATGTTTTTAACCCGTACGAAATTGCACCGTATTATATGGGACAAACCGAAGTAACCTTACCTTTCAACCGGCTTAAAAACGTATTAAAACCTAACTCGATAATAGCTTATCTGGTTGAAAAACAACAATAAATTAATCTAATTGAGAAAGAACTGTTTATGATATCGTTATTTGAACTATTAAGAACCCGACGTAGCATACGGAAATATTTACCCAAAGCTGTTGAACAAGATAAAATAGATAAAATCACTTGTGCTGCTTTGATGTCTCCGGCTTCAAAAAGAAGTAATCCGTGGGAATTTATTGTGGTTGAAGATAAACAAATGCTCCTGAAATTGTCTGAATGCCGTATACATGGTTCTCAAATGTTATCCGATTCTCCTCTTGCAATTGTCGTTATTGCAGACAAAACAAAAAGTGATGTATGGATTGAAGATGCTTCTATTGCTGCAATTATCATGCAACTAGAGGCGCACGATCTGGAGTTGGGCAGTTGCTGGGTACAGGTTTATGATCGGGACAAGGATGAAAATACAACAGCAGAAGCATATATTCGGGAATTATTTGCTATACCAGAACAATTTGGTGTTTTGTGTATATTATCAATTGGATATCCAAATGAAGAACGGAAGCCTTATGAAACGATAAAACTGGCAACTCATAAAATACATTCCGAAAAGTTTTAACTTCAATAACTTCAACTGAAAATATGTCAAACAAAAAAGATAATCGCTTAGCTTGGGGAATTACCTTGTTGGTTTTTGGATGCTTATTTCTACTACGGCAACTTCAGATTTTACCGTCTGAAATTGTACCTTATATTTTTGATTTTAAAAATTATCCACTTATAATGGGTGTGATTTTCTTACTTTTTCATTCAAATAAAAATATAGGTATTGTGCTTATTGTTGTCGGACTTCTTTTTCGTTTGTCAGACATTATTCAGTTGACAAGGAATATCTCCGACTTTATTTGGCCCTTATTGCTTATTTTGGCCGGAGCAATCATGGTTTTCGGAATTAAGAAGAAATAATGTCGTTTGCCATTATTAGTTAATATTGATAAACTATTTCAATTAATATATGAAAGTTGTTTTAATAGGTTCAGGCAGTGTTGCTACGCATTTAGGATTAGCATTACAGGCAAAGGGAGTTATAATAAGTCAGGTTTATAGTAGAAATATTAAAAATGCCGAGACTTTATCTGAAAAGCTGAATACTTCCTTTATTACAGATATTTCAGATATTTATAAGGATGCAGATATCTATTTTTATGCCTTGACAGATAATGCTTTTAAAAGTATATTAAGAAAGATAGAAATGCCGGAGGGTATACAAGTACACACTGCCGGTTGTATTCCGATGGGTGAATTCGAAGGATTCACTACAAAATTTGGTGTTTTATATCCGCTGCAAACTTTTTCAAAGGACAAACAGGTTGATTTTAGTCAAATTCCTATTTGTATTGAGGCCAGCGATCTGGAAGTTCAAAAGAAATTGCTTGAAATAGGAAATTTATTATCCAATAAAACATATATAATTAATTCAGAACAACGTAAAAAGATTCATTTGGCTGCAGTTTTTGCGTGCAATTTTACCAACTATATGTACGATGTTGCTTCTAAAATTTTGGAAGATTCAGGAT
Source organism: Bacteroidota bacterium (assembly GCA_030706465.1). Classification (GTDB taxonomy): domain Bacteria; phylum Bacteroidota; class Bacteroidia; order Bacteroidales; family Paludibacteraceae; genus Paludibacter. Next base: position 34,416 of record JAUZOM010000002.1, on the reverse strand, counting down.
TCTTGTTTGAAATTATTCAGCCTCTCATTGCAGAGACTGCTGAAAAAATAAAAACAATGAATCCTTATGAAGCCCAAACGGGACCGGCTGTAAGGATGGACAAAAAAACAATATCAAAACATCTTTCAATGTTGAATAAAAGACCAGATCTAAAGAAGATATATAAGATTTTGACCAAAAATATTTATATCCGGCATAAAAAACAATGAAAAAGGAAACAATTCAATACGGATGTTAAAACAAAATTTACTACATAATTATATTATATGTTTGCCTATTTAAGACTTATCCGTTATCAAAATTTGATTTTTATCGCAGTCATGCAATTTGTTATGCGACAGGTTGTGCTTGTGCCAATTCTGCAAACTTTTGGATTTGATGCTTCGATGGAGACTAATATGTTGTTTTTATTGATTATGGCAACTGTTTTAATTGCAGCCGGCGGATATGTGTTGAATGATTATTTTGATGTGAAAATAGATGCAATAAATAGACCTGATAGACAGATTGTGGGAAATAGATTATCCAGACAATTTGCAATGTTTTTACATCAGGTTTTAACCGGTTTGGGGGTCGTTTGCGGATTATTGTTGGCGTTCTTTGCCCGAAGCTTTACACTTGCTTTTATTTTTATTGTTGTTCCTGGCTTATTGTGGTTTTATTCAGCAAGCTATAAACGACTTTTTTTAATCGGAAATTTGGTAGTTGCTTTTGTTTCAGCGATGGCTGTATTGGTAGTTGGTATAACCCAACTAGCTTTTCTGAAAAAGGAATTTGGCAATTTGGTTTTCGAAACTCCTATTCCTACTCAATTTTATGGCTGGATAGGTGGTTTCGCTTTATTTGCTTTTTTGTGCACTCTGATTCGGGAAATAATCAAAGACATGGAAGATGAAAAAGGGGATCGGGAGATGGAATGTCGCACCTTGCCAATAAAGTGGGGTATAAATAAAACAAAAATGTTTTTATATGGTTTGGTTGTTATAACTGTAACCGGATTGTTTTTAGCAAATGAATTCTTAATTCATTTTGCCGGAACGTTAACTATACGTTATATTATTTTCGGGTTGGTATTGCCATTTGCTGCTCTTTGTTATTTAATTCAGAAAGCAAAATCGCAGTCCGATTTTCACCAGGTTTCGAATTTATCAAAAGTTATAATGCTCATAGGGGTTTTGTATAGCTTTGTTTTTTATTATTTGCAAGCAAAAACATTTGGAATAAGCTTGTTTAATGTGTTTGTTTTAAAATAGATTAATCTGTTCAAACTACAAGATATGCTATCACACCTTAATAATTATAATATAATTCTTGCATCACAGTCTCCACGACGTGAAGAACTTTTACGCGGACTCAATATTCCGTTTGAAGTTCAGAATGTTGAAGTAGAGGAAAGTTATCCATCTCAACTGGTTGGCGTTGATATACCGATGTATTTAGCAGAAAAAAAGGCTGATGCATTTGTTGATAAAATGGACGAGAATACATTACTCATTACTGCTGATACTATTGTCTGGCATGAAGGGAATGTCTTTGGAAAACCCGTCGACAAAGCAGATGCGACAAGGATGCTTAAAGCGTTGTCCGGCAAAACACATCAGGTTATTACAGGAGTTTGTATAAGCACATTGTTAAAACGTAAAACTTTTCATGTAATTTCAGAAGTCCGTTTTTCAAGGCTTAGCCCAGAAGAAATTGAGTATTATCTTCAAAATTTCCAGCCTTATGATAAAGCGGGAGCATATGGAGTTCAGGAATGGATTGGTTATATTGGTGTCGAATATATTGAAGGGTCGTACTTCAATGTTATGGGACTGCCTATTCAAAGGCTTTATACGGAGTTAAAGCGCTGGAAAAAATAGGGATAATCTTTATTCTATGGGATATTCAATAGTTTATGAAGTTGTAATGATAATCTCCATTGTGGATTGTCTTTTATATAATTTATAGAATAGATTATATTTTCATCAATTTGTTGAAACCGTTTTTTTTCTTCCCCTAAAAATATAGGACTTACGAAATAGTTATCTGCTTTTGGTAATTCCGAAATATCCGGTAACCTGTCCCCTACTTTTATCGGGTATCGAAATTCATTTACGCGAGTAAAATTCTTTTTCAATTCAGCCGGACTAACCTTCGGACTACACGAAATATATTCTATTCTTTTTGGAACAGGATTTGTTCCATTTGTTTCAATACAATTATAATAATCCTGAAAAAGCTCAAGAATTTCATCTGTCAATTGTAATGTCGGTTCACCTCCTGTCCAAATGAGCAGGTTATCCGGGTATGCGTTCGGATTTGAAAGTTTTTTTACTTCTTCCAATACTTCCATTACGGTCATTTTATGACTTTGACTCCAATCTGTATCACAAAACCAACAAGACATATTGCAATTGGCCAGTCTCACAAAAACAGCTGCTTTACCTGTATTGGCACCTTCTCCTTGAATTGATTTAAAAATCTCAACAACATTAAGAATAATTCCAGAAACATTATTCTTCATAACGACAGTTGGTCTTTGGAGTCTCACTCATTTCTATTGCGGTTAATAATGGGAACTGTGGTTTAAACAAGTCATAAACATATTTGCATATATTTTCAACTGATGTCTGGAAATCAAAAACATCATTCAAATGTTTGTGATCAAGAGTTTGATCTACCCAGTCAGAAATTGGTTTCAAATCGCTGTAATCCTGAACAAAACCTTCTCTGTTGAGATCCCCTCTCAGAAATACTCTCAACGTATAATTATGCCCGTGAATTCGTCCACAGGGATGATCTTTGATTAAACCATGTAATTGATGACTTGCCGAAAAATAAAATTCTTTACTTATAGTGTACATACTTTTTCCTTCAACGATTATTGGAAATTTATATATTTCAACAAATATAATAAATTATTATTAGCACAGATTCTTTATTTCAGTTTTTTATTGTTCTTTTAAAACAAACTAATGAACAAAGCAATATTGAGTACTGTAACAATTACTCCAAGCAGGTTAAGTAAAATCTTAGACATAGTAGAATTCTTATATTTTCCCATAACTTTTTCAGATGAAGTTAAATACACTTGGAAGAAGATTGTAAACGGCAATTGAATACTTAAAATCATTTGAGAAATAATTAGCCCCTGAAATGGATTCGTAATCATAAGAACGATAATCAAGGCTATAATCAACGAAATGGCAATTCCTAATCTGGTGTGATTATCTTTAATATCGTAAGGTTCTTTATACATCCCTGCAAATATGGAGCCTGCTGCCATCCCTGAAGTAATGGTAGAAGCAACTCCTGAAAATAATAACGCGACAGCAAATACATTGGATGCATGCATTCCGAGTAATGGGGTCAGTAGCTCTTTAGCTTGCTGAAGTTCAGAAACAGGAGCTTTTGTTTTATAGAAGGTTGCGGCTGCCAGTAAAATCATGGCACTATTGATAGCCCACCCAATTATCATGGAAACCAAAGTATCTGTAAATTCAAATCGCAGTTGTTTCTTTATAATCTTGTCATCTCTAAGGTTCCATTGACGACTTTGAATAATCTCAGAATGTAAAAACAGATTATGAGGCATCACGACGGCTCCCAAGACACTCATTATAATCAACATCGACCCGGGAGGAATTGATGGTGTAACCCAACCCGTAGCAGCACTGTTCCAATCAATATTAATTAACGATAGTTCATATAAAAATGACAGCCCTATGACAGAAACAAAAGCAATAATCCATTTTTCAATTATTTTGTATGAATTAGTGAAAAGCATTATGACCACAAATATGGTAACAAATAATGCTCCTGCTCTGATAGGCATCTGAAAAAGCATATTCAATGCAATAGCACCACCAAGTATTTCTGCTAATGAAGTGGAAATGGATGCGAACATAGCTGATATCAAAAGCAGTTTGGAATATCGTGGCTTTAAATAGATTGTTGCTGCCTCCGAAAGACAAAGTCCGGTTGCTATGCCTAAATGCGCTACGTTATGTTGGAGAAAAATAAGCATGATAGTTGATAGAGTCACCATCCATAACAGGGAGTAACCATACTCAGCTCCGGCAGCAAGATTTGAGGCCCAATTTCCCGGGTCAATAAAACCGACTGTCACCAATAATCCCGGGCCAATAAATTTTAAAATGTCTAATCCTCCATATCTGGGTTTATAACCCTTTCGGTCTATATTGTTGAATAATTTGAACATCTATGTTTTAATATTTTTGAATTACGAATCAATGATTTATATTGCATCTGATTTTAGAGAAGTGTTATATTCGGAGAATAGAATTAATGAAACAATCTGAATGTTTGCATCATCAATAAAATTATGATATATTATTTGCTTACAATGGTTTAGTTAGAGTGTGTTTTGATGTTCTTTTATTTTCCTCTATAGAACTCAATTGTTTCATGTATTCCGGTTTTATATGTGGTAGGCTTAAAATTAAAGTACTCATTAAATTTTGTAGAATCAAACAGATAGTCATATTCACTTTGATAAATCATCTCCAATGATTCAAATACAGTCCTGTTAAATAATCCCATCGGACTTAGCATCCATTTTTTTAGCACGGTATAATTAGGCACTACTTCAAGTTCCTCAGCGATTAAGTCAATAAATGATTTTCCGGTTATCGCGGGACTATAAGTTGGTAAATGCCATACTTGTTGGTAGCAGTCAGATTTTTTCCTAAGTAAATTTAAAGCCTTAGCACAATCCTGTGTGTAGGTAAATGAGTGCAACTTCGTCTCATCGGCTATCCATTGTGCTTTTTTATTTTTCATCATTTTATCCAGTACTAAGAAATATAATACACTTGAATTTGATGCATAAGGCCCATAAAAATCAGCGGACCGAGCTATAATGGCCTGTATATTATCATGCTCCATTTCTGTATGTAACATGTTGGCAACAATAGCTCTGACTTCACCCTTGACACTGCAGGGTGAATATGAGGTTGTTTCTGTCATTTTTCCATCCACTTTGCCATACATATACACGTTATCAAAGAAAATTAATTTTGCATCATAATTCTTACAGGCATCAATGACATTCTTCATAATTTTTGGCCACCATTTGATCCATACTTTTCTGTCGTAAGGCAATCCGGCTAATAAGTATACAATGTCTGATCCTTTGATACTATTTAAGGTCTCCTCGTATGAAGTAATATCTGCTCTGAATGATTCTGTGCCGGTTACGGAATAATTACTTCGCGAAACAAGACGAATGCTCTCGTTTGTCTTCAGTAACTCGTTTGTCAGTGCGTTTCCGATAGAACCACCTGCACCTAAAATTGTATGTTTCATAACATATATTAATTTAATGTTTAATATTGTATTAAAAACACATAAAAAGACATCTGGTTCATTTTTGACATCATTTTTTCAATTTTATTTTCATTCTGCATAGTTCCCTTTTTATTAAAACTATAAACTAAAATCTAAGTCAGGATTCCTATTTCTTCCTTAAATTGACCCATCACAATTTTATGAAAATATTATTAATAAAATATAGATAAATAGTTAACAATGCAAATAATTATTTTTATATTTGCATTGTTTTTATGTTTGAACACAAAAATAACTTTTTTGAATTACTCTAGAGCAACCTGCGCCTTACAATAAGGAATAATTTATGATAATAATATTAGAAGCCTGGTTTATCTGACAAAAAATCTTACGATTGACTTTTCCCAATAAAAGTTCGATTCCCTTTTCGTTTACAAAACTCGAAAGAGAAAATTACAATAATGTATTTTTCAATTGATACTTTTTTAAACCGTATATATAGTTGGATGAAATACTAAGTTGTTAATAAATATTTCCTCAAAATGATGTAATAAAATAAAATAATATATATCTTTGACATAAATTTTAAACAAATAAATCACAAAACAAGTTGTAAACTTAAACAAGTTGTATAAACAATTTAAAATTAGTCTTCAGGTGCTCTTTTTGATTTGGAAAAATTAAAATTGACGATTAATTATTTAAGTACTGAATTCACTATCGCTATCACTATACAAACTCAAAAAATTACGAAAATGGAAAACGAAAATGACAAAATCACGTTAATTGAAGACGATGATGTGCTTTACAAGCTTTTGCAAGTGCCTTTTTACACTATCGGTGGCTATGAAGTAGATGTTCAAAAACGACTGCTTACTTTCAAAGGAGAGACTAAGAAGCTCACAAAAAAAGAAATGCATTTACTTATTTTGTTTGCATCCAATACAAACAGTTTCTTGGACCGGAAGTATACTCTTAAGACTATTTGGAAAGATGACAGCTATTATAATGCAAGAAGTATGGATGTCTATATTTGTAAACTGCGTAAGTTGCTTAGTGGAGATCCAGACGTCATGATTATCAATATTCACGGTAAAGGATATCGAATGGTAGCTTCCGTCAGTCAAAGGTTAAGCTAGGTAGCAAATATTCATAGGAAAAGCGCTTTTATATGCGTTTTTAGCTATATTTCAATAAAAAAGCCTCACATTTGTGAGGCTTTTTTATTGAAATATAGATTTCTAACTCTTTTTGTTGTCCTTTCTATTCTGTCTTGCATGACTATGTTTGATTCCATAGGTAAAATAGATCACAAAGCCAATAGCCATCCATCCAAAGAGACGAATCCAAGTGTCGCGAGGCAATGAAGCCATTTGGGCAAAACATACCAGAGCTCCGAGTATTGGAACAAAAGGTACCCATGGTGTTCTAAATCCGCGAACAGCATTTGGTTCGGACTTACGCAGTAGAACGATTCCCACAGAAACAATTACAAATGCTAATAGCGTTCCTATAGAGACCATTTCGCCTAATAAACCAATAGGAAATAGACCTGCAAAAAAAGCGGCAACGCATCCTGTTACAATGGTTGTAATATGAGGCGTCTTGAACTTGGAATGAGTTTTGGCAAAGCTTTTCCATAACAATCCATCACTGGCCATTGTAAAAAATACGCGGGACTGACCCAGTAACAACACTAATACTACTGAACTGAGACCAGCAATGGCTCCTATTTTTATGATTGGGCGTAACCACATTAATCCGGGTCCGGCGCTATTTATAGCCAACGCAATAGGTGCTTCAACATTTAAATACTTATAATTAAGTATTCCTGTTAATACCAAGCTTACTGCAATATACAAAATCGTACAAATTAAGAGAGAGAAAAGAATTCCTCTCGGTACATCGCGTTTAGGATTGATGGCTTCCTGGGATGTTGTTGAGACGGCATCAAATCCGACATAGGCAAAAAATACAACTGCAGCACCTGTCAAAACACCTGACCATCCGAAATGACCGAATTCTCCGGTATTAGCCGGAATGAATGGAGTCCAGTTGGCTAAATGAATGTGAGAAATACCAAAACCAATAAATAACAAGATAACCGTTACTTTAATTAGAACAATAATGTTATTAAACTTGGCTGATTCTTTTATTCCGATAACTAACAAAGTAGTCATAACTCCAACAATGAATACTGCCGGGAAATTGATGATGGCACCCGATAAATGCCATCCGGCTGAATCATAAATAAATGGACTTTGACACATGGCCGATGGTAAGGCAAGCCCAAAATCTGCTAATAAACTGGAAACATAGCCCGACCAACCCACAGCGACCGTTGCCGAACCAAATAGGTATTCTAAAATTAAATCCCAACCGATAATCCAGGCTACAAATTCGCCCATAGTGGCGTAACCATAGGTATAAGCGCTACCTGAAACTGGAATCATGGAAGCAAACTCAGCATAACAAAGGCCTGCCAACAAACAACCCAAAGCAGAGATGATAAAAGATATGGCAATTGCAGGCCCTGCGTGTAAGGCAGCAGCTGTTCCTGTAAGTACAAAAATGCCTGCTCCGATCACACAGCCAACTCCCAGCAACGTGAGGTTTAAAGCGCTGAGATGACGTTTTAACGTGTTGTGATTGCTATCGGCTTGCTCATCGAGCTGAGCCAATGTTTTTTTAATAAATAAATCTTTTATCATAAATAATTAATTTCAGGTAGGCTAAAAAGCCAGTTTGATAGAATAAATCCCATTCTACTTTATAAATGGTATGTTTTTGTTGCAAAAATAGCGATTTCAATTGGTTTTTCCGCTATTTAATAGAATCTTTTTATTTTCCACAAATAGAGTATAAAAAAATAGAGACGCTGTAATCAACGTCTCTATTTAAATAGTTTTAAAAGCTTATGAAGTGTGTGTGAATTTTACTTCTTTTCAATATAAGCTAATACCTCGCCCTTGCGTACAACTTCACCCTGCTTCTTTTCGACGCCTACAATTCGTCCGTCGCAGAAACTTCCGATATGTTCCAATCCATAATTTGTTTGAATGGTGCAAAGAGTTTCATATTCTTTCACTTCTTTTCCATGAACAGGTTCTACGGAAACTTCGTTAAAGTCAAGTTCCCAGATTACTCGACCGGTTGCATTAGAAACCACTGGTTCGGCATTCGGGTATTTTAATGCGCGTAAATCGGGTAATTCAATAGTGCTTGTTGCATATTTTGCTTTGATGGCAGCTTCAAGTTCTCCTTCAAAGCGTTTTTTAGCTTCTCCCGATTTGAAATCACGATATTGTTTTTCGTGCATAGCGAATTCGAACAATTCTTCATCATCTTTGCCCCTATCCCAGGCATTTGCTTTCATTTCTTCAATAAATCTCGGCAATTCATTTGGATAATTGTCCTGTGGATTTCCCTCGAAGAAAACGTATTTGTTTTTTTCGGCCAATGCAATGATTTCAGGATCAAGTTTTCCTGGTAATTTTCCAGCTTTACCTAAAATCATATCCCAGCTGTTTTTATCAATCATGCTCCATCTCGGTTGACCTTTAACCAGGAACATAACGTTCATCAAAGCGATATTCTTTACATATTGGCTGAATGGGGTTACTAATGGCGGATTACCCAATTTAGGCCAGATATATTTTACTTCGTCGAACAACATAACCAGCAATTCGTCTGTGCTGAGCTCTTTTTTGTTTGCACCTTTCAGGTACGAGTTAATACCGGCATGAACACCTTTCAGGTCAGCCATGAGTGAACCCATCATACCACCCGGAAGTCCGCATCCGATAAGTAAAGAGGTCATGAATTTGTTGCGCTCGTCAATAAAGTATCCCAAGAAGTCGTCTATGAAACTTTGTGTCAGGCGGCGTGCTTCCATATAGGCGGTCATATTAATTTCTGGAACCTTAAAACCGGCATCTTTTAGCATGGCTTGAATAGTAATCACATCCGGATGAACCATTCCCCACGAAAGCGGTTCCATGGCAACATCCAGATAATCTACGCCGGCTTTAGCCACTTCAAGCATGGAAGCAACTGAGAAACCGGGACCAGAATGGCCGTGATATTGAATAATTGTATCAGGATGAGCCGTCTTAATTGCTTTTACTATTTTACCCAACATTTCAGGACGGCCGATACCGGCCATATCTTTCAGGCAGATTTCGTCTGCTCCTGCTTCAATCAGTTTCTCCGACATATTCACATAGTATTCTACTGTGTGAATTTCAGAATAGGTGATACACATGGTAGCCTGGGCAATCATTCCTGCAGCCTTGGCATAATGAATGGAAGGTATAATGTTGCGGACATCATTTAATCCGCAGAAAATACGGGTTATATCAACGCCTTGTGCTTTTTTTACCTTATACATCAATTCACGTACATCAGCCGGAACCGGGTTCATACGTAAACCGTTCAATCCGCGGTCCAGCATGTGAGTCTGAATACCGGCATCATTAAATGGTTTGGTAAATGTACGAACAGCATCGTTCGGATTCTCGCCATACAACAGGTTTACTTGTTCTGAGGCTCCACCATTGGTTTCAACACGGGCAAAACATCCCATTTCAATAAGTACGGGAGCAATTTTTGCTAATTGGTCTTTACGAGGCACATATTTGCCAGACGCTTGCCACATATCGCGGTAAACAAGACTGAATTTAATTTCTTTCATAATCTATTTGATATTTTCTTTAAAATTCTTGTTGGCTGTCAAGTTCTACAACATAAAATAAATTCATTTTCAAGCACATAAAACCAGATAGAAATCTCCTGAAAACGACTGTAAATATCGGTTTTTTTTTTCAATTGACAAAAAGATTAAGGAATTATTTCTTTAATTATTTTGTCTGCTTTTCCTCCTGTTTATTCAGTATGAAAGCAATTAGTCTGAAAAAGTTAAACATTAAAATCATAATCGCTATTATGTATATATTATATACAATATGCCAGTATTTTACATTAAACTGTAAGTTGATTCGGGAGTTAAAGGAAGAAATTAATTGAAGGTTGGATAGCAAGCAGGCTTATTACAAATTTTTCTGATCAGTGATGTTGAGTCATAGAAACTATTTCTTAACCTCACCCCTAAATGTTATTATATCCCGGTTAAATGAACTGACAGTGAAAATAGTACTGCCGTTCTGGAAGATATTCATGGATATTTCGTAATCGGACTCTTTTGCATTTATTCTAAAATGAATATCCCACCCATCGGATTTCTTATTAGGTTTCATTGAATATCCAATTATTGGTTCCGCAAATTTAATTCCTCCTTCCCCACCGCCATAAGGTGCCGAATAGGCAACTCCAAAATAAGGAAGATAAGCAAAAGCCGAATCATTCTTTATTCGTAAATCATATTCGCTACTCAGGTAAATTTGCTTGCCTCTCAAAGGATTAGCATACCTGACTGAAATCGTATAATCTTTTGCTTGAATCTTTTGAGTAAGTTCTTCTATGGTTTCAGGTGTCGTTTTCAATGAAGAGCACGATACGATAAAAAATAAAGCTCCAAAAGCCGCCTGAATAAAGTGTGATCTCATAATGTCTTCTTTAAATAGGTTTTACTCCATATAATGCTAAAGCTTCAGGATTCGTTCAAAATTTAAGCTGATTTTCAAGATGTTTTATGATTTTTTACATTCGAGTTAGTTTTAAAATCAATCCCTTCCAGGGAGGCATGTAGGCCCTAAATGGTTCGTTGGAACTCAGAGTAAACAATGGAAATTTATCCGTTTCCTGCAATAAGTTGGTAACCTTATAATTTTGTCCTTCTTTTAATTTAAAAAATTGAAATACTTCGTAGGGCAAACGAACTTCGGTATCCAGATATTTATCGTCGAAGTTCAACACAAATAACAAAATTTCATCTTTATATTTTCGGAAATACGCATATTGCCTGTGTGTGTTGAATCTTGGATTGTCAAAATTAGCAAATTCCAGGTCGTACATGAGCCCATCAGTGATCGCTTTTTCAGTGAGGGTTATATTCAATAGCTTTTGGTAGAAGCCACGCAGTTCTTTCTGTTCGGGCGATAAATTTTTACCATCAAATTTTCCGCCATTTGCCCAGTCTTGGATCGATTTTACTCCCCAATAATCAAAAATACTGGTCCGGCCGTCAATGCCGCTGAAACCTTCGCTGTCCATCCCCTGTTCCCCCAGCTCCTGGCCAAAATAGATCATAACAGGAGCCTGTGTCAGAGTTGCCGCAACTATCATTGCCGTCTGGGCATACAGGCCGTTTCCGCAGAAGAAACCGGAACCAATCCGTTGTTCGTCATGGTTCTCCATAAAATTCAGCATTTGGCTCTCAATGCCTCCTAACGATTGCCACGAATTCGTAATTTCCCGGGCCGGATAGTCCCGGCTTGTTATATTGCGAAGCATTTCGTACATACCCACCTTATCATATAAATAATCAAATTTCCCGTTACATATGTAATTACGGTATTCTGCAGGATGATAAACTTCAGCAATAAAGATAATAGCCGGGTACTGGGCCTTTACCTGGGATATAGCCCATCCCCAGAATTCGACCGGAACCATTTCGGCCATATCGCACCTGAAGCCATCTATCTGCTTTGAGGCCCAAAAAAGGAGTATATCCCGCATTTTGAACCAGGTATCCGGAATCGGATCAAATTGTTTTTGATGACCTTCCACGTAGTTAACGCCGTAATTCAATTTGACAGTTTCGTACCAGTCATTTTTGGTGGGATAAGCCGTAAATTGGTCATTCCCGGTTACTTTGGCAGGAAATTCTTTATATCCCTGTATGTCGAACTGAGGGCTAAAAGCCTGGTTTGGCAAGTAGTAAAAGTTATTTAATGGTGAGAATGCCCAATTGGAATGATCGTTTTCTCCTAAATCAACCACATTTGCCGGTTTGGCATCGGAGTGATATTGCCTGGCCACATGATTTGGAACAAAATCAATAATAACTTTCATTCCGGCTTCGTGTGTCCGTTTTATCAGATCTTCAAATTCTTTCATCCGGTCCTCAACATGATCGGCAAGATCCGGGTCAACGTCGTAATAGTCTTTGATAGCATAGGCAGAGCCAGCTTTACCCTTTACAACAGCCGGATGATCTTTCTCAATCCGGAAGGTAGTATAATCAGTCTGGGTGGCGTGTTCGATAACACCGGTGTACCAGATATGGGTTATACCGAGTGATTTTATTTCGGAGAGGGCTTTGGCCGTAAAATGATTAAACTTTCCACAGCCGTTTTCTTCAATGCTTCCATTATGTACGTTGGTTGAATTATAATTGCCAAAAAGACGTGGAAGTGTCTGATATATAACAAATTTATACATGTTTTTTAAATTTATAGTTAATCGGTTTGTTTATTGGTTCTTTACCTGGTTATGTTTGAATTGGTCAGTCGTTTGTATGCTGAATTCAAGTTGTTTAGTTTGTTGCATTCTGAAAATTGCAGGGCTGCTGCCTTTTACTGAAATCTGTAAATTATCTACCCACACGGTTCCTTTTGGTGGTACCAGAAATCCGAACTGACTTCCCGAACTTGTTACTTCTATCTCAGAACAATAACAGTAGATGCCGTTGATAAAATAGTATAGCATAGTGCCGATTTTCACAACTTTAAGGGTGTTTTTACTACCTGCCACAATTGCAGGAATCGTTAATTCAGTAAAGAAACTATACCAGGTGCGGTTTCCCATGTACATCTTTTGATTGTTGTTCACAGTAAAATACTCTACCGGGTCGGTGCCGACATCACTGCCCGAGGGGACCGAACCGAAAATAATACCGTATTGATCAGTTGAGTTGCCTGAAGGGTATTGCAGGGTTAACTGGTATGAAAAATTGCTCAGTACATCGAGTGATGTACTGGCAAGTACCATAAATACAGAGTCAATCTTCGATTGGAAGCACAATCGTCCATTGTCAATACTGGTTTTATGTTTGGCATCTTCGGTAATAGGCCAGCCGGCATTTACCTTTGCTTCTGTGTCAAACGATAAAAAGAGTTTTTCTGCATAGCCTGTTGTATCAACCGGTAATTGCATACTTGCAAACCCGGGGGAAGGCGTACTTTCGTCGAATAATTCATCCAGGTAATAGCTGCGCCTTATACCTCGGTAATTGATGTTCCAGGAACGGTTATCCACCTTGGTACCTCCACACATGATTGATTTCCAGTCTCCGTTTTCAAGCGTGGCATTTAAGTGCTTACGCCCCAATAATCCATGGCCGAGTTCATGAAAAATCAAATCTTCTTTCATCCAATCTGCCCCTTTTGTTTTCGAAATAGCGTCCCAATATGTCTTGTCTATCTGTATCCGAATCGGAGTCTCATAATGGGTTAAACCGGCATCTCCATTGCTTAGATTTCCAAACTCGATAATCAACCCGTTAGCTTGTGGGTTAAAGGTACGGCCACGTGCCGAACCTTCATTTTCAAAGCGTTGTAAATAATCAGTAAATGAACTGTCAATTCGATACTCTTTGGAATCTTTACACGATGTTAAAAAGAAGAATATACTATAAAAGAAAATTAGATAATAGTTGGTACTCCCCATTCAATAATATTTTAAATAAATACACGCAAATATAAACAAAAAACCGCATGCGGGTGTTATTGTCGTATTAACATATATTTTTTTAAACAAAATAATAAAAAACGTTTATGGCAACAGTAAAATTTAAAGGGAATGACGTGCATACAATCGGAAAACTGCCCGAAATTGGGTCTTTGGCACCCGATTTTACGTTAGTAAATGCTGGTCTTCAGGAATTTCATTTAAGCGATTATAAAGGGAAGCGTGTTTTGCTGAATATCTTTCCAAGCCTGGACACAGGAACGTGTGCCACGTCTGTCCGAAAGTTCAATAAATGGGTATCCGAAAAAGAAAATGTAGTGGTCATTTGTGTCTCTAAAGATTTACCCTTTGCACAAAGCCGTTTTTGTGGAGCCGAGGGGTTGGACAATGTCATCACAGCTTCCGATTTTCGCTACCATACTTTTGCAAACGATTACGGTGTTCTGTTAACCGATGGCCCGTTAAAGGGATTAATGTCCCGGGCTGTTGTTGCTTTGGATGAAAACGGGAAGGTGCTTTATACGGAACAAGTAGCTGAAATTACGAATGAACCAAATTATGAGATAACTGTATTTTGACTATAGGTGCCTTGCTCTTTGGGCAAGCGCTTATAAGTGTGAGTAAATAAATTTTTATGTAACTCGGTAACCTCTTTGGACTGTGAAGCCCGGAGAGGTTTTTTTATAATAAATCCGGTTCGGCCAAACTAAGTAGGTGGAATAGCTGCCAGTTCTGTTTTATACACCCGGGAAATCTCTGTCGATGATTGATCCGGAACCCGGCCATCTGACGAAGTTGGAGGGTGTTGAAGTCGATCCTTACTCTCTGGGGTGTATCCTCTTAGTTCAGTCTTACTTCAGCCGGAGCTCATGTTAGGTATAGAGACAGTTCAACGGGAGTATAGAAAGGGTTTCGAGGGGGTTCAATTAGGTCTACCTATCCAAACCCTATCCAAACCCTATCCGAACCCTATCCGAACCCTAACTGAACCCTAACTGAACCCTAACTGAACCCCCTCTATACCTAAACTGAAATAAGACTACGTCCAGACTAAGAAGACTCTCTGTGGAAGTTATAGTTTTTTTAGCTGCATACCAAACTTTTTCAGTCCATCCTCGACACTGCATGCTGCTACCGTTTCAAAGGCCTTAAGAGCAATCTTGGCGCAGGCTTCCGCATCATCTCCGGCCCGGTGGTGATTAAATTGGATATGATGGTAATTGCTAACGGCATCCAGGGTGTGACGTGGCAGTTCTTTCCATGCTTTTCTTGAAACGATCACACTGCAGAAATATTCAACCCTTGGGATTGCCAGGTCATAACAGGCTAAGGTTGCACGTAATACCCGCATGTCGAATGCCGCATTGTGAGCAACCAAGATACGATCTTCCATCCAGGGCTTCAGTTCTCCCCATAATTCCTCGAATGTTTGTGCTGTTGATACATCGCTTGATGAAATGCCGTGTACCCGCTGGTTCCACGGGTTCATATAGGGAAAACAAGCGGGTTTAATCAGCCAGGATTTGGATTCGCAAATTTCGCCATCTTCGACGCGTGTCAGGCCTATTTCACAGGGAAAATTTGCATGGGCCGTTTCAAAATCAATTGCAGTAAAAGTCATATTTTTTAGAACCATTTTCGATTAATAGTTTCAAAGATACGATGTTTTGGGCTAAATTCCGAATCCCATTAATTTTTATAATCGGGAGCCGGACTTGATTTCTTTTTGCGAGACGTGTTCCGATCTTTCATAAATTACTCAAAAATAGAACAATAATTAGATAGATACTGTTAAATATAGGTTTGATATTTTAAACTATTCCTATTGTATGCTTAATATGATGTATCTTTGCACAATTAATATCAAAATGTGCAATATGAATAATTTAAAAATCGGAAATTTGACGGCAAGACTACCTATTATTCAGGGTGGAATGGGTGTTGGAATTTCTTTATCTGGTTTAGCGTCTGCTGTTGCAAATGAGGGGGGTGTAGGCGTTATTTCTTGTGCGGGACTCGGATTGATTTATCGTAATACGGCTAAAGATTATATGGAGGCTTGTATTTGCGGTTTAAAAGAAGAAATTAGAAAAGCCAAAGAAAAATCTTCAGGTATTATTGGAGTCAATATTATGATGGCTTTAACCAATTTCAGTGAAATGGTGAAAACGGCCATTGCAGAGAAAGCTGATGTGATTTTTGCCGGTGCAGGGCTACCTCTGGACTTACCTAAATTCAGAACGGAAGGATGTACTACAAAGCTAGTGCCGATTGTTTCTTCTGCCAGGGCAGCAAAGATTATATGCGAAAAATGGAAAACTCTTTATGATTACCTCCCCGATTTAGTGGTTGTCGAAGGTCCAAAGGCCGGTGGGCATCTAGGTTTTAAGAATGACCAAATAGCCGATCCTAATTTTTCCCTTGAGAAAATACTTCCCGAAGTGATTCAGCAAGTTTCATTATTCGAAGAGAAATATAATCAGGAAATACCTGTAGTGGCAGCCGGAGGAATATATACAGGCGAAGATATGTATAAATTCATGCAGTTGGGTGCAAAAGGAGTTCAAATCGCCAGCCGGTTCGTTACAACGTACGAATGTGATGCTGATGACCGGTTTAAACAATCCTATGTGAATGCGAAAGTCAACGATGTTGAAATTATTCAAAGCCCGGTTGGAATGCCCGGACGTGCACTGAATAATGCTTTTCTGGATAAAGTAAAGCAAGGGCTGACACGTCCTAAAATATGCGCTTACGATTGTTTACGTACTTGCGATTATAAAAAAGTGCCCTATTGCATAATCCTGGCCTTATACAATGCTTACAAAGGCAATCTGGATAAAGGGTATGCATTTGCCGGCAGCAATGCCTATTTGGCACCCCGGATATTCTCTGTAAAAGAAGTTATTGACGATTTGAAAACTCATTTTGATAAAGCTCAGAAAAATACACTTGCGAAAATAAAGAGACAGTTGGCTGCCGGAAAAGCAAGCGCGTAATTCTATCCTTTATTTTGCCATAATAGTGAAGGAGGTCGTGGAATAATTTCTTATTCACGACCTCCTTCTGTTTTTAAATTGTTCTACTTAAATTTGGGTTATAACAAGTTTATCATCAATTCAAACAATGATAAAAAGACATAATTGGTTGTTCTAAATTTACATTTAACAATTTATTCCTGATTAAAATTACAAATTGTCAGAATTATTAGTTAATATTGCAGGTAATTACGAATAAAGAAAAATATGAAAAATTTAATTATACGATATATTGAAGCCTTAAATGATACAGACGTAGAATCGGCAGGCGAAATACTCGAAAACTTTGGAGTACTTGATACAATTGAGATCTTAAATTGGGCGAAAGAATATCCTTACCGGCCAATTACACAGTTTAATATTGCCCGTTCATATGATAGCCTTTTTATTAAATTCTCCGTTCGGGGAAGTATGTTAAGGGCCATTTATCTGAATGACCAGGAACCTGTTAATGAAGATAGTTGTGTTGAGTTCTTTTGTAAACTTCCCGGGAATGACAAATACATGAATTTTGAATTCAATTGTATCGGGACCTGCAAGGCCGCAAAGCGGGTGGAACGCAATAAAGAGGTAACTCCATACAGTAAGGAAGAATTATCTATGATAAAACGCTTCTCGACATTGGGACGTCGCGCTTTTAATGAACTGGAAGGTATGTTTAACTGGGAATTGACGGTTAAAATTCCGATGCGTATAATGGGTATAGATCCTGTAAACCTACCTGAAAAAATATTGGGAAACTTTTACAAGTGCGCCGATGGAACGGATTCCCGACATTTTGTAACCTGGAGTCCGGTTAAAACAGATAAACCCGATTTTCACCGGACTGAATTTTTTGGGGAGTTGTATTTCTAAAATTATATTTCATAAAGCAAGTTGGAGTTTCCAGTTTTTATGTTGTTAAAGCAATACAAGGAAATTGGAAAATAAATCATTGTTCAAAAAGACAAATCGTCAAGTTATCCATTCACAGGGATAGCTTGACGATTTGTCTTTTTATAGGTTTTAGTTCAAAGAAATGATAACAGAGAATTTCATTAACAGTTGATGATTTTGCTGAGTAGAAAAAAACTAAATTGAAAAGAACTATCTTTTACAGAACAAAATAGGTGTAAAACTGTTTAAAAAAAGGAGACATTGATTGAACTTCAGATTGTGAAGCAGGAATATATCGTTCCATTGAAAAACAGATCGGAATGTTTATAAAGGTAATTTATATTGGACATCAATAAAAATAATTATTACAAACATAAATTCAAAAGAATGTATTATGAAAAAAATTAGTCTTTCAATAGTATTTATACTATTAGCATTCACAACATTTTCACAAACATGGGTTTCTGATGCCGCTCATTCCCGCTTGGGATTTACTATTACACATCTCGCTATCTCGCATGTGACCGGTAATTTTAAACAATTTGAAATAAAAGCAGTCACCACTAAAGCGGATTATTCCGATGCCAAGGTTGAAGTTATAGCTCAAATTGCAAGCATTAATACCGATGTAGAACAGCGTGATACCCATCTAAAAAGTGCAGACTTTTTTGATGCACAAAAATACCCTACATTAATTTTTAAAAGTACTTCCCTGGTGAATATCAAAACCAATGAATATAAACTGTCAGGCAACCTGACTATGCACGGGATTACAAAACCGGTAGTGTTGGATGTTACATTCGAAGGAAAAGTGAAGAACCAGATGAATAAAAAAGATATCGCAGTATTTACGGTTAAAGGACTTTTGAAAAGATCGGATTTTGGTATCGGAAGTAAATTCGCGGCAGCCATGGTGGGTGATGAAGTTACCATTAATGCAAGCGCTGAACTAAGTCCGGTTAATTAAAACTTCAGTCCTCTTGTTTCAAACTTTAATAGTTTGTCTTTACACTAGCTGTAGTGTTTCAACTATTCTTTCAGAATTCGAAAATACGTTAGTGATTGATTCTTAATTGTTTGTTTCTATCAAACTCGCGTTAATTTATCAACAGGCCTTAATCGCATAAGGCGTATAAGTCTCCACGGGGATTCACCAGAAGAACCGGTATAGGAGACTTTTTCAGGATATGATATTCTTTTGGGCCAAAGAGGATGTCGTCCAATCCGTAATCCCGCGAAGCAGATACAATAATGATCCCGGCCTGTTCCTTCTCGGCGAGCTGTATGGATTCAGCTTCTACTTTAAAACTATCCTTTTGTGCTTTTTCGAGCGTATACCGAAATGCAAACTTATCGAACAAAAGCTTCATTTTATCTGCATTGGTAGCAGCTTTTGAACCGTAATCGTTTGCCAGCAACATTTTCACCTCCGAACCGCAAAACCTGCCAAATGCAGTTGCAAATTGGGCCTTTTCCAGCTCCTCTTCGAGAAAACCAATTGGCAATATTACTTTTGCCAGGTTCAATTCTTTAAACGAATCCTTGTAAAATAAATAAGGAATCCGCAAATCACGGCAGTCATTCAGCAGCGTACGTATGAATTTACTATGTCCATCCGGTAACTGAATAAACAAAAACGAGGCTTCCATTTCTTCACAAATTGCCGGTAAGGTATAAGTTTTAGAGTCCCGAACAAGTATCTGGGTCTCAACCGTATTATGTTGTCCTGCCAAAAGTGCATTCAATTCATCTTCCTTTGCAGCAACATGCTCATTTGCATCAACAAAACTAAAAACCCCCAATGTTTTTTTTAGTTGAGCTGCCAGGGTTAATGCACTCTGTAACAGAATTTGTCCTGTGTTAATTTGCTGAATTTGTACTAGAATCATTGCTGATTGGTTAAATGAGGGTAATAGTCGATTAGTTAATGCTGTATAAAACTGATGCAATTTAATGAATCAACTTCTTTCCGATTCTATTCCTGAAAATAAATTCTTTTCACCCGTCTCGAAACACTGGAAAGTACTTCATAAGGAATGGTTTTCAGCCAATCGGCCACTTCCGAAACCATTAGATGATCACCGAAAATTTCTACTTGATCACCTTCCCTGGCTTCAATATTCGTTACATCGATGATAACCAGATCCATGCAGACATTACCAATCACTTTGGCGCGTTGCCCGTTGATAAGCACCTCTCCTACTCCATTCCCCAGTTTACGGTCGAAGCCATCGGCATATCCGATCGGAATGATAGCAATGCGTTTATCTGTGTTAACTATCCCTTTACGGCTATACCCTACCGTTTCACCTGCTTTTACATCTTTTATCTGCAGGATAACGGTTTTCAATGCGCAAACTTGTTTTAAACTGACTTCAGGCAGGGAACTAATGCCGTAATGGCCGATGCCCAACCGAACCATGTCGAACTGATACTCAGGAAAACGTTCGATACCTGCCGAGTTAAGAATATGGCGCATGATATGATGCGAAAAAGTAGTTGCTAATTGATCGGCGCACGCACTGAAAACTGCTATTTGTTGTTTGGTAAATGCATCAAATTTTGCATCATCCGAACCTGCCAAATGAGAGAAGACAGAACGTACTTTTACCTGGTTTTGATTTCTTAGCCGTATGAGCAATTGTTCCATGTCTTTTGGCTCAAAACCTAACCGGTGCATGCCGCTATCTATTTTAATGTGTATCGGATAATCGACCAAACCCAATTTCTCTGCAGCAATTATAAACGAATCGAGTAAACGGAAACTGTATATTTCAGGTTCCAGCTTATTATCGAAAATCATTCCAAAACTGCCTTTTTCAGGATTCATTACAATGATCGGAATCCGTATACCTTCGTGGCGTAATTCCGCTCCTTCATCGGCCACAGCAACAGCCAGGTAGTCACATCGATGATGTTGTAAGGTACGTGCCACTTCCACTGCACCGCTCCCGTAAGCAAATGCCTTTACCATGCACATCATTTTGGTCTCCGGACGTAACTTTGAACGAAAATAATTCAGATTGTCAACAAGAGCATTCAGATTCACCTCCAGCGTAGTTTCGTGTGTGATCAGCTCCAGTTTCTCGGATATATCCTCAAAATGGTATTTCCGGGAACCTTTAAGCAGTATTATTTCGTTCTTCATTTCCCGGATCAACGAAGACTTAAGAAAATCTTCCGTATGTTCGAAAAATGTTTTATCAACTGACTGAAATAAGGCTGTTTGTTTCGAAATTTCAGTTCCTATCCCCACAATACGTTGGATATTTTTGCTTTTTACCAATTCGGCAACTGTTTTGTACAATTCGTCTGCCGTTTGCCCGCTTTGCAGGATATCCGAAAGTATCAGTGTCTTCGATAGGTTTTTAGCAGTAGCCTGTTGATTCAAAAAATCAAGGGCAATACTTAATGAATTTAAATCGGAATTATAACTATCATTAATAATCAAACAACTACGTACTCCTTCTTTTACTTCAAGCCGCATAGCAACAGCTTCCAACTGTAAAATCCTTTTTGTAATCTTTTTGATGGTAATGCCCAAATGCAGCATTACGGCAACGCAATGTAATGCATTTTCAACCGAAGCATCATCGGTAAAGGGGATAGTTATTGTAAAGTCCGATCCGGCGTATTTTAAGGATACGTCTGTGTTATCGGTTGATTTCTTGACCTGCAGGATTTGAATATCAGCATCTTTACTTTTACCCCAGGAAAACAATTTTTGCTTAAATCCAGATTGTGCGATACAAATCTCCACGAGCTTGTTGTCGGAACAATAGATCAGGGTTTCTGCCTGGGTAAAAAGCTTTAATTTCTCTTCACATTTTTGTTTCAGCCCGGTGAAGTTTTCCTGGTGTGCTTCTCCCAGATTTGTGAAAATACCGATAGTTGGTTGAATAATGGGTTGCAAATGCTCCATTTCATGCATTTCGGAGATGCCTGCTTCGATAATACCAAGCTCGGTATTTTCATTCAAGGCCCATACAGACAAGGGAACCCCGATCTGTGAATTATAGCTGCGGGGTGAACGGACAATCCGGTAATCATCGTGCAATAGCTGGTATAACCATTCTTTGACCACTGTTTTTCCGTTACTTCCCGTGATACCGATTACCGGAATATTAAACGAAGCCCTGTGGGCTGCCGCCAAACTCTGTAGAGCCTGCAAGGTATCCGTTACTTTCAGAAAAACAGCATTGGTAAGCATTTCAAATTCCGGACGCATTTCGCTCACTACAAAGTAGCGCAGATTTTGTTGGTAAAGTTCCGAAATATAATTGTGTCCGTTATTACGCGGGGTACGAATGGCAAAAAACAAACTTTCATCCGGGAAAGAGAGCGAACGGCTATCTGTCAGTAACCAGCTAATTTGTTGATCGGGAATGTTCTTTCTTTCTGCTCCAATAAGTTGAGCAATTTTTGTTAGTTTCATTGAATATGAGTAATTGTTGAAGCGTATGACCGCTCAACTGTGTTATTGTAATACTTGTCTATAATGTACATAGTAATCCGTCAAAATATTAAATACAATCCCGGAGCAAACAACTTTGCAGGCAGGACTTATATGAAGTCAATATTCTAAACAGATTAATCCGGTCAAAATACTTACCTAAGAGAATTCATTGGCAAAGTTAACCATTTTTCTTCCGGCATACCGGTTTTCTTTTCAAAAACCCTAATAGAATCGGATACTGAAAAAATGGAGTAACCTCCAACAGCATCTTTTCCTCGTAATGTGGATCTACTGATAATGCCCGGAATACCTTTATAGTTAAACAACGCATTGCGATGATAATGACCGCCCAATACGGCTTGAACGTTGTATTCTTTCAAAAGATCGGCCAACTCCTTCCAGTTATCCACATCACCCGATTGGAGGGGATAGTGGGTTACAGCAAAGACCGGCATTCCTTTTCCTGCTTTTGCCAAAAAAGTTTTCAACCAATTAATATCTTTTGGTTGAACTGTTCCTATACCCGATCTGTCCGCTGGTGCTGTCGTAAAACCAATAAATTCAATACCCTTATGAGTAAATACAAATTTAGTATCTCTGTAGACGGAGTCGAAATTAGTATCACCCGTTTCATACCATTTTACATCATGGTTTCCCGGTATTATATAATAAGGCATGTGCAGTTTCTGAAGCATTTGCTTCGCCATGTTGAATGAAACCAGATCTCCCCGGTTGGTTATATCTCCGGCGATAATTACAAAATCGATTCCGGATGAGGCATTTACATCGATTACCGTATTTTGAAGGTCTTCCGATGATTGGCGGTCAGCCGGTGAAATATGTAAATCGGTGATAAGGGCAAACCGGAAGGGCTCCGTGGCAGTAGCAGCGAATTGTATTTCTAAAAGGAGCAGGAAAAAGAAGTATAGAATTTTTTTCATGCGAATGACTTAAAATAGAGCGCTTAGAAGCTTAATTGTAAGTATGATTTTTGGAATGGCAAAGATACAACAGTTAAAACGATTATTTTACCTCACACCCCTAAAAGTTTATCTAAAGTTGGAAATAAATTCTATACACAAAAAATGGAGTCATTTCCCCAACGGCCGACTCCTGTTATTGTTTTAAATGCCTTTTAGCTCATTAAACATCTATAGAGGTTACTTCCACCAACAGGTCATCTTTCATGACTGACTGGCCGGTGCTCACATGTATTTTCCCGATTACCCCATTGCAGGGAGCCGTTATTTCATTCTGCATTTTCATTGCTTCCAGGCTTAAAATCGGTTCGCCAACATTAACCAAATCGCCTTCAGCCAAAAAGATATCAACGATCTTGCCCGGCATGGGCGATTTGATATTATTCTCATCGGTTTGCTTTCCGTCCTTATCAATCATGCCGTGACGTACATAGGAAAACAGGGATTCCAGGCTGAATTTATACTCTACCCCGTTTACTTTGACGGTTGTTTTATTTTGATCCCGGGATACCAGCTCACAGTTGTAACGCTTGCCTTTCCATTCGAATAAATACTGAAAGTCGGATTGTTCGATGAAATTAATATCCTGCTCCATATTATCAATTACCGGCATCGATTCTTTAGGAAGATAGATTTTGAACCGTTTCCCATTCTCACGCATGGCGATAAAAAGCCTTGAAGCGTCCCGTTTAT
Organism: Bacteroidota bacterium; assembly: GCA_030706465.1. Classification (GTDB taxonomy): domain Bacteria; phylum Bacteroidota; class Bacteroidia; order Bacteroidales; family Paludibacteraceae; genus Paludibacter. The sequence continues at coordinate 10,492 of JAUZOM010000002.1, read as the reverse complement.
ATATGTAAGAAGTTCCCATATTCTTTATCAAGTGTCCGATGTCAAAGGTCTAATAACCTGATTCTTTTTCAGACTTGGTTTGTTTATTTAGTTGATTACTAGTTAATCTTGTATTTTGTTGTCAAACAATTGTTCATTTTAAATTAAAATGGTTAGCTATTATTTCTATTAAATCCATCATCCCATCTACTCTTTTATTCCCCTTGATGGGAGCTTAGCGGTGTAACTGTCAACTATCAACTGTCAATTGTTAATTATTTATTGATCCTTTTATTCAGCACCCACACATTTAATGATTCATTTCTGGAAGCCGGCGCATCAGACGCTATTTGTAGGTATTCTGCGGCATAAATTATCGTTGCAGCCAGGGCTCCGATAAGTTCATCATCCTCATTCTCCAACATGTTCGGGTTGAAAAATTGTGTTACCCACCGGGTAGTATACCGCGCAGAAACAAACTCCGGATCTTGTAAGACGGTCCTGCAAAACGGAACAGTAGTTTTTAAACCAATCAGGCTAAAGTCTTCCAATGCTTCCAAAGTATTGTCGATAGCTTCCTGCCGGGTACTTCCCTGTACAATGATTTTGGCAATCATGGAATCAAAATAGGGCGTTACTACCGAGCCGTTTTGAACACCTGTTTCTATACGAATATTCGTATTTTGAGGAAACCTGATTTTTTCAATAAATCCTGTTTGCGGACTAAAACGATTTTGTGGATCTTCTGTATTAACGCGACATTCGATTGCCCAACCGGTAGTTTTAACCTTAGCTTGGGTTAGCGTCAATTTCTGTCCCAGTGCAATTTTAATTTGCCAGTCCACTAAATCGACTCCGGTGACCATTTCCGTTACCGGATGTTCCACCTGAATACGGGTGTTCATCTCCATAAAATAGAAGGTGCCATCTTCATCCAAAATATATTCAATAGTACCGGCAGAGAAATAGCCGATTGATTTGGCAAATTTTACAGCCATTTTCCCCATTTTCTTCCTTGTTTTAGGAGAAATACTGGCCGACGGTGCTTCTTCCAGTAATTTTTGATGCTTACGCTGCAAGGAGCATTCGCGTTCGCCCAACTGAATGACATTCCCGAATTTATCGCCCAAAATTTGAAACTCTATATGCTTTGGGTTTTCCAGGTACTTTTCAACGAACAAATCGCCGTTACCAAAAGCAGCTGTTGCTTCATCAAAAGCCGACTTGAAATTACGTTCCATTGTTTCCGGTTTCTCCACAATACGCATACCGCGTCCTCCACCGCCTGCTGAAGCTTTCAACAGAACCGGATAACCAATCTTTTTAGCAGAATCCAGTGCTTTTTGAACATCAGCAACAGCTCCATCACTCCCCGGAACCAAGGGTAAGCCGGCCTCAATTGCCATTTTTTTTGCGATTGTCTTTATACCCATGTTTCGGATTAGGTCGGGCGATGGGCCAACGAAATTAATCCCGCTCTTCTCGCACAATGCAGCAAAATCCGGATTTTCAGATAAAAATCCATAACCCGGATGGATCAGGTCAATCTGATGATCCAAAGCGATTTGTACGATTCTTTCGGCATCAAGAAAAATAGGCTTATCATTGGTGGCATCTTTTGCCTGTATGATTTCGTCTGCGTATTGCAAATACAATGCATCCGGTTCCTTGTCACTTTGCAGTACAACAGCCGTTAGTCCTAACTTATGAGCTGAACGTATAATCCGAATGGCAATTTCACTCCGGTTGGCAATTAAAAGACGTTTATTCATTCTTATATTGTTATTTACCTTGTGTTATTAATAGTTATTTGCTTTAGGCGTTATTTACTTCGTGCTGTTATCTCTTTTGTGTTATCCACTTCCCCATTCAATCATTTTATTTGCTCCTTCGAATATATTAATAAATAACGCTTAAAGTGAACAATAGTTAATTTCGTGAAGCTAATAACATAAAATGAATGATACCGAAGGTAAATAACTATTAATAACGCGTAGCAAGTAACGTTTTACATCGGTATACTCCCATGTTTTCTTTCTGGTTTTGAATATTGTTTATTGGACAAGATGTCAAAGGCGGTAATCAATGTCTTCCGGGTATCGGACGGATTAATCACTTCGTCGATTAATCCTAGCTCTTCCGATTTATAGGGATTCGCAATATCGTTCTTATATTTTTCTATCAGGGTCTTCTCCAGCAGAGCCTTATTTTCTGCCTTCGATAACTCTGCCCTGTTTACAATTTTAATGGCACCTGCCGGTCCCATAACAGCAATCTCAGCTGTTGGCCAGGCAAAGTTAAAGTCACCGCCCGTATTTTTGCTGCTCATTACAATATAGGCACCGCCATAAGCCTTCCGTAAAATTACCGTTATTTTAGGGACTGTGGCTTCGCAAAAAGCATACAATAATTTAGCACCATTACGTATTATTCCGCTGTGTTCCTGCTCGGTTCCCGGTAAAAAGCCAGGGACATCTTCTAAAATCAATAATGGGATATTAAATGCATCACAAAAGCGCACAAACCTGGCTCCTTTTACACTGGCGTTAATATCCAGTGTTCCGGCCATTACTTTAGGCTGGTTGGCTACGATTCCGATTGTCTTGCCATCTAAGCGTGCAAAACCCACCAAGATATTCTGAGCATATTTTTCGTGAACTTCAAAGAAAGTATCTTTATCTACAAGGATATTGATAATCTCTTTCATGTCGTAAGGACGGTTGGTATCGTCCGGAATAATTTTATTCAGAAATTCTTGTCTTGACTCGTAGAATTGTATATTAGTAGCAATGGGTGTGGGTTCAAAGTTGTTTGAAGGAAGATACGACAATAATTTGCGCGCATACATGATGGCATGTTCTTCATCATCGTAAACAAAATGAGCTACCCCGCTTTTTTGGGCATGGACATTGGCGCCTCCCAGGCTTTCCATGTCGATATCCTGGTTTAGAACTTCTTTTACTACATCCGGACCGGTAACAAACATATAGGAAGTCTGGTTGGTCATAAAAATAAAATCGGTCAAAGCCGGGGAGTATACAGCTCCTCCGGCAGCTGGGCCCAGTATGATGCTGATTTGCGGTATGATGCCCGATGAGCGGACATTGTTTCTAAAGATAGCTGCATAGGCTGCCAGGCTTTTCATTCCTTCCTGTATCCGGGCTCCACCGGAATCAATCAGTCCTACAATGGGGGCTCCCAGTTTAAGCGCCATTTCCTGCACCTTGGCTATTTTACTGCCATGGGTAAAGCCCAACGAGCCACCTAACACAGTAAAATCCTGTGCATAGGCAAACACACTCCGTCCCTGTATTAAACCCCGTCCTACCACCACTCCATCGCCAAAGGCAGACTGTTTTCCACTCAACGAACTTTGGGCTGGTTCATTAAAAGCATCGAATTCAAAAAATGTACCTTCATCAAAAAGAACGGTGATACGTTCGCGGGCAGTGAGTTTTCCTTTTAAATGTTGTTTGACGGCTGCATTAGCTTCCATTTGCTGCAACGCCTTTTTCCGCTGCTCAAAAACTTCATTCTTGTTCATTTTTTACACTGGGGTTGTTAGAATATGACGGGGTAAGGATACTGGATAAGTAGGTTGGAATATCCTGCATCAGTCAGAAATAAATAACAATTCTGAACGTTTTTTGTTCTAACAAAATTACTAGTAAAAGCCTTTTGCAAAGTTGAAATTACAATATTTATATCACTTCGTAATTATATTACGTTGAAATACTATAGCTTAAGTAGAATATGACTGAAAAACGGGTAGTCGTTTGGTTTTTATAAAAAGAGGCTCTCAAATCAGCCACAACAAGATGGCTACTATAATTAACGCCGGTAGCATATTCATGATGCGTAGTTTTTTTATTTCCAGGATATTGATACCCAACCCAATCAACAGGATGCCCCCCACACTGGTGAGCCCTTGTATAATGGCGGGTGTAAAGAATGAACCTGCATACATGGCCAGCAAGGTGATTCCTCCCTGAAAAATCAACAATGGAATAGCCGAAACAACAACCCCGACGCCAAAAGCCGAGGCTAACAAAATCGAAGAAAAACCATCCATCAACGATTTGGTCATCAATAAATCGGGTGAACCCCCGGTACCTTCCTGAATAGCGCCCAGTATCGTCATGGAGCCGATACAGAAAAGCAGAAAGGCTGTAATCAACCCTTCGGAGAATTTATCGCTCCCAATGTGCAGTTTGTTTTTAAAGTATTCGCTTAGTTTACCGGCTCCGCCCTCCAGATTCCACCATTCGCCCAACAGCGACCCGATAGCCAGGCTGCTTACTACGATCAGGATATGTTCCATTTTATACACCATGCTGATTCCAATCGCCATAGTGAACAGACCCACCGCCTGAAAATAAATAGTGGTAATACGTCCCGGCATGTTCTTTTTAAGCAGTAAACCGACGATTCCGCCTGCAATTACGGCTCCGGCATTGACAAGTGTTCCGATCATTTTATGTAGTTAATAGGTTATTCGCAGAGAAAAAACAAATAATCGCCTTTGACAATAGTAGTTAATTTGATTTTCGCGACATTTACTTCTCGCTATTGATTCTGCGGGGAAAAATGCAAATTATTCATCCTCTCGATAGAAGGATATTTCCTTTGTAAAAAAGAATGAAACAGTAAGCACACTATTTTTTACTTTTAGACTGGTTAAACAACCAGTCCCATACTTCCGGATTAGCATAGGTACGTCCCCAGGAATCATGGTCAACGTTTGGATACTCCGTGTATAGTGGATGTCCGCCTGCTTGTTTTATTTTCTCCACCATATTTCGTGAACGCTCTACCGGGACAGTTCTGTCGGCTCCACCATGAAAGGCCCACAGGGGAAGATTCGTCAATTGGGAGGCAAAGGCTACATCCCCACCCCCGCAAACAGGAATTGCTGCGGCAAATTTTCCGGGGAAGCGCTGAATAAGTTCCCAGGTTGCAAAACCGCCCATGGAGAGTCCGGTTACATAGACACGATCGCAGTCTATTTTATTTTCCCTGATAACTTTATTCAGCAATTCAATAGTCAAATCCATCGGCCAGGTTGGTGAGGCTTTCATGGTATGCTCCGGAGCACCGTAGGGAGTATCCACCCAGACCAGTTGGGAGTTCGGGATATTGTCTGCCTTGGGTGGGCATTGTGGTGCCAGCACATAACATGGATATTTTTCCCAGAACTTAAAACAGGCAAAACGCAGGAATTGTCCCCGGTTGTCTAATCCTCTTTCTCCATTTCCATGCATGAAAAGAACCAATGGATACTTCGTTCCACGTTCCAATCCGGACGGGCTATGGAGACGGTAAGGAAGTTGATGATCACCCTTTTTATAAACATTGAATTTAAAAGAATCGAAAGGTCTTTCCCATTCCTCTTTTGGATTGGTAGCATAATCCGGCTTCGACGGATCCGGCATTGTTGCTTTAGTCTCTGATGAAGTTGGATGGTTTGTGCTTTGTTGTGCATTCGCGAACCCAACATTTGTTCCGGGAAAAACAATACATGCAGCAATAACAAGTAGGGATTTACTTAAACTATTAGTTCTAATATTCATGGTAATACTGTTTTATATCAATTTATTAATTTCAATTAAAATAAGGGAATACGATATCGCTCATTTACAGCGTCTCTGTAGTGTAAGCTGTATTTATCAACTTCCGGATAATTATCTTCCTGGTTGAATCCGGTAAAATTAATTAAAGAAAAAGAGTTATTGATATATTTCCTGCTATTTTTATTTTTGTTAACGATAATTGTTGCAGTAGTTCTCATGGGATAACAGAAGAACTAAATGATCAAAAAGAGAGGCTGGTAAAGTTTTTTAATGCCTGTATCATACGAGAGTAACTAATGGGCTACTATCTTTACCCATTACAATCTTTCAACGAACAAAAAAGATACTACCAGAAGTGAAAGGTCATTTTTTTGCAAATAGATTTAAAAATGCGTATTTTTGCATAAAACAAATCAATCATTATATGGACAAAATTAAATTCAATCATACAACGCCTATCCAGCTACGTTTTAATGACTTCGACGCATTGGGACATGTGAATAACTCGGTATACTTTTCATTCTACGATTTGGGTAAGACCTCCTATTTCAGTGAGGTAATGCCCGAGGTGAGTGTCAGTAAGGAGGTCGGTGTTGTAATTGCCAATATTCAGGTAAGCTTTCTGCTTCCGGTATACCCGGGAGAAAATGTTGCCGTGGAGACTGCTGTGGTAAAAATAGGAAATAAAAGCTTTAAACTCTTGCAGCAACTGATCGACGTGGATACAAACGAAGTAAAGTGTATCTGTCAGACGGTAATGGTTTGCTATGATGCAAAAACTAAAACCTCCCGTCCCATTTCTGATGAATGGAGAAAGGCTATGGCGGACTTTGAAGGTAATCAGGAACTTCGCAACGTAGAAAGTAACAATTAAGCACGATGGAAAATTTATGAGAGGTATAGAAAAAATCCGCCTTGATGACAGTTTACAGAAACAAATAAATTTCATTCAGGAGATTGACAAAATTAAGTATATTGAACGAAAAACCAGGTTATTCAACAGTGACCGACACGAAAATGATGCCGAGCATTGCTGGCATTTAGCCTTGATGACTATCGTGCTGGCTGAACAGGCTGATAAACCGATAGATGTGCTAAGAGTTTTAAAGATGGTTTTAATACACGACATTGTAGAGATTGATGCCGGCGACATATTTATTTATGACACGTTCAAGAATCATACCAACACGGAAGCAGAACGTACTGCGGCTAAGAGAATTTTCGGACTCCTACCGGCGGAACAGGCTGAAGAATTAATTGCAATTTGGGAGGAATTTGAAGAAGGTGCAACGAATGAAGCAAAATTTGCAAAGTCAATGGATCGGTTTGAACCGCTACTGCAAAATACATCAAATAACGGTGGAACCTGGAGAGAATATAATGTGGATTACCAACAGGTTTTTAACAAGAAAAAGATCATTAAAAATGCTTCTGCATCAATTTGGAATTATGCTGAAAAACTGATCAACGAAAGTGTTGATAAGGGTATCCTGAAAAAGAAAATGGTTTGATATACAAAAAACGAACCTGAATAGACCGGACCATGATGGGTATAAAAAGAACAGATTCTGCCGACAAAGACTTTCAGGAGCTGGTGAGTGATCTGGATAACGAATTGAAAATGCTTGATGGTGAAGATCATATATTTTATGCACAATTCAACAAAACAGATCAGATTAACCAGGTTGTTGTGGCTTATGACCAAGACAAACCGGTAGGTTGTGGTGCCATCAAAGAATATTCCAACGAGGCCATGGAAGTTAAGCGGATGTTCGTTCTGCCGGGCATGCGAGGCAAGGGCATTGCTTCCGGGATATTAAAGGAATTGGAAATCTGGTGCAGGGAACTTGGCTATAAAAAGTGTGTGTTGGAAACAGGTAAAAGGCAACCGGAAGCTATCAGGCTCTATGAAAAGAATCAATACAAGAGGATTCCAAATTACGGGCAGTACGGAAACGTTGAAAACAGCGTCTGTTTTGAAAAGAAAATCTGAATTTAGTTGGCCTGTGATTAGTTTAAATAGTCCAACAAAAGAAAGCACGGGAATCAAATAACTCAATCAAATAATTCGATGGATAATCCACAGAAACACATACCTCCCGGGGAGATGGATGAAATTTACAGGAATATGCCTCCGGAAGAGATTCCCTGGAATTGTGAGGTTCCGCCGGAGGCTTTAGTCGGGCTGGTGGAAAGCGGGAAAGTGAAACCTTGCAAGACAATTGATATGGGTTGTGGCGCAGGTAATCAGGCTGTTTATTTTGCCGGATTAGGATTTGATGTTACAGGGGTTGACATTTCACCAACAGCCATACAGATGGCCCGGGAAAACGCACTGAAAAAAGGGGTTACCTGCCATTTCCGGATTGCCAATATCCTGGGAGATTTGAAGGAAATGACCGAAGCTTTTGACTTTGCCTATGACTGGGAAGTGTTGCATCATGTTTTCCCGGAGAAAAGGAAACAATATGTTGAGAATGTGTACAGCATTCTTCATCCGGGAGGAAAGTATCTTTCAGTTTGTTTTAGTGAGAAGGACACTCAGTTCAGTGGTTCCGGGAAATACAGGGAAACCCGGCTGGGTACCACGTTGTATTTGTCCTCTGAGGAAGAACTGAGGGATCTTTTCGATTCCTGCTTCAACATAAAAGAATTAAAAACCATAGAGATCAGTGGTAAATCCGGATCTCATCTTGCAAACTACGTTTTTATGGAACGAAAATGAAAATTCCTGTTCATAGCGTTAAGGATAATTACAATGTTTGGGATTGGTGCTTTTATTTCAGGATTAAAGGCTGTCTGTCCAAATTTTCAGGATAGATAACTTCGCATGCCGGTAAATTAGCAATAATTATACTGTCTTAATATGGAATCAGGTTCATTATCTTTTTGTTGATGTTATATTTGCAGAGCGGAAAAAGGAAGCTCTTGGGCGTAGTTAACGCTTAATTGTCCGGCAAAGTTTCCAAAAAACACATCACTATGAAAAAGCAACTCGCAACAATCCTTGCCTTCCTGTTTTCCATTTTTATGACGGACCAGGCAGGGAATAACCTTTTAGCAGGTACTCGATTCGAAACAGCTTCTCCTGTCACTGAAAGGAACACCTTCATTCCATCTGCATCAACAGTTTATTCCCCAGCGGATGTTGGGATGAATGCTGTTGCATTGGGCCGCATTGATTCCATTGTCAGGGATGGCCTGAAAGCCAGAGCTTTCCCCGGATGTCAGGTATTGGTAATGAAAGAAGGCAAGCCGGTTTATAACAAATGCTTCGGATACTACACCTACGAACAGGCGCAAAAGGTGAAACCAACCACCCTGTATGACCTGGCTTCCCTGTCAAAAACCACCGGTACCTTACTGGGAATCATGAAACTGTATGATGCCGGCAAACTTAAACTGAACGATAAGGCCGCCCGGTATCTTACTTTTCTGCAGGGTACGAACAAGGAAAATATAACGATAAAGGAACTGCTGTTTCATGAATCGGGCTTGCCGGCAGGCCTCCCATTTTATCGGCTGGTAATTGAAAAAAGCCTGGCCTCAATGAAGAATACGACACCTTCTGTTCGAAAGAATGGTAACAGGGTGGTTGGAAAAACATTTCTGTACAAAGAAGACTGGGCCTCCAAAATTCCAACTGCTGACTATACCTCGCAGGTATCGGACAGCTTTTATCTGACCAATCGTTTCCATCAGGCAGCCATGCAGATGATTGCCAATGCTCCCCTAAAGAGCAAAACGTATCTGTACAGTTGCATAAACTTTATTTTGTTGAAGGAAATCGTGGAAACGATCAGCGGTATGTCGATGGATGCTTTCCTGGACAAGGAATATTATACCCCGATGAAGCTGGCCAACATGGTTTACCTGCCTTTAAGGACGCATAGAAAGGAAGATGTGGCACCAACGTTAAAAACCGATTACCTGCGTAACGGAGTTATACAGGGCTACGTGCACGATCCGGATGCAGCCTTTCTGGGTGGAGTCTCGGGTAATGCCGGTTTATTTGCTACTGCCCGGGATGTGGCTGCCGTGTATCAGATGATCCTCAACCAGGGTGAATTGGATGGGAAACGCTACCTGAGCAAAGAAACATGCAGGCTCTTCACAACCACCACTTCGAACAGCGGAAGACGCGGACTGGGCTATGACAAACCGGTTCCGGCAAATCCAATGCATAGCCCCTGTTGCATTTCCGCACCAAAGTCCGTCTATGGCCATACCGGTTATACCGGGACCTGTTGCTGGGTCGATCCGGTTAATGATTTGGTCTATGTTTTTCTGAGCAACCGGACGTATCCCAACGACGGAGGAAATAAACTGGCCAGGATGGGGATCCGCACCAAGATACAAGAAGTGATTTATCAATCGTTGAAAAAGAATTGACTCGTGGTAATTGACTGATTAATTTGTTTTCGCCCGGATCTGTGAACTGGTATACGCGGGATAAATCTGCCTGAAACAGTTCTGTCAACTTTCAGGATTCTGTCTTTTCTACAGGATTCTGGATCGTGTTGATAAAGCGTTGCATACGATCGAAATGCGAACCTTCCCAAAAAATAGTGTGGCAGTTGGTGCATCGGGTAAAGTGGTTGAAATACTTTATAGTCAGGGGCTCGAGTTGTAGGATTATTTCTTCTTTTTTTACTTTCTCTACTTTTCCATTACATTTTACACAACGGTTAAAGGGATCGATGGCTTGATACAAATCGAAATGATTCAGAACTTCGGCTAACTGAGCTTTTGGGTTCTGGTCCCGTATAAAATAAGCATGGGATACCGATTTTACTTTTAAGAGCCCAACATCCCGCGTTAGGATAATCCGATGCTCATCGAGAGAAATCCGGATAATCTCATGATCGTCATTATCATTCTGGTACTGTGTATCAAACCCCAACATCCGAAGGTAACGGGCCAGTTTACCCAGGTGTACATCC
>JAUZOM010000199.1 GCA_030706465.1 Bacteroidota bacterium | reverse complement strand
TTTTTTTTTGAAATGTAAATTAGACGTTCAGGATAAATGTTTTAATTGTAATTTTTCCCATGTTGAATATTGAGATTGATAAAAAATCAGGTTTTTGTTTTGGGGTTGTCAATGCAATCTCGAAGGCGGAGGAAGAACTGGCCAAAGGGGAAACCTTATATTGTTTGGGCGATATTGTTCATAACGGGCAAGAAGTGGAACGGCTTACCCGGCTCGGTTTAATCACCATTGATCATGAGCAGTTCGAGCAACTTCATAATGTAAAAGTGTTATTACGTGCTCATGGAGAGCCTCCCCGTACCTATCAGATTGCAAAAGAAAATAATTTAACGCTCATCGATGCCTCCTGTCCGGTGGTCTTAAAATTGCAGTCACGCATCAAGAAAGCTTACCAGAGTGCCCCGACCGAAGATACACAGATCGTTATTTATGGGAAAAAAGGACATGCCGAAGTGAACGGCCTGGTGGGACAAACAAATGAAGAGGCTATTGTCATTGAAAGTGAAGCTGATCTGAATAAGCTGGATTTTTCCAAAAACATTTGTTTGTTTTCCCAAACGACCAAATCGTTGGATGGATTTAACCATCTTGTAACAACATTATCCGAAAAGATAATAGATGGGGCTAAATTTGAATTTTCTGATACTATTTGCCGCCAGGTTGCTAATAGAATTCCAAATATCACTACCTTTGCAAAGAATAATGATATAATTATTTTTGTCAGCGGGAAAAAAAGCTCTAACGGGAAAGTGCTGTATGAACACAGTAAAAAAATGAATTCCGACACCTATCTTGTTACGGAAGCCGACGAGGTGGCAGATCTAAATCTCGATTTAACAAAGAAAATAGGCATTTGCGGGGCAACCTCCACTCCGCGATGGTTAATGGAAGCTGTGGCCGACAAGTTGAATGAACTGGCATTGAGAAACGGAAAATAAATAAAAAATATAGGTTGTATATTATTATATAAGGTAGAAAAATGAAATACGAAATTAAATGTATTGGTTTACTCACTTCGGGAGGTGATGCCCCCGGAATGAATGCAGCGATTCGTTCTGTAACACGTGCTGCAATTTTCAATGGTATTCGTGTAAAGGCAATTTACAAGGGGTACAAGGGATTAATAACCGGTGAGATTAAAGAATTTCAGACACAAAATGTCAGTAATATTATTCAACAGGGCGGTACGATTCTGAAAACAGCCCGTTGCATGGAATTTATGACAGTCGAAGGGCGTAAAACAGCCTACGAAACGATGAAGAAAGAAGAAATTGATGCCCTGGTAGTGATTGGCGGTGACGGGACCTTTACCGGAGCACGTATTTTTGCGCAGGAATTCAATGTGCCGATTGTCGGTCTTCCGGGGACCATAGATAATGATTTGTACGGGACCGATTTTACTATTGGCTACGATACGGCTTTGAATACGATCATTCAGGCGGTGGATAAAATACGCGACACAGCCTCTTCGCATGAACGATTGTTCTTTATCGAAGTAATGGGACGTGATGCAGGATTCCTGGCATTAAACAGTGCACTGGCTTCCGGTGCCGAGGCCGCCATTATCCCTGAGCGCGAAACCAAGGTGGACCAATTGGAGGAACTGATTAAAAACGGTTTCCGTAAATCGAAAAACAGTAGTATCGTGATTGTGGCCGAAAGTGAAATTACAGGTGGTGCTGCCGGATTGGCCCAACGTATGCGGATTGAACATCCCGAATATGATGTTCGTGTTACGATCCTGGGACATATTCAACGCGGTGGTTCACCATCGGCTTACGACCGTATTCTGGCGAGTAGAATGGGCGTGGCAGCTATCGACGCTTTGATGGACGAACAACGGAGTATTATGATTGGTATCGTGAACGACGTGCTGGTGCATATTCCATTCACGAAAGCCATTAAAGATGATAAACCGGTCAATGAGAATTTACTTGGTGTGATTCAAATGCTGTCGATCTAAAAAATAGCCCAGAATGGGTTTAAAACAATCTGAATTATTTTTAATTAATTTAATAACAAGCCCACTTTTTTCTCTTTCGGGAAACTAAGGGGGCTTTTTTATAATATGACTCCAACCTCCATTTTGTTTGTTTGCCTGGGTAATATCTGTCGTTCACCTATGGCAGAAGGCATCTTTCTTAGGATTTTAGCACGCGAAGGTTCTTCTGAACGTTTTGTAGTCGATTCGGCTGGTTTGCTTGATTATCATCAGGGTGAACTGGCAGACCCCCGGATGCGGGCTCATGCCTCCGCTCACGGTTACACGCTTATGCATCGGTCACGCCCTGTAACAAAAGCGGATCTTGACCGCTTCGACTGGATTATTTGTATGGATGATCAGAATATTAGAGGTTTAAAGCAATTGACTACCAATCCGCTCCATTGGGAAAAGATTCATTTAATGACCGGTTTTTGCCGGGATATGAACGCTTCGCAGGTTCCCGATCCATATTACGAAGGTGATCAGGGATTCGAATATGTTATTGATTTGCTTGAAGATGCCTGTGAAGGACTCTATGATGCTCTCAGCCGTGGGCTAATATAACTGTTGAGGGCTTTTCGTTTAGGTATTTCCGGCAGCGTACACCTTTAGCTGTTCAAAGCTCACCACTCCATTCTAGATAAAATTCATCCAGATAGGTTTCCATAAACCGGTGCCTTTGCTCAGCCATCAATTTCCCGGTCCGGGTGTTCATCCTGTCTTTCAGTAACAGCAGTTTTTCGTAGAAATGATTGATCGTAGTACCGGTACTCTGTCTGTATTCCTCCTTCGTCATGTTTAGGTCCGGTTTTATATCCGGATTATAGAGCTCCCTGTTTTTAAAGCCGCCGTAATGAAATGCCCGGGCAATACCGATAGCTCCCAGGGCATCCAGGCGGTCGGCATCCTGCACAATGTCCAACTCGGGTGATTTAAACGGTTGCACCTCATTTCCACCTTTAAATGAAATATGGGCGATGATATTCTCAACGTGCGTTATAACTGCTGCTTCCACGCCCATGGTATTCAAAAAGTCCCTTGCCTTTTGCGGACCAACCGTTTCATCACCATCATGAAACTTCGGGTCGGCAATATCGTGCAGCAACGCACCCAATTCTACCACAAACAGGGATGCCTGTTCTGATGCTGCAATACGGGTTGATAGTTGCCATACCCGGCAGATATGCCACCAGTCATGTCCTCCTTCGGCATCAGCCAGGGTCTCTTTTACAAAATTGATGGTTTGTTGAATGATAGTTTCCCGGTTCATTTATTGATATTGGATATAGATCGGTTGTGGTTTCAGTTTCATTAGTTCTTCGGGCGTCAACATGATATGGGGAGGTTTTTTCAGGTCGTTTTTGTAAAACAATTTGAATCCGGTGAGTTGTACCGGTTCCTTGTGAATATACAATTTGTAGGTGCTGCGTTTTAGCACCGGCTCACCCCAACCATCCATGTTCATTACGATCTGCACTTCTGGGTGCAGTTTTATATTCCGGTAGTTCCTGACCATCCCCTGCGTAAAGCGATGCACGATAAGGATTTTAGGTGGCAAGTTGTATTCCTTTACCAATTTAGTCAGGTATTCTGAGCAAAAATTAACATCGCTAGCATCCATTTTCCCTATCTTATGGCCCGGTATGCCGCCATCTTTCATTGAAAATTCAGGATCAATGGCCAAATGTACCTGAGGCATTTTCAGGTATTCTTCCAATAGCGGAACTTCATTTTGTACCGTACTTTGTCCTACCTGTATGTCCAGGAACACGATGGCATTTCCCATCCGGGCTATCGACAGGGCTGAATCAATCTGAACTTTGGGCATACGTTTGCAATACTTTCCATCTTTCATCGGAATGCCCTGACCTACAACCGCAATATAATGGATAGCCGGTTGCACCGGAGTAGAGGGGTCGGCTTTTTCCCACCTTTTGACTTCGGCATTTAATTTCTTCCACAATTCTTTCGGCGGATACTCGCCCAACACGCCCATCTTTTTCGAATAGAGGTTGCCATAGTAGGCCACAATCCTTTTGAATGGCAGAATAGCCCCTTTCAACGGATAAGGCTGCTTTTCGACAGGCCACAATCCGGTGGTATCGCCGTTAGCCAGGGCCTCTGTTTTTTGTTGGTAGGCCAGGGTGTCTACCGGCGCTCTTTTCTTTTCTTGTTTCTGTACAGACGATCGTCCCCTGGTTCCATTCTCCCGGTTTGATTCTGTATTATGAATACATCCGCTAAGGATAAAAATAAACGTAAGGACTAAGGGGACAATGTGTTTGAAGTTCATATCTTTTGAGTTGACAATTGATAGTTGACAGTTGTTAGTCGTTGATGATTAACAGCTTGTAGCATTTTAAACAGGGAATGCTCTTCCGAAAATTATATAAAACCAATACCAAAAGAGGCTAACTTAATTCCCCTTTAGGGGTTAGAGGGTTCCTTCATTTCCCTTTAGGGGTTAGGCTTTCTTTTTCCCGAAAGCGCCGCGCATTGATTTAAGCAGTCTTTGCGGGCTGCATTCCGGTACAATCATTCTGCGTACGGTTTGTAAAGGGACGATTGAATCGCGTTTGGTCGATAGCGAGAAAGAAAGCTTAAAGTATTTACTTAGTTCCTCAGCCCCCTTGTGGTCAAAGACACCATTCGGGTAAGCCCAGTATTCCACCGCCCGGCCCACTATTTGTTCCAGTTTTTTCTTTGGCTCCACCGCCTCTTTTTGCCAGTCGGCCGCTTCTTTATACTTGGTTACCATCGTATGGTCCCAGCTGTGTAACCCGACGACATGCCCGGCTTTTGCCAACCCGGCAATTTGATCCTTGGTCATGTAATTCTTCTTGTTGTACGTAATGGTCATGATAAAGAAGACGCCCCTGAATCCGTTTTTTTCCAATACGGGAGCTGCAATTTCGGCATGTTCAGCCCGCGAATCGTCAAAGGTGATCATTACCGGTTTTTCGGGCAAGGCCTTATTATAAACCAGGTAGTCGTACAATTGTGCCGGCAGGATAGCGTGGTAACCACTGTCGGCCAGAGCTTTCATGTGTGCGGCAAAAGTAGCCTTGCTTACCGTATAATCCCCTTTCCGGTCATCGGTAATGCGGTGATAACACAGTACCGGTATTTCGGGCTTTGCATACACCTGTGCAGCCGTATTCATGGATGATTTAACCCCGGCACTGTCTTTTGCCACCTCCGAGTTGATGGCTGTACCTGACTTCTCATTACGTTGGTTAGCGTGTTTACAACCTGTTACTGCTAATCCCAGAAATACTGTACAGATAAGGAAAAATTGTTTATTCATTTCAGTTGTTTTTTAGTTAGGAACTATGCTGTTATTAAATTAATACAAAATAAATAATGCAAACTACAATACCCACAACAGGGCGCAAGTCAAAATAAAAAAGGTCATAATAGAAACAGATCGATCGGTATTTTAAAATTCTGAACTTGGAAGTATGGCTGCAAGTCTGAATTCTATTGTAAACCAGTGTGTCTATTGTGGTTCGTCCTTTATTTAGGTAAAGTAGAATCCGTATACAGGCAGAATACTTCCCTCATACTATTTGCTTAAACGCCCGAATGTACTTATTTATATATTCCTGTTTCGTTTTTGTTTTATATTGCATGATATACCGGGGATGTTCCAGGGCAATAATCCGTTTAAAGAAACCGTATGTGTTGTTTAGTTCAACTAAGAATTTCTCATTTTTACCGGTACCGAAACAAAAGCAAACATCCCTGTTTACCCCGAAATCGAGTTGCTTTTTCAGGCTTTCAATTATAAAATCGAACATGGCGGTTGTCAGTTCCTTGCTGTCGTAGTAATTATAATTGACCTCCTGGCCTTTCTTGCTGACGGCTGTGAACCCCAACGGGCAAACAGCACTGATATAAAATTGCCTGTAAAATTCAGTTTCCCCACCGAATGCTTTTATAACTTCATACACAAAGACGGAGGAAGGTTCGTGTGCCGTTACTCCGTTGTATGCCAGACCGCAATTTTCTTTCAGATGCTTCGGGTCGGTAAACGGAATACCGGTTAACCCGGCGCCGAACCTGCCGGGATTAATCCCTAGAATCATATAGCGGGACTCCGTATCGTTGTAATACTTCCGGTAAAAAGCCGACGAAACGGGAATGACAGCTTCATTGTTTTTGAAGGGGTTCATGATCCTGATTCCATCGGGCAACCGGCCGCTAAACTCAAGCGCCTTGTTAAACCCAATGATGTTATCTGCAAATGTTTTCATATTCACTTCCAATTTGTTCAGCATTGGCTTCTTTGATTTTCTGTTGAACAGCTTACTCGTTTTCGTTCAGGTAGCAGGTCAGTGCACCGGAAGGGCATTTTTGAACCGTTTCAATGATTTTGCCCGTCGTCGAATTACCGGGTATTACCCAAGGTCTTTCGCTGGGTTTAAAAACATCGGGATTATTTCGCACGCAATTGCCCGAATGGATGCATTTTTCCGCCTTGCCATACAATGGTCACTTCGCCATTGGTATATTTCTTTGTAATGCTTCTCATTGTTTTAGCCTATAATTGGGGGTTCATACATACATCATGACAGGCTGCCGTTTCACTTTCCTGCTTTATCCCTGTTTCCTCGGAGTGCAACCTGAATAAGACTCTTCAATGTTATACATCCAAACTTAATATTGATTTGTAAACCACAAAGCTACACAATTCATTTTATATTTCATATCATTTAGTTAAGATATTTTATATTCTATAGTTCTCTGTAAATATAACGCTTCACCGGGAACGTGACGAATAAAGTCCGGCTCCCTGAAATGTTTATGATTGTTCTATCCTTCTGGCACAACTAAACAGGCCCACGAAACAAAACCGAAACCAGACTCTGTCTGCTGTGCAGCCGGTTTATTTTCTTACCGTTGCTTGTCCGCAGTATAGATAGGGTTCAGATAGGGTTCAGTTAGGGTTCAGTTAGGGTGTATCGTCCTGAAATTTGTTTACAGTTTTTGATTAATAATCCTGTATTTACTTAACAATTAATTTTTATCATTGAGCCATATATAGAAGCGGAGTTAGGCTCTGCTGAGGAGCAACCTATC
>JAUZOM010000198.1 GCA_030706465.1 Bacteroidota bacterium | reverse complement strand
TCTGCATTAGACAAAACACCGATTCGTGACTTACTATGCGAACAACGTCAATTCAATCAAAATGTCAAAGAGCAACTTAGCTTATTTTAATATCAGAATATGTTAAAAGTAAGCGCAACAGCAGTATTGCAAAATTATTGATTTTTATTCACTCCACAACTTTTACGGGTGAGCCCCGATTTCATTATTATAACAAGATTCACCATAAACGAAAAGAGCAACTCATTTCTGAATTGCTCTTTTGCGGTCCGGACGGGACTCGAACCCGCGACCTCCGCCGTGACAGGGCGGCATTCTAACCAACTGAACTACCGAACCAGGACTTTTGTGTTGTGCATTGTTTTCTAATGCGGTGCAAAGATACGGCAAATTTTCATTTCTGCAATAGCTGTAAAGATTATTTTGTGAATTTCCAGATGAAAATTTTGATGGCATACGTTAACAGTTTGACAACGAGAACTTTTATTTCCGGATATTTTTTGTCTTTTTTTGAATAAAAATCGGGCTGCTTATTTTAGAACTGCAAAATGGCTTTTCCAAGGGATCCTAATTCCAGAAATTATCCTGTAAAAGGATCCGTTACGTTGGTTTTATTTGGTCCGATGCGTAGTTACTGAATGAAATCACCCAGTTATTCATGCTCCGGAAATGGTATAGCTGTATTGTGTAGGAAATTTATGCCGGGAATTAAACCGCAATATTAACTCCCGGATTCAATAAATGGCAGTTATTAAACACGGTTACTGAACTTCTCTCTAATTCTTTCATCTTTATTCTGTTGAAAAATAACTTGTTAATAACATGAATATTGATCCGAAATTAAAACATTATTTATTGTTTTATGTTATTTTAATTGTGTTGTTTTGTTTTATCCTGTTTGGAACTGTTAATGATATAATTCTCGTTGTTAACCAAAATATCCATGTTGGCTGAGTTGAGAAATAACATGCGATTTCTTATGTAATTCCAGATGCCGGGTTTTAAAATGATTCTATTCATGAACCAGTGATTCCAGAACGACCTTATTCTCTCCCGTTTTTTGATTAAAAATCAGGTGCTTCTTCCTCAATATAGAGCCATATAGAGCAACAGGTAGGATGTTTAACTACTAAAATAACGGATAGCATGGAAAATTCTAACGATTACCCTGAAGACAGAAAATTATCCCCTTGGTGGAGAAGGGGGCTGGTGATCATTTTACTACTGGAATTTGCAACCCTCATTTGGGTGACAACAGGTAGTTATTACCGGAATTCAAAGCCGCCAATTCCAGAAAAGGTTACTGATAGTAACGGATTGGTGGTGTTTACCAAAACGGATATTGAGGCCGGGCAACAGGTGTTCCTGAAAAAGGCACTTATGAGCAATGGCAGCATTTGGGGGCATGGAGCTTACCTGGGTCCTGATTTCTCTGCACAATATCTTCATAATCTGGCAGTGGAAGTCCGTAACAGCTTAGCTCTTAAAAATTTTAAGAAAGGCTATACAATTTTAGCCAAGGAACAACGGGAGTCGCTTGTGAGCCTGACGCATGACTTTTTAACCGAAAACCGTTATAACGCGAAGACACATATCTTGCAGTTTACAGACATTGAGGCTCTTTCATTTCATGAACAAATCGGTTATTGGAGAGATTATTTTCAGAAACCATCCGGTAACAGGGGATTGCCGGTGAATCTTATTGTAAATCCGTTGGAATTACGACAGCTTACTGCATTTTTCGCCTGGGCAGCCTGGGCTTCTACTGCCGTCATACCGGGTAAAAGTAACTCTTACACCAATAATTTTCCCTATGAACCGTTGATCGGGAATGGCCCTTCGGGCGCCACGATCCTGTGGAGTGCCTTAAGCCTGATAAATCTGTTAGCTGGTATTGGCCTGATCCTGTATTTCTTTGGCCGGTTTAATTACCTGGGATGGCGTAGGAATAAAGACATGATGCCACCCAGTTTGATTGTAGGTAAACCCACTGATACAGAGCGTTCATCCATAAAGTTCTTTCTTGTTGCCATCGTTTTGCTGTTGTTTCAGACTTTTGCCGGTGGCGCTATGTCGCATTATTTTGCTGATCCGGGTGGCTTCTTCGGATTTGACCTAACCTCACTCTTCCCATCCAATGTGCTTCGTACCTGGCACCTGCAGGCTGCTATCCTATGGATTGCCACAGCCTATGTGGGAGGCGGAATCTTTATCTCATCCATATTGTCTAACCGGAAGCCGAAAGGGCAGGTTGCATTGATTAACTTCCTTTTTATAGCTTTTGGCATCGTGATATTCGGCAGCCTGATTGGTGAGTATATTGGGGTGAAAGATTTATTGAAGAATGTCTGGTTCTGGTTTGGCAACCAGGGATGGGAATATCTTGAAATAGGCCGTGCATGGCAGTATCTGATGGCTGTCGGGCTGGTGTTGTGGGCGCTGCTGTTGTTGAGGTCGGTAAAACCCTCTAAAATGGAACCTGAAGACCGTGAGATGAAAACGTTGTTTTTAATGGCTGCATTTTCCATTCCGTTTTTTTATATCCCGGCTTTCTTTTTTGGTTCCACAACCAATTATTCAACAGTGGATACCTGGCGGTTCTGGATCATACATCTTTGGGTGGAAGGTTTCTTTGAAGTATTTGCAACGGTGATGGTAGCGGTCATGTTTTACAAACTTGGACTGGTAGCCCGGCAAACTGCTACACGCATCATTTACCTGGATGCTGTTTTGTTTTTGGGTGCCGGGATTTTGGGTACCGGTCATCACTGGTACTGGAACGGGCAAACCACAGCTTCTATGGCTATTTCGGCGTCATTCTCAGCATTTGAAGTAGTGCCATTGGTACTGCTTACCTTGGAGGCTTCTGACTTTGGCCGGCTTATGCGTACAAAAAAAGACGATAACGGGAACGTGATTGATTTCCCGCACAAATGGACCTTTTATTTCCTGATTGCTGTAGGTGTTTGGAATTTCGTAGGTGCCGGCATACTCGGGTTCCTGATTAACCTGCCGGTTATCAGTTATTATGAAACAGGCACCAACCTCACTCCAAACCATGGGCATGCCGCACTTATGGGAGTCTTTGGCATGCTGGCAATTTCCTTTATCATATTCGCCATCCGTCAGATTTCAACAACCGATCATTGGCGAAAGATTGAGAAGTATGTGAAGATTTCATTCTGGGGGCTCAATATCGGCCTGTTGGGAATGGTGGTGCTGCAGCTTTTCCCAAGTGGAGTATTCCAGTTGCTGGACGTGATTCATAATGGGTACTGGCATGCCCGCAGTTTCGAATTCTCAGGGCAACAGCGTATTGTCAACCTGGCCTGGTTGCGGTTACCTGCCGACATAGTATTTATCGTTGCCGGCGTACTGCCGTTATTGATTGCCGTGGTGTATACTTACATAAATATGCTAAAGGAAAGGAACCGTATCGACCGTCAATAGTCCGGCTGCTGCTGCCACTCTTTTAGAAAATCCTGTGGATAATACAGAACTCCCCATAGCTGACACCGGTTTCTTTCGGTGTCAGCTATGGGGAGTTATTGAATGTTATTCGTAGTTAAACAGACAGAATTGGTTACAAACAGCCCTTTATTGTTCCCGGGCCTAAGGCTCCAGGGATTCCATCTCATCTATTGCCAATGCGGCATGAGCATAGGCTGCACCAGCCCGCATTTCGGAGGCAACCCAGATAGCTTCCATGATTTCTTCTTTACTGGCTCCACGCCTCATGGCAAGCTTTGTATGGCTGCGAATGCAATAGGGGCATTGTGTAACATGGGCTACTGCCACGGCTATTAGCTCTTTTGTTTTTGTGGAAAGAGCCCCTTCTTTAAATACGGCTTTACTGAAATTATGGAAGGCTTCCATGGTTTCCGGGGCAAGTGCAGTCCTTTCGGCTATAATTTCTTTTGTTGTCTGGGGATATACCTGTTCATTTTTCATTTTTGTGGGGTTGTTTTTTTAAGATGAGATTATACGTTTATTATTTCTTGTTTTTAATCTGTGTTTTGAAAGTTGAGATTTTCCTGAATTCATTCCATTTTGCCGGTTCATGCCCAACCTATTTTATGAGTCGGAACCAGGGGCAATTTTCTTTAACCGGATATCCATATGAGTTTTCTCGTTGGTCAATCTCCCTACTTATAACCGGTCAACAAGGATGTGTACGCCATCGTCCGGTTCTGGTTTTCTATATACTCTTTTTGATTTTTTGCCTCATCCCGATTATTCGGATGCAACTGCAGGGGATTTACCACTCACTGTGCTTTATCACTTCCTCCGGACAACTGTCCGAGGCTTCCTTTATTTTTTCGGAATAGTCGGAGTAATTTACTCCGTCATTCACATAGGCTATGTCTTCAACCCGAAATACTTCAGGACAAATGTCTTCACATAATCCGCAGGCTATGCAGCCTTCTATAATCCAGACTTCCTTTAAATTCATAATGTTTATTTTAAAGTTTTATACGTTGGTTTAAACTTCTTCTTTGATAATAATTCCAATAATCCCCTGATTTAATTTATTGTTAATTGGTTTATACGTTCATTTTGGCCTTAGGCAATTACCCGATATCCTTTGAGTCCTTTTGAAATTGTAACCGGTTGTAAAACAATGCCGCCTCTCGTTTCCTTATGAAGCAAGGCAACCTCCCTCCCGAAAATCCGGCTCCTGATACAGTATAACAACTTAAAACCTGTTTAGATTGGAAATAAGGCGTAATTCTCCATATATTTTACCCGGTATCCTGTTTTGTATTTAAAGTCTTTTGAATGCTTTTACCGTCTTTTTTTTTCAGTAAGCTAAATCCGGGGCATATCCATTTCCTAGTCTCCATTCAGCCGGCATTTAGTCTCTATTTGTTCTCTGTTCAGAGGGTATTGCCTGGGGGTTGGCTGGGGGTTGGCTGGGGGTTCCGAGGGATAAACCTCTCCGAACCCCCAGGCAACCCCCTCTGAACTCCCTCTAATTTCCCTCTGTCCTGCGACAGAGAGCCGGTTACAAGCCGGATGAAAAGCCTCTGCCGGTGAATGCCAGGCAACTTCTGCCGGAAGCCGGATTGGCGGATACCCGGTTCTCCGGATATCCTTGTGAATTGCAGGAATATCCCTTTTATAACAGGAACGGGATTTCCTGCGAATTCAAAATTATATTATAGACAATCCTTCAATTTTTATAAAATTGAATTTATTTTAATTTTGATCGTTTTAATATTCGAATTTGTTTGCATAATAAAATCTTTAATCTATATTTGCAACCTATACTAAAGATTATCACCTGAGTTTTGTGTTTTGTCAGATTTGAGTTTCAAACCGATTCATCCTCGAATTAATTTGTATTAGTCGGTTTTATCTTTGAATCAAACTATTTCTGTTTACTAATATTAATTCCGGTAAAATGAGTGAAAAAGAAGAAAAACCCAAAAAGAAAACGCGAAGAGAGTTCTTACAAGATCTTGGATATGTCGGCGTAGGTACTCTGATTGGCGGTTCAGCGATATTTGCCGGGATTAATTATGACAAAAGAAAAAAACAGATCGACAGAATAAAGGTGCTGACCGCTGAAAACGAGCTGATTGAGATTGAAAAAAAAGATACTACCCGGGTAGTAAAATCGAAAAAAGAAATTCTTACCTATCTACAGAAAGAAGGGCGGGAAGGAATCCCCGGCAAGCGTTGGGTGATGGTGATTGACCTTTCCAAATGCAAGAATGCCCAAAAATGTATGGCTGCCTGCCAGGGTGCCCACCATTTACGGCCGGAGCAATCGCATATCAACACGTTGAAAATGCAGGAGTCCAGGAATACCCCACCGTTTTATATGCCCAAACCTTGCCAGCATTGCGATAATCCACCCTGTGTGGCCGTATGTCCGGTAGATGCCACCTATAAACGTCCCGATGGAATTGTATTAATAGATAACGAACGGTGCATTGGCTGCCGCTTTTGCATTGCCGCTTGCCCGTACAGTGCCCGGTACCTGAACTGGACCAAGCCCTTGCATGATGATGAAGATAAGGACTTAACCTATAACGTTGAACTGAATGTTCCCCAACGAAAAGGAACCATTACCAAATGCCTGTTTAGCGCCGACCGGTTGCGGGAAGGAAAACTGCCGTATTGTGTATCGGCTTGTCCGAATGGAGTGTTTTATTTTGGGGACGAGAACGAAGATGCGGTAACCAACGGGACTACCAAGGAAACAGTCCGCTTCCGGAAACTGCTGGCTGATAACGGGGGATACCAGTTAATGCCGGAGCTGGGAACAAAACCCCGGGTGTATTACCTGCCTCCAAAGGGCAAGGAATATCCGTTCCAGGAGAAAGATAAACCCGAAGCGGAAAAGCAGGTGGAAGGTTGAGCCAGGAACCGGAAACCAAGAGTCAAGACAATAGACTTAACTTTGCAGATATTTAACATAATAAGAAACTAACTTGTTCCTTTTTTAGGAGATGGGGTAGTATTCCAACTATAAATCAGTTCATTATGTCAAATCCCACGAAATACGATAAAATCACTGCCGACCTGCTTCGTCCTATCCGGTTGAATAAAGCTTTTATAGCTTGGATGGGCATATTAGGAGTATCATTAGTCCTATGTCTTTATGCCTATACTTTACAATTAAAAAACGGGTTGGGAGTAGCCGGAATCCGGGATTACGTTTCCTGGGGAATGTATATCTCCAACTTTGTATTCTTTGTGGCTACGAGTTTAATCGGGATGTTGATCAGTGCCGTGCTTGGATTGACGGGTGTAAAATGGGCTTCCCCGCTGGCCAGGATTGCAGAAATCATAGCACTGGCCTTTGCTGCAGTGGCCGGGTTGGTCATCATATCGGATATGGGGCGTCCGGACAGGCTGTTGTATGTGGTTATTCATGGCCGGATTCAATCGCCCATCGTCTGGGATATCACCGTGGTGTCGATTTACGTGGTTATAAGTGCCTTGCTCCTGTATTTGCCGCTTATCCCGGATTTAAAGATCTGTTATGACAAACTGGTTAAAGCGCCTAAAATTCAACGGGACATCTACAAAGCATTATCGCTTAACTGGAATGGTTCCCCCGAACAACAAAAGATCATTACCCGATCGACCCGTGCATTGGCAATCTTTATTATCCCGGTGGCCTTAGCCATTCATACCGTCACTTCCTGGCTCTT
>JAUZOM010000197.1 GCA_030706465.1 Bacteroidota bacterium | reverse complement strand
TTGTAGAAACAGATCTGAATAACCCCGAAAGAACAGATCAGCAATCAAAAATTAATTTCTGTCAAGGGACAGGGGTATTCTGATCTCATTTTCTTTCTTTACTATAATTCTCCTCCAACGGCTTCTGTTTGAGAAGTAATTTCGAAGGGAGTTCCGAGAAGATTCGGAAGGCGCACCTCTCCTAATCCTCTCGGAACCCTCAATAAATACTCTCTATACGAAAAACGAATGACGGAAGGGATTCGTTTTTCGTTGCTTAGACAAAACGTAAACTGAAATAAAAACATGACCTGCAGATGGCTTGCCCCAGAAGAATTTACGAGTCCTTCAACAGAGGAGCCTAACGGGGCATTTGCCCTAAAGAGGAGGTTGATACTAAAAAGTCGAATTCCATTGACATTTAATAGTAGAATTATCTGTTTTCCACAACCCATCCGGTATAACTAACAGAATCGAATGGACGATCTTTTTACTTTTACGGCCTATTCCCGAACCGTCAGTTTAATAATTTTACTATCATATTCGTTATACATTGCAAACCGCAATCCATATTTCATAAGGAATTCGCCTGTAAATATTTGCCCTTCCAGTGGTGAAAACCATGAATATGATTTTGGATCCCTATTGATTTCAGATACTGCGTACATTTTCTTAGGATCTAATCCGTTAAGAACCAATGGTTGGTTATTTCCCGCAATTGCTTTTTTCAACAGATATGTAAATACGATTGCTTCATTCTTATTTTCTGAAACATACATCAATGCTGTGCGGGCATTCGTATAGGGAGAAAGCAAACGATATAAATCGCCAAACTGAACTATACCCCGAATGCCATAATACTCCTGAATTGCTTTCTTAGAAAATTCTTTGTCATCTGGGCTCATATCCTTTGGTTGCAAATCCATACCCAGCTTTGCTGACATTGCTACGTCAAAACGAAACTTTAACGGTTCAGAACGTCCGGTTATGCCATTTGGCACAACTGAAACGTGACTTGCAAGAGCCATTGCCGGGAAAAACTGTGTCGTTCCCCATTGAATAAATATTCTATCCAGCGCATCGGTGTTATCAGTAATCCAAAATTCATCAAAATAGGGTAAGGTCGCATAATCAATCCGGCCGCCGCCACCGGAACACAACATCATGGAAATATCTTTATATTTTGCCCGTACTCTATTCAAAACGTTAAACAAGCCATGAACGTAGTCAATAAATAAATGCGATTGATTTTCTGCAGAAAGAAAAT
Source organism: Bacteroidota bacterium (assembly GCA_030706465.1). Taxonomy (GTDB): domain Bacteria; phylum Bacteroidota; class Bacteroidia; order Bacteroidales; family Paludibacteraceae; genus Paludibacter. Next base: position 5,911 of record JAUZOM010000197.1, on the reverse strand, counting down.
AAGAGCCTGAGTTCGTCATGTAGCGGTTGCAATCCCATTTAACATAAGCAATGCCTGGATTTTCAGAGAGTGTCTTGTCAATGACCGAAAATACATATTCTTGTACTTTAGGATTCGACAAATCAAGAATAAGCTGATTCCGTTGTAAGTCGAGTGCCCGGTTAGGTTGCCCGATCACCCAATCAGGATGTTTTTCATACAATTCACTTTTGGGATTTACCATTTCAGGTTCCAGCCAGATTCCGAATTTAATATTATTCTTATTCGATTCATTAATCAGATAACCAATGCCGTCGGGCAGTTTTTTCCTGTTCACCATCCAATCTCCCAATCCCTGGGTATCATCATTCCTCGGATACTTCTCGCCAAACCAACCATCATCGAGCAAGAATAGTTCGAATCCCATATCGGAAGCATCTTTGATAATCTTCGAAAGGACATCCTCATTGAAGTTAAAGTAGGTTGCTTCCCAATTATTTAAAAGTGTAGTCCTTGTTTTTTCTCCCCGGTAGATTCCATACTTTTTTGCCCAACGATGAAAGTTCCGGCTAACAGTTCCCGTTCCTTCTGACGAATAAGTATACAGGAATGAAGGGGTTTTAAATACGGTATTGGGTTTCAGTTTATACTGGGACGCATAGGCGTTAATCCCCGGGATGACATGAAGACTATTCTGTTGATCAACATCGAAAGTAATATTCCAACTTCCCGGCCATGCCAATGTACCTCCTATAACATCACCGGCATTTTCCTGCGATTCGGCATTTAATGACAACATAAAACAAGCATGAGCAAATTGGTCCGATCTAACGCCAAGTTTTGAGTCCAATACTTTTACTCCCCGTGTCAATTTCACCTCTTCCATTTTCATTTCTTCTGCCCAATTTCCGTAAAATTGAGTCAAATAATAGTTTGTGTTAGAGAAAGCCAAATGAGAAGAAGCAAAATTGTACAACATTACCGGTTTTTTCTCGGTATGCCTAATTTCCGACCATTGTTCGATAACGTTCTCTTTCTGGTAAGCTTTAAAGCAAAGTTTCACCTGAAAGGGAAAATATACATCTTTCAACAAAATAGTCGTTAATTCAACGCTATCACCTTCTTTTTCGGTTGTAAAACTGTCATATACAAGTTCAGTGGATGTATTTCCATCAGCATGAACAGCTCTTAAGGCGGCTTCGTTTATATAAGAGGTTCCAAAAGTCGGGAAAGCATCGATCGTAGAAATTTGAATTGATGAATAATCGGATGAATTTAATTTACCACCGTAATAACATTGTCTGAGTTTTTTATTTTTATCAACTTTAAACACCAAAGCATTGCTGGCTGTTGAGATGACAATATTTTCATTTATATTGGCAAAAGATTCAAATCCATTGAGTAGAAAGGCTAGTAAAATAATTTTCTTTAATAGATACATGTTTTATCGCTGTGAATTTATGGGTTTTTAATAACGTATCAATCGATTATAGATGAATTTTGTAACCTCTGTTTGTCGTTTGAAACTAAACTACATTTATTCACAAAGAACAGAATATTCAAGAAACAGAACAATAGAACAATCTACTTATTATATGGATGATCTTACGATAAAAAGAAGTATTCCACTTTATTGGAAGAAGATGAAGATTTCCCTACCGTTATTTGGTTCCGGATAGAGTCCGGTTAGAATGAGAGGGGTTAACCTTTCTTTTGAATCCTGTATTCGGAGGGAGAAATACCCATATTCTTTGTAAAAATCCGGGTAAAATACAGCGCGTCTTCAAAACCGACCTTTGGACTGATTTGATTAATTTTCATATCTGTAAAATCCAAAAACTGACAGGCTTTTTGAATCCTGAGATGGTTAAGATATTGGAGGGGGGAATAAGAAGTCTTTTTATGAAATAGCAGGGATAAATGCGATGTCGACAATCCGGCTTGTCCGGCTATATCGGCCAACGTGAGCTTCTGTTCGATATTTTCGTGCATAAAGTGAATTACATCATCAATTACATCATTTTTCTTTGAAGAAAGCTCGATACTATCGCGGTACTCCCCTAAAAATTTCATTGAACCCAAAAAATGAAACAGGCTGGTAATAGAATAATAGATGTTATTCATGCTCAAACTCTTACTCAACGTGTTAAAAATCTCTTCAAAAAGTTGAAGCCGTTCCTGTATCCTGGAATTTGAATTAGGCGAGATATCTGTAGGATGATCAAAACCATCAGCAAAAAATGCTGCTTTTTCTCCATCGAAATGCATCCAATAAATAGTCCAGGGTTTTGAGCGGCTACTCCCGTACTTATGTTCTTTCCCTTTAGGCAAAATAAAGAACTGATGTGGAATCACCTGTTCCCTTTTACCATCCAGTTCAAACCAGCCTTCGCCTTCGATACAATAAATAAGTATAAATTGATTTACCTCTTCTTTTTTACGCTCTCTAAAATGAAGGGATGCCTGAGGATAATATCCTATATGCGTGATATGAAGATCTTTCCCGAAAAAATCAGTTTTCAGATTCTGAATAATTGAAGCCGGAACGATTATCGATCTTTCTCCTTTAAACCCTTCTTTTTTTGCCATAAATAAGAAATATACACGAAAGCCTGTATGAAAATTGTTCAAAAATACAATTTACTTACAGACTTTCAAAATATTCTGGACCTAAAAATAATACTTCGATAGATTTTAGGTTTTATTACTTAAATCAATCAAGAACACCCAATTTATTCTTCTTTAAAATTCTATGAATTTAACATAAACACATGAATATCAAACTGAGATGAAGAGTTTGTTCGAATTATCTTAAGGTTACTATGGCAACAAAACCACCTCCAGATGACATATACATTTCACAGGATTTTGATTTATTGATCGTTAGCTTCTTGTACTGATATTGATTCGCATCTTCATTACTTTTGTCGGTATCCGTAAACAGCTGTACATCTAACTCTTTATTCTTTCCAAGGAATGATAGATCGACGTTCAACTTTCGTTCACCCCAGGCATTCATCCCGGCAACATACCATTTCTTCCCTTTTCGTTTTGCTACCACAGCATATTCGCCTACTTTGGCAGAAAGCACTTTTGTATCATCCCACGTTGCAGGTACATCCGATAAATACTGGAGGATGTCCGGATATTTGCGGTACTCATCCGGTGAATCGGCAAGCATAACCAAGGAACTGTTAATAACAACATATTCTGCCAGTTCCTGGCAACGTGTGCCAAGGCTCATGGGTAATCCGGGATCAATCGGTTTAAAATTTTTCAATGTAGAATTTCGCATGGAGCCGGGCGTATAATCAATCGGTCCCGCCAGCATCCTGCTAAAAATAAACTGAAGCCTGTAATCGGGGTTTGTGGAGGTATCCCATTTTGAACATTCCATCCCGCGCACTGCTTCATACGAGAGAATATTCGGATAAGCCCTGTTCAAACCGGTGGGCTTGCTGCAACCATGAAAATCAACCAGTAACTTCCGTTCTGCACAGGCCTTTGCCAACTCTTCATACTGCGGCATAATTAGTGCATCATCGCGGTCGAAAAAATCAATCTTAACTCCAGCTGCTCCCCAGCTGCTTATCGAGTCGAGATACTTGTGCGGGTATTTCATTAGCGTGGAAGCCACAGTCCAAAGAAAGACGCCTACCTTTTTCTCTTTACCGTATCGGATTATTTCCTTTACATCTACTTTTGGATTTAATTCGTTTGGTTTAAACAAATTGGACCAACCGGCATCTATCAACAAATATTCCAATTTATTTTCAGAGGCAAAATCAATATAGTACTTATACAGTTGGGTTGACAGTTTATGAGGCCCGCTCTCGAAAGGCGCTTTTTCCAAAATAGCACAATGCCACCATTCCCAGGTTGCCTTTCCCGGCTTTATCCAACCTGTATTCTCTATTTGTTGGGGTTTAGCCAGCAAGTAAATCATATTATTGGTTAATAACTGGCGGTCGTCATCCGAAACAATCATTATTCTCCAGGGGAATGTGTGATTCCCGGCAGTACGAGTAATGAAGTTGGTCCGTTCTTTCACCACTGTCACAAAATTTCCCCAGCTTCCCATCACAACCTCTTTGGGGTACAATGCCCAAAATCCATTCATAGAGGCATCCTGCTTTTGTAAATACATACCTGGATAATTATTCAGGTCCGATTCGGCAATTACCACTTTCAATCCCTGCTTTTTATTATCAAACAATACCGGTGTTATGCCATATTTTCCGTTTTCAATCTTAGAAACAGCGCTGTAAAGTTTATGACTTAACTCCCAGGCTGTAAAATTATTGGTTTCCGGGAATATCACTGCAGGATCATCCAATAAACGGAAATCGGCTTTTTCTTTCGTTACCGTTATCGAATCCAAAGCCCTTCCATCACCTTCAAACCGGTAAGCCATCCCTTCGTTATACAACCTGAAATAAACCGAATATCCCGCATCAAAATTGAGTTTCAATTCATTGTATACGTTATTTATCTCCCTAAAATTCCCGGTTACCAGCTTGACAACACTGTTTTCCTTTCTAGCGGTTTTGCTTATCACCTTGTCCCTGTAACCCCATCGTTTTCCTGAATTAAGTATCATTCCCAGGGTAGACCTCCGGGTTACCTTTTTCCCTTGATAAACGAGCGAATAGCCCAGAACAGAATCATTTTCAATCGTGAGTTCCACTTTTTTGTCCGGAGAGGACAGTTTGTAACTTTGTGAGTTGCCTGCTACTGGTATCAGAAACAGGCAACTGATATATAGAATGATCTTCTTCACAGCCATTATTTTTTCAAATTATTATAGGGCTCTATTTGCAATGCAGGCACTTCGCCCTCTTTCAATAGATTTTCGTCAAATTCAGCCTGAAAATCTTTCTTTTCTCCTGGAAATAGCGTAAAGTAGTTGTCGTTTACCAATGCAGGTAAGATACGTTCCCGTGTTCCGGAATTAATCAGTTGTACCCAGATACCAAAAGCTACTGTTGCAGTCGGATTATTGATCTTAGCGTCTATCTTATACTTGCCGGCAACTCTTGATATCTTTACCGACGACTTCAGATTTACAGCCGGTAAACTATTCAATGCGGTAAAATCTTTGTTGTCGTTTCCTCTCCAATAGAAGTTTTCACTCAATAGTTTTCCATCCGCATCCTTCAACTTCAACCGGATAAAATGTACATCAGTCAATCCGTTCTGTTGAGGTATAGCTCCGTAAACCTCAAAATCCCATAATGAATACCCATACCATGTCGCTCTTTCAATTCCCTGCATTCTGACATATTGAACCTTTTGGTCCTCGAAATCAATATGAATCTTCCCTTCGCGTCCATCGGTTGTTGAATAAACAGTCCTCCACACTTTCATATCGGTGGAAACCTGAATCTTATATTTCTTTGCATAAGCTGATTCCCAGTTCAATCCTACCCCATTTACATTTTCAATTTTCCCCAAATCTACACAGATCCATTCATCATCGGTCGATCTGCTCGACCAACGGGTATCATTATTTCCATCTGCAACTAATCCGGCACTTCCCTGATCGGTTGAGGATGCTATTACCGTCTTATTCAAGGCAATATTTTCCTGGTCTTTATTAAACGGAATAATAAAACATTGGGTTGCCGTATTGGATGATGAATTTAACGTTACATTTTCACTATACGCTTTCACAATTTTCCCATCTAAATTTAGTATGGAGATTTCTGCTTTCAGATTTTCCTGATCCTTTCGGGATGTATTGATAACTTTAACCGAATTATTCAGAGGATTCCATTGAATGTGAATTGGTTCGCAGGCTGATTTGGCACCCCAGTAAGCACCGGTCAGGTCATAATAATAGTCATAGGTTTGCCACACCATGGAAGGATAGGCCGACTGGCTCATCCAGGTCATAATACCGGACGCATCTTCCCAGATATGATCTTCCCAC
>JAUZOM010000196.1 GCA_030706465.1 Bacteroidota bacterium | reverse complement strand
GACGTTGTTCCACCAAGCGTCTGTGGTGAAGACCCGTTAAAATTAAAGGCACCGGTTCCGGCTATTAAGGTAGCACCGTTGTTGTTCCAGTTTCCAAGCAGGTTCGTTGTTGTTCCGGCGATATAGCTGCCAGCTGCCAGCGTGACATTTCCCATAATTGTCGAGGTAGCCGATCCTGCCGTGAAAGTACCGGCTGTGATGGTGACATTCCCATTGATGACCAAGGTTGCGGGAGCCGTAAAACTGCCACTTGTTTCAGTCAGGTTATTCACAGACAACGAAGTGGTGCTTCCCCCTACATTCAATAATTGGGATGCTTTATTTATGATTATATTGTTAAACGTTTGGCTCGCCGAAGTTCCATTAATGGACTGGGCTGCTGAAGTCCCGTTAAAGGTGATAGTACCGGTGCCGGGCGTAAAGGTAGCTCCATTGTTGGTCCAGTTTCCCGATACCGTATGTGTGAATGAGGAAGCAGCAAAAACAGTTCCAGAACCTAAGGTCACATTTCCTGCAATATTGAGGGTGTTTAATGCCGTGACAGAAGCTGTCCCGCTCATTACCAGGTCGCCGGAAATGTTTAATGGGGAAGCCGGCATTGTTTTGGTCCCGCTGCCGCTTAATATCAGATAGGAATAGCCAGATGTCGATCCGTTGGGATAAATAACCGTTTGGTTACTTCCGTTGTATTCAACGGTATTGTGGGTGTCGGCTGCATTTAAAACCCCGGTGGAAGATAATGACAGGGTTCCGCCTATTCTCATGACATTATTGGTTCCTAAAGTCAGGTTGCCCCCGTTGTCCACCGTAACGTTGTAAAAGTTGGTTGAATTGGCCATGGTTGCTGAGGCACTGGTGAAAATAACGGTACTGGTTCCGGCATTAAATGTGCCCAGGTCATTCCAGGCACCCACTCCACCCGTAATTGTCAGGGCACTACCTCCGCCATCATTTAAAATACCTCCGGCCTGTATGTTTATCGAACCGATCGTAACACTGGCAGGCAGGGATGGGTCATAGTTGGTGGTACCGGCATCCGGTATAACCACGGCATCCGATGGACCGGGGACATTCCCGACCCAATTACTGGCATCGGTCCAATCGGAACTGTTAGCTCCCAGCCAGGTAAAACTTGGCGTGGTGGAAGTGCCGAGTGTCCAGTATTTGCTTGGAAAAGCACTTTGTGGAGCAATATAGGTCAGGGGCCGGTTCGTTGTTCCGACCCATTTGTCGGTCGTGCTAAAGTTAGAACGTCCATGGTCATCTACTTGTAGCGTCTGGCTTACATGATAATCAAACAAATCCAGATTTCCTTCGGTAGCTCCGTTCAGTTCGCCCGGCAGGTAATGCAGGTTAATCGTTACTAAAGTGGCTGAACTTCCGCCCGTTTGAATTATATCATAATACCGGTTGATTGAATTTGCCTTCCAGGTATGCGCCGCAGACAATACAACTTTAACACTCACGGAACCCGGTAATGTCCCGCCCGCTGCCATGTTTAATGTGGTAAATTGATTTCCAAAGCTATAGGGTGTGTTAACCGCAAATGAAGTCCGGGTTACTATTCCGGTCACATCACCGGTTCCGGTGGTGGTAGCGGCGGCTCCCATATTCAGGCTATTCGTTCCCATGTCCAGGCAGCCCTGGGTCGCCGAGGCATTGGCACTGCTCAGATTCAATATGCCATTCACAGTAATATTTCCATCCGATACTTTTGAATTATTACCGGTCCCGCTAATGTTTAAATTGCTATAAGTAATCCCCTTAACGGTTTGACTGGCTGTGGCTGAATAGTCTACGGTGGTACCGGTGGCAATATTGGTTGTTGTAAATGCAGGAAAACTGCTGTATTTCACACTGTATGTCCCCGAAGTGAGGTTCAGGGTGCCGGCCGCTGTGAGTTGGAAACCTCCATCATTAAACAGGCTGTTCGATACCAAATTACCAATGGTAAATGGATTTGAACCCACACTTCTGGCCGAACCCAATGTAACCCCATTGGAATTATTGATCTTCACCCCGCCGTTCCCGGTGAAAGGAGATACAAATTCGTTCCCGGTGGTTTGTGCACTACTTCCTTTGTATTGCAGGGTGGCTGAACTGCCATACGTCAACGTTCCGCTCACTGTTGCGGTTGCCGTCCCTTCCATGGATAAAACACCATTTACAACAACGGTATTCGAAATTGTTTTTACACCTGAATTTGAAAAAGTCAGGTTTGTGAAGGTGGTGGTACCCGTAGCAGAAATAGTTTGTGTGGTACCTCCAAAATTGACGGTTCCTGTTCCGGCCGTGAAAAGACTGCCTGTCCCGCTCCATGCGGTGGTACTGGTGGCGTTTTCATTGAGGGTACTCGAACCTCCGTTCAAGGAACCGGCTGTCAGGGTGATTAAGCCGGAAAAAGTATGTGTTAGTCCGGTACCAAGGGTCAGGGTTCCGCCGGTTCCGTTTATGATCAGGCTGGTAGCGGACACATTGCCTTGCAGGGTAGCCGTTCCGCCGGTTTTTGTCATGGAGACATTGCCGGTAGTTGTGAACCCCGAAATGCTCTGTGCACTCATGGTATTGGTAATTACGACGGCTGAACTGCCGGCGGTGAAAGTACCGGCATTGGTGAAGTTTCCGCCAAAGGTTACCTGAAAATTATTCGTTGCCAGCGAAGCATTCGTGTTGATAGTAAGTGGCACGGATGCATTAAAAACTTTAGCAGCATTCATCGTTATGGCGCCTGTATTTGTTATGATCACCCCGCCGGTACCTGCAAACGGTGTGACCCATTCCGAACCGGCTGTAAGGGGTGTTGCCGTATTGTATTGCAGGGTAGCCGCGCTTCCGTACGTCGGGGTTCCTGTGGTGGTAGCGGTACCTTCCATGGATAGAATGCCGTTTACCTTTGCGCCGGTTATTGTCTTTATACCGCTGCCCGACAGGGTCAGATTGGTATAGCTTGGTGTTGCATAAACGGTTTGAGCTCCGGCATAATTATAGACGACAGTTCCGCCGCTTAAAGTTTGGGTGGAAAAGTTAGTTGGAAAATTACTTCCGGTTTGTCCTCCGGTATTGCTTCCCAGTAACATTTTACCACTCACCGTTAATGTTCCGCCGGATGATGACCTGTTGAAAGTTGTGGTTCCAATGTCAAGAGTCCCGGTGATGGTTAGGTTCCCATAAACCGTTTGGGATTTTGTAGAAGTTACTGTGGTGATACTTCCACTGTTTACCGTCAGGCTATTCCAACCAAAAGTACCTGCACCACTTATTGTTTGGAAGGTGCCGTTTAAAATGACATTTATATCGTCGGTGCTGTTATTGCCATACATATCCCAGGTTCCTGCACAATTAATATTCCCGCCAATGGTAAAAGTATGAGCCTGATTTCCGTTCGTCGTAGATGTAATTGAACTCCCTGAATTAACGGTTACGTTGCCTGTTGTATTTAAAGTGATACTTGTTGTTGTCCCAAAACTTAATATCCCGCTTCCTGAATTCCCGACCTGTAAAGTGGCACATGCTGCATTCGCACTGATGGATACCGTGAAACCTCCCTGGATAATGGCCACATCGCCGGCCACCGGATAGACTCCCGACCCGACGGCTGCCCCACCGGAGGTTAATGACCAGGTGGTGTTTGTGTTCCAGTTTCCGGAAGCTCTCGAATAATAGGTGGCGGCTTGCAGGGTCGTAAGAGACAACAATAAAATTAAAGTTATCAGAAACTTTGTATAGACAAGACAAGCAGGATGATTATTTTTTTTCGGGGTAGTGAATGTGGTCATAATGGTGGATGTTTAATGATGAGAAATCGGGATTAGCTATTCTCCTAAAAATAACCAAACAAATGTAATAATATTTATCAATTTACCGGAAGGTTTTGTTTTGTAGTAGTTATTGCCACCATCTTTCCGGAGTTATCCGATGAATCATGCACCGGATCATATTTCAGGGAGGTGTTCTGCCTGAGCAGGCGAATTTGTCGGTTGATCTGTATGAAAGTACGGCAATGGAATTGTGCTACTAAATCGTTAGGGTGTGACTGGATGGGCGGACCTCGCAGGCGGATGGAAATTAATGCTACCGTTGTAATAAATGCTCCGGCCGATCAAGCATGGAAAGGCTGGATTATGACCGATTAAAGCAGCCTGAATGCATGAAATATAACATTACAATGTTATATTTAAGCTTAATTAACCATATAGATATTAAATTAACATACTTGTCCGGACCGGATAGCATGAGAATGATGTCCTTTTTACCCCATCGATTCTAATTTTCGGAGAAGTTCTTTTCCCGTTGAAAAGCTTGTCTTTTTTAATAGACGATGAAAGGAAACATGGAGTGAATTTGATGTTTTACCGGTAATACAAGCAATTTCGTCGATCGTCATTTTAAGTGAAAGAAAACCGCAAAGTGTTATTTCTGCATTGGTAAGTTGAGGGAATAGCTGGATTATAGATGCAATTCTATTTTTGCGGATGACTTCAATCTGACTTTCCAGGTTGCTACGATCATGCCAACTTTCTTCTAAGGTGTTTTTATTCAGTATTTTTTCCAGCAGCTCTTTTCCGGGTTTGTTTAAGTACGGTTTTAATGCTATCACCTCTTGACGCAATGTGCGAACCAATTCGGAAAGTAAAACTTTTGTTTTTTGCGAGATATCCGTGAATTGGATCAGTATATAGCAGGGTTCAACATTGAACGACCGGGCAAATAAATTTACGCAGGCAACGCTTTTATCAAACTTTCGGAACAGTATTTTTTTTTCTGTAAATTCCTTCTTGAGACTGATTTCTTCGATTAAATCCAGCGATCGTTGCAAATCCAGGACTAACGAACCAATCGTTGCATTTTCAAACCAAACCGCTTGTGAGGTTCCCCGAAAGAATTGGATTGCCTGTTGGTTTATTGCGTGTATATTGCCTTTTAAATCAATAATTAAAGCCGAAGTAGGAAGCAATTGTAAAACCGAATTCAGATGTTGAAGGGAAGGAAAAGTTGAAATTTGAGTGTCTGTCTCGAAACTATTCATAAATACACTTTTGGAGATTATATCTTAAAAATCATTCACAAAACGTAATTTCGACAAATATACTTAAACTCAGTTGAATTGCAAAAGGAAGCTGACGGTTTTTCATTATTCCTATCCTGAAAAATCCATCAATTTCATCGTTATTCCATCGATTCTACGGAAAGAATCAACAACTACTTTTCTGCCGGTTCATAATTCTACTTTGCCAAAATAAAGAACGAACCCCGATAGACACACTGGTTCACAATAGAATTAATGTTTTCAGCCATCTTCCTGAGTTTTAATCTTAAAATACAGATCGATAGTTGCTTATTGTGTCCTTTTTTATTTTGTTTTTGTGTCCTAATGTGACTATTGTGGTTTGAATTATTTGTTTTAATTTAGTAAAGTAGTAATAAATAATTTTCCGTTTGCCCTTAATATTACGTAACCTGGACAAGCCAGAACCAAAAATACAGAACGCAAATGACACAAATGACGCAAATTCACACAAATCGAAGATGCCGGTATGCCGGTATTGAGATGGATATTTATTCGGTTTTTGTAGTACTTTAACTGGGTTATAAGTAGCTGTTTATTTGAATAATATGCCAAAAGGACACCAAATAGAGAAATAGAAGATGCTATGGCTTGTTTCGGGTTCGATTCTCTATTTTTAATTCAGGTTACGGTCTCGTCTAAAGAATGCTTCGCCGGAGGCGATCCGCCATCGGTTCGCAGTGTAGAGGAACTTTGGATAGGGTTCGGATAGGGTTCAGATAGGGTTCAGATAGGGTTCAGATAGGGTTCAGTTAGGGTTCAGTTAGTGTATCGTCCTGAAATTTGTTTACAGTTTTTGATTAATAATCCTGTATTTACTTAACAATTAATTTTTATCATTGAGCCATCATATAGAAGCGGAGTTAGGCTCTGCTGAGGAGCAACCTATCAAGGAATAAATATGATTAGCGACAAATACGTCAGCAAAATGGGATAGTTGTTTTTCAGCAATCCTTTTTTCTGACAATTAAGAGCTATTTATGCCTTGAAAAACCTTTTTCAACTAGTTGATTTAGAAGTTTTTTGATAATAAGTTTTCCAATGTTTTTTCAACTCGCCAGATTGTTTATGAGCAATTTCGGGAGTCCTCATATCCAAACTGGCATGTGGACGATGATAGTTATAAATCATAATGATTCGCTTCAACTCTATGATAGCCTGTTCAAGCGAAACCAGTTTCATTTGATTTAACCATTCGTCTTTTAAAATACCATTAACCCGCTCTGCTATTGCATTTTCGCGGGGATCTCCATTCTCTGTCATGCTGATTTGAACCTGATTTTTGTTGAGTTTCTTCACGTAATCATGACAACAATACTGAACTCCTCTGTCGGAGTGATGAATCAATCCTTCCGTTTTCCTGGGCAATTGAGCTAATGCCATAGTTACAGCTTCGATCGTATAGCTAGCTTCTAATGTTGCTCCAATAGCCCAACCAACAATTTTTCGGGAATAAGCATCGGTCACCAGGTTCAGATAAACGAATCCTTCCGCTGTTTCAATATAGGTAATATCGCTTACCCACAACTGATTCGCTTTTGTTGGCACAAACTCTTTTATCAGGTTTGGATACTTATGCAACCAATGGTTACTGTAAGTGGTTTTAACTCTCCTTCGGCGCTTTCCCACCAATAATCCATGCCGACGCAAGAAATCAAAGAAACTATCTCTACCAACATTTAGCTCTGTCGGTAGCCTGGGCTGAATAAGTCCCAGCAACTTGCGTCCACCTACCTTGGGCATTAATTCTCTCTGTTTTTCAACTAATTGAAGTAAAATCTCTTCTTTCACTTCTTCCTTATAGTTGTATTTATTTCGCTGATAGTAGGCCTGCCTACTTCGACCAAACAGGTCGCACAAGGTATCCATGTCAAAATTGGAACTTATTGTGCGCAGCTCTGTTACCGTTTGGCTCCAGATTTTTTTCTGATGTCGATTTTAAGCTCGCGTTCGGCAATATCAATCATCGTATTAAGTGCTGTAGTTCGAAGTTGTTCTCGCTTGAGTTCTTCTTCAAGTCGCTTAATTTTTAATTCAAGCGAGTAGTCTTTGTCGGTTTGTTTTTTGTGTGCATCCATTGGAGACCTCCCATTCGGTTTTGTGACTCCAAATTTACGCATCCAATT
>JAUZOM010000195.1 GCA_030706465.1 Bacteroidota bacterium | reverse complement strand
TTATTTACAATTTAACAAAGTAAAAGCTAGCAAGAGCGGCCGAACTACTATAGATATCTGTCATGCTGGGGTTGCTAATGCAAAAATAAGATTAACAGTAAATAATGTTGATTATTCGTTTCTGAATACATTATCTACCGGAGGCTTGGATCATTATACTGGCCACACCTATCTTACAGTTCCTCTTAATGCCGGTGCAACCAACACCATAAAGATTACTGGCGGCACTGGTGAAGTAAATATTGATTATCTTACTGTTAGTCCGTTTTAATATAGGAGCCACACAAACTAAAAAAACAAATAAAAACGAAAAAATATTTTAGCTTAATAGGAATGATTATAGTTTAGGATAGCATACTTCTTTTTTAAATTTTCAATTTTTCTGTCATTAATCGACTATTAATAAAAAATTATTACAAATGTTAAGCCCTTAAAGTTATTATTGCATCACAAATTGCAATTTATGATTGCCTGACGATAATTATGAGAAAAAGGGGTTTTGTATCCATTTTTATTTGTTTTTTTACTAACTTGCTGATTACTAAGGATAATTCCGTAACAGGCAAAGTTATGTGTGGTTATCATGGCTGGTTCAATTGTTATGGCGATGGCTCTGCTGTAGAGCGTTGGGTACATTGGGCCGCAGGTACCTATAAATCCAATAATGGGTTGCCTGCACCTGGTCACCTGAGTTTTGAATTGTACCCGGACATATCTGATTATAATTCAACGAGTCTTTTTCAAACTGCCTTTGATAATCTGGGTGATGGCCAACCTTCTCTCCTTTTTTCATCTTATAAGCAAGATGTAATTGAAAAGCATTTTGAGTGGATGAAACAATATGAGATTGACGGCGTAGGGGTTCAGAAATTCCTCCCCAACGATGGTGTGCTCGTGAAAAATCGGGATAGTATTGCCATGCGAGTAAGAAAGGTTGCGGAAAAATACCAACGTGTTTTTTATATCATATATGATATGAGTGCGTCTGATTCGGCTACTTTTTGTAATGATTTGCTCCGGCTCGAAAGTTATAAGTTAACATCTTCTTCTTATTATGCTCATGAAAATGGGAAACCTGTGATCTGTATCTGGGAATTTGGTTTGAACAGCAGGCCGGATTTGCCAATAACCAGTTTAAACCTTATTTATTGGTTAAAAGGAAAAGGATACTATGTAATTGGTGGTATGCCTACATATTGGCGCATAGGAACAGGAGATTCCTGGGCTGACTATATTAATGTAAATAATGCATTTGATATGATTTCTCCCTGGGCTGTTGGCCGCTTTAACAGTCCGTCTGGTGCTGATAATTATCATACAAATGTTCCTGTTTCTTATTCGTTAGGCCCGGTATTTTTCAGAACTAGCATGGAAGTTAATTACGATGCTGTTCCTACCTGGTCTGATCAAATGGCTACAATTAAAAATGTTGTAGGTTATGGTGGCACCTCTGTTCCACATTGCAGTTTGGTAAATAAAGAAGTGAGTAGGACAGGTGCTTATTCTTTGAAATATAGTGGAAGGGATAATTCTACTACTGAATCTTATTGTTATTTTAATGTGTTTGATGTTAATTTTCCGGTTTATTCCGACACAAAACTTACCTTCTGGAATTATCCATTAAATAATAATGGGAGATTTGTTTCAGTTGATCTATTAATGACAGACGGTACAAGGTTAATAGATACCGATGCCAAAGATATCTCCGGACTATCAATGGTCCCTTCGCAAGGCAGAGGTACTGTTAATGCCTGGACAGAAAATGTTTGCAACATAGGCCAATGGTTAATCAGAAAAACGATGGATAAGATATTGGTGGGTTATGACCAAGCTTCTGAAAATGACGATTTTAGCGGTAATATTGATGATATTTTTATAACCCCCCAAGGGGTTTATAAAGCAACAGCGTTAAAATACCTGGCAAAAATGCCAGTCTGTCCTATGAATATTTATCCAAATCCTGTTAAAGATAAAAAGCTGTTGATAAATTTTGTGAATTTCACGAAAGAACCTGAGGTTCTAACTACTGTCATAAACATGCAAGGTAAGGTGCTCATTGAAAAGAGAATTGATACGTCCTCCAATTATGAACTTTTACTTAATAATCTGCAAGGGGAATGTATTTGATTTCCTTTAAGGGTAATTACCCTTTAATTACCAGAAAATTCATGATTGAATAGCTTTGTTTTTAGGAATCATCTTTATATATATATATAATGTAGACTATGGAGAAATTTAAGAAAATGAAAAATACCATTAAGTTTATTCTGCTTTTTATGTTTGTGTTTATGGGTTTACAAGCTCAAAAGGTTATGCCTTTCAAAGAAAATTTCGACAAACAGGACACACAAATTCGAATTACTGGTAGAGGCATTTGTAAGATTGAGAATGGTGTTCTTAAAACAAAAGATGCTTATGCAAGTTTTGGAGAACATAATTGGGCTAATTATGAAATCCGGTTTAGTGCCCGTACTCCGGAAAATGAGAAGAAAGTTCAGATTTGGGCAGGTTTCAGAGCCTATAATCGTGACGATCGTTATATAATAGGTTTAAAAGGCGGAATACAGAACGATTTATATCTGGGACGACAGGGATACATGGGTACAGATGAGTTTCTTGGCCTTCGTGCTCTTCATTTTCATCCTGAACCTGGGCAATGGTACAACTTCCGCATCCAGGTTTGTGACAATCGAATCAGAGTTTTTCTGAACGATGAAAAATCGCCTCGTATTGATGTCATTGATAAAAACAGCCAATTAGCTCCTTCCGGAGAAATCACTCTCGGCGGTAGCTGGATTGAAAATGAATTCGATAACCTTTCGATAACTCCTTTATCAGAAAAACAATTAAAAAATGTTGCTAATGATGAATATACGGTTGTCATGAGCAATAATGACAAAGAGAAAAAGCGTATTCAAGAAAGGGCAGCCTATAAGCCGGTTATAATAAATCATCTTGCTGATTCTCGCACTGAAATATCATTAGACGGTCAGTGGTTGTTTATGCCCGAATATGAGTTGGCAAACCAGGACAAAGCTATCTCACCCTCTGTTTCTGATAATGATTGGCATTCCATGACAGTACCTGGTTTTTGGAATCCCATCCGTATCTGGTTACACGGCGAAACATTTGGCCCTCATGCAAAAGGTGTTTCGGATAATTATTTTCAGCAGGAAACGGCCCGCTGTGAAAACTACACATTCGATTATAAAAAAACCGGTGCTGCCTGGTATAGGCAATGGGTTGTGTTGCCTGCTAATATTAAGGGTAAGAATATAGAACTGGCTTTTGATGCGGTTTCTAAAGTGGCTGAAGTGTGGATTAATGGAACTAATGCCGGATCACACATTGGTATGTTTGGCGATTTCAAAATCGATGGTACTAAACTTTTCAAGCCTGGCAAAAATCTTGTTGTCGTTAAGGTGGTTCGTGATTATGTAAAAGATATTGCAGATGCCGATAAGGTTGTAGATGTTGCTGTGACGGTTCCGGTAACCAATAAGATGCTTAAGGACCTGGCACACGGATTTTATGGTGGGGACCCTGCAGGTATCTGGCAACCAGTTAAAATGGTGATTACCGATCCTGTTAAAATCACAGATGTGTTTATCAAGCCAAATCTTACTGGTGCTGAATTTGAAATAACCATCAAAAATAATAGCAACGTAAAAAAAACTTTCTCTTTTGCCACCACGATTATAGACAAGAATACGCAGGTTCCTTTATACAACGGCACATTATTGGAAAAAGTTGAAGTGAATGCTGGTGATGAGAAAAAAATCACCTGTTCTATAAAGGATTTGAAACCGAAATTATGGACGCCTGAAGTACCTAATCTTTACGATTTCATATTTAAATTGACTTCGGATAATAAAAACCTGGATGATCTCAAAATATGTTCAGGCTTTCGCACTTTTGAATCAAAGAATGGTTATCTCTGGTTAAATGGAAAGCGTTATTGGCTGCGTGGAGCTGATCAAACTCCTTTTGCCCTGGCACCTAATAGTGTAGAACTGGCAGATCGTTTTTATCAGCTCATGAAAGCAGGTAATATTGAAGTTACGCGTACTCATACATCTCCTTATAATGAATTATGGATGGATGCTGCCGATCGCAACGGAATAGGTATTAGTTTTGAAGGAACATGGCCATGGCTCATGATTAACAGCTCTATGCCCGATATGAAATTGATTGATTTGTGGGCTGATGAATTTCTGGGACTTCTCAAAAAATATAGAAATCACCCATCGTTATTGATGTGGACAGTAAACAACGAAATGAAGTTTTATGACAACGAACCTGATCTCGATAAAGCAAAGTTGAAAATGAAAATTATTTCTGATGTGGTTAAGAAAATTCGGACTATAGATCCAACAAGACCAGTCTGCTTCGATTCAAACTACAAACGAAATGAAAAAAAGTTTGGCAAGGACTTCTTTAAGGACATTGACGATGGCGATGTAGATGATATACATTTATACCCTAATTGGTACGATTATACACTTTTTAGACAATTTAACGGAGAATTCCAGAAAAAAAATCATAATGAGGGAAGGCCCTTGATCAGCCAGGAAATGTCCACAGGATATCCCAACAACGAAACAGGCCATCCAACTCGTTTTTATACCATTGTACATCAAAATCCGCAGTCATTGGTTGGCGATTTAGCGTATGAATACAGCGATCCGGCAAATTTCCTCGAAGTGCAATCATTCATTACAGGCGAATTGGCCGAAGCGTTGCGCAGATCAAACGATCAGGCTTCAGGAATTTTGCATTTTTCATTAGTTACTTGGTTCAGGAATGTTTACGATCCCCAACTAATAGAACCCTACCCTACTTATTATGCTATGAAGCGAGCTTTACAACCCGTGCTTGTCAGCGCCGAATTATGGGGAAGGCATTTTTATGCTGGTGAAAAACTTCCTACCCGTATTTGTGTAGTGAACGATAAAGAAGATGGTAGTGATCTTGCCCCATCAAATCTTTTATGGCAGTTGGTTTCTTCTGATGGTGTTGTAATATTTTCTGGCAATTGTTCTGTTCCGGAAGTGAAACATTATACCCGGGAGTGGATAAGTCCTAATATTGTAATCCCTGCAAATTTGCCAGCTGATAAAACAGATGCAAAATTGGTGCTAAAACTTATACAGGACAATCAGGTTGTTTCGGAAAACGAATATAAGGTGCTGATTGCTAAAAAGGAATGGAGTCAACCTTTAGCTATTAACAGTAAGAAAGTGGTGTTAGTGGATTTTAACAATATGAAAAACGTGTTTGATTATCTAAATATCCATGGCACGGATGTATCTACGGTAAGCCAGGCATTGAAAACAAAAGGAGATCTTTATATATTTTCTGGTTTGGATCAAGCTAAAAATTGCACTACAGAAGATCTCAAACAAATCAGGTTGTTGATTGCACAAGGGGGCAAAGTACTATTGCTTAATTCGGAAAATGCATCCAAAGGAATGTATCCTGAATATATCAAAGATTGGATTGTTCCTACAGAAGGAGATATTGTGAATATGGAAATTCCTGAATCCCCTATATTTAATGGGATAGATCCACTTGAATTAAGGTATTTCAACAACAACCAAAGAGAAGTTCCTACTGTATGTCACGTTGCACTTAAAATAAACCGGTGCCCACAGGTTGAAGCTTTGGCTGAGCAGATTAAAATACATGGCTATATAAATGGTAGCATGGAGCAACGTACGAAATATATGGAAGACATAAAAGGATTTCCCATAGTAAAAATAAAAGACAACGGAACATTAACAATATCTACCATGTCTCTTGAAAAAGCAATAACTGATCCAATTGCAGGTAAGTTGCTTTCCAATTTGGTGGACGATTTGTTGAAATAACGTATCATGACATGAAAGTGTTTGCAACAAATAAACATGATTGCGAACACTCACCAACACATATCAATCTGGAAGGGCTTAACTATAAAAACATAAAATTTGCTATCAGTGAGCCTTTCTGGATTTTTACTTCAAAACATACTTACCCGGCATTTTTTCTGCAGCGGAGAAAGATTGGTCGTTTGGGCCAAAGCAGGACCAAAGAGATTGACCACAGTGGAGAGTTCATATTTTGTCCTTATTTTCCGGGATAGTTATATAGTGTATCCAAAGGGCTATGGGCTTTTACTACCTGACACTGGGCAATATGAAGATAGATCATGGTGGTGGTAATGTCGGCATGGCCGAGAAGTTCTTTGAGGGTAACGATATTAACTCCCTGTTCGAGAAGGTGGGTATCATAAGAGTGGCGCAACGAATGCAGATTGACATTTTTGGTAATGGAGGTTTTCTTCAGATTATCACGCAGACCACGTACACTGTGACGGCCATCGGACTCTTTCCTATTGAACAGCCAAACATGAGGGTGCTCTGCTTTTAGATATTTTTTAAGTCCGATTGTCATGCTTTGGGCCAGCGGGCCAATGAGGTCTTTCTTATATTTACTCTGGCGTATATGTATTTGTTTGCACTCAAAATCAATGTCCGATATTTTAAGGTTGATCACTTCCTGTCCGCGTAAACCTGCAGAATAGATCAAAGAGAGTACCACCCTCTGTTTGAGTAACGTCGGAGCCGCAAAAAGCTCCTTCAGCTTCTGCTGGTTCAGAATGGCCGGTAGCTTCATCTTCTTTTTCAGCGAAGGCAGGGCAATGGCATTTTTGTTCATTCCAAGCAGGCGGTAATAGTATCTTAGCCCGTAAACCATTTGTTTAAATCTGCTGCGTGATGGCGATTTGGGATCTCGGGCAAGGGCTGCCAGATACTCATTTATCTCTTCGGGGTCAATCTGTTCAGGCAGCTTCCCGAAATGAACCACGAACAAGGCGATGCGACGAATGTAATTATTTAATGTACTTTTACTTTGGCCACGTAAGGTGACTTGTTGTTCCAATTTATGGACAACTTTTTCAAACTCAGGAACAAGCACGATGGCCTGCTCAACAATTGTTAAACCCGATTTCTTTCTCATAATCAAATTTTTTTTAGAATTAATCTTTGAATATGAAAAGAATCGGGTACTTTTAAAATAGCTATCCGCGTAGGCGGATTTAGTTCAACACGCGGTATAGCCAATAAGGGTTTCAGTGGTATGCAAAGCGCAGTAACCCGCCTCAAAGTTTGTTGTAACTTGATAGGTGAGTCGCCCGCATTCCCTTACTGGCCATACCGCCAAC
>JAUZOM010000194.1 GCA_030706465.1 Bacteroidota bacterium | reverse complement strand
CGAGATGCCTCCAAGCATGTTGCTGACGCTTGCCACAATCAGGCAGCTTAAGGCGTTGCATCCTGAAAGGATGAGTAAGGTAAGAACGGATTCGGAATTAAACGGGAAAATAGACCCGGAAAGCAATCCGGCGAGGAAAAGACCAAATAACCCGTAATGTTGAAAGAATTCGACCATGGGGCAAAGGTAAGAAAAATAGACTATAGACTAAAGGCTGTAGGCTTTAGGAAGGTTAGGAGATTATGATGATTCAAAGATAAATTTTTCTCATTATTTGGTTTGCCTTATTAAATGGTTACCCTTATTAAAAAATCGATTCATCAATAAGCTCTTTGAATAATTTTTATAGTTTTGCTTTTCCCAAATTCAACCTTTGAAAATGACTGATGTTGAAAAATGTTTATTTGAAAAAATAAGAAATGGCGATGAAGCCGCATTTGAAGTCATCTATAAAAGATATGTGCCCAGACTTTTCTATTTCGTGCATGAGTATGTCCCATTCAGAGATATAGTTGAAAATATAATCCAGGATACATTGATGGTACTTTGGAACAAAAGATTAACACTGACAGACAACACAAACCTTGGAGCTTATCTTTTTACTGTTGCAAAAAACAATTGTTTGTACAAACTTCGGGACCAACGGTACAAGCAGAAGCTTTTTGAATCGACTGATGTGGATGAACCGGAACTGACTCTGAACCTTGATGCTTTAACTGTACTTGATACCTCACTGCTCACATTCATGGAGATCGAACAAATAATTGAAACCACCATGGACCAATTGCCACCGCAATGCAGGACTGTTTTCAAACTCAGCAGGTTCGAAGGAAAAAAGAATAAAGAAATAGCCGAAGAACTTTGCATTTCAATAAAAGCAGTAGAAGGGCATGTTTCCAAAGCCTTGAAACTTTTCCGTACTACACTTAAAGATTATATTCCAATTATGGCATTTTTATTTATGCGATAGGGCAGAGGGCAGAGAGGGTTGGAGTGGAGATATGGGAGACCGGAGATAGAAGACCGGAGAGCGGAGTACCACCTATGCCCCATGCTCTAAGCTTCTTAAAAATTATTTCAAATCGCAGGTAGGGTAAATTACGGTTCGTGCTTTAACTATATAGACATGAAATTTACAGACGACATATTGCAGATAATGACAGGCAATCTGAAGGGAATTCGCAAAAAAGAAGTCCTCTCAGAATTAGCCAATGATGAAGAGGCCAGGGAAGAGTTCCAAAAAATAAAGAATGCCTGGGCTTTGGCATCATCAACAAAAGAAATGTCCGAAGATCAGGTAGATAATCTTTACAGAGATTTCCAAAAGCAGTTGGCATTGAAACAGAGATCATTTCGATTGTTCAGTTTGACTTTTCTTAAATATGCCGCGATGCTGATCATAGCCTTGTCGATCGGAGCCGCCGGCTTTTGGATTGTTTACCAGAATCAGAAACCATATGCCTATACCACTATTGCGGAATCAGGGAAGAATGGTAAATCACAGCTTCACCTTTCCAATGGAACTATAGTTGATCTCGAAAAGGATAACTCGAAAATTGCGTTAAGCGGTGACAAGAAAATCACCATTGATAATGAAAAGGTGATCGATTTAAACAAAGCCAGCCAGGCGGATGAAACAAAAATGAACGAGGTGGTTGTTCCATTCGGGAAAAAATCTCAACTGACACTCGGAGATGGCACTAAAGTCTGGTTAAATGCAGGAAGCCGGATGGCATTCCCGACCAAATTTACCGGAAAAAAGCGGGAAATATTTTTGGAAGGGGAAGGCTATTTTGAAGTAGCCCATAATCCGGAACTTCCATTTTATGTAAATACGGGGGAAATAGCAATTAAAGTACTCGGAACAAGATTTAATGTTTCTGCCTATGGATCGGATAAGTTGATTGAAACAGTTCTTATTGAAGGGAAGGTTGCTATCAGTGAACGTTTGGCTTTGGCATTTATGAAGCGTGAATCCATATTAATGCCTAATCAAAAGGCGAGTTTCGATCGAAAAGGCCGTTCCATAGTTATAACAGACGAACCTAATGTTGAAAATGCAATTGCCTGGACCGAAGGAGTGTTTAAATTTCATCGGCAGAGCATTAATGAGGTGTTAGACAAACTGCAACGTTATTATAATGTACAATTTGTATATAGTACAGTATTTCCTTCAAGAGATCTGATCACCGGAAAACTGTACCTTAAGGATTCTATTGATCAGGTAATGAAAACATTGGAAGTTGTCGCCAAAATACAATATAGAATTGATGGCAATAAAATTTATGTTGAGAAAAAAACCAAAGGATGAAAGGACCAAAACAATTGAGGATGGGTAAGTAAAATTCATTTGTAAAAATTAGCTTCGCTAATCTTCAATTCGTCATTAAAGCGTGAAATTAGCAATTAAGAAATATATGACCAAATAATAATCACCAACTAAAAAGAACAGAATGCCTATGATAAATTAAATTTTATTCCAAATTAAAAAGCCGGGAAGTCGGCTAACCTCCCAGCTTTAATTTACTATTAAATCAGTGTTTAATAAAAACAAATCAAATGTATGGAAAAAATTTGTAATGTGATGTCCATTCCCAAATTGGACACAAATGAAATTTTATTAAAAATGAAACTGCTTACCTTGATGTTGTTTGTTGGGTTTTTGTCAGCCTCTGCTAACAGCTACTCACAAGCGACAAAGTTCACGCTGGACATGAAAAATGCAAGTATCAGTGATGTTTTTCAGAAAATAGAAGAGCAAAGTGAATTCGTTATTCTTTTTAATGAGAAAACCTTTGATATCAACCGGAAAGTCGATGTAATTGTAAAGGATAAAACGGTTGAGAATATTCTGGATCAGATTTTTAACGGCGACAAGAATGCCTACAAGATTTTTGACCATCAGATTGCAATTTATCCGAACGAGATAAATGAATTGCCTTCCAGTATCAAATATGAAATACATGCAGAGCAAAAGAAAGGAATCGCAGGTAAGGTAAGAGACCAAAAAGGACTTTCATTGCCAGGAGCAACTGTTCTGGTAAAAGGTACTGCAAAAGGGGCAATTACTGATTCGGATGGAAACTATTCGATTTCAGATATTCCGGAAAATGCGATTCTGCAATTTTCGTTTGTAGGAATGAAAACGCAGGAAATTAAGGTTGGGGTTCTAACGACTCTTAATGTAACGCTTGTCGAAGAGAAGGTTGGGCTTGATGAAATAGTTGTTGTTGGATATGGAACACAAAAGAAGGTGCATGTTACCGGTTCCGTTTCTCAAATATCGGCTAAAGAATTGAACACCGCACCCATGGTGACAGTGAGCCAAATGCTGGAAGGAAAATTACCGGGTCTGACTACCGTCGAAAATTCCGGACAACCTGGACAAAATAACGTTTCAATGCTTGTGCGCGGTACTGGAACATATAATAGTTCAGGTGGGGCTGATCCGCTTTTTTTGGTGGATGGGGTTGAACGTGCATTTGGCAGTATCGATCCTAATGATATTGAAACTGTTTCTATTCTAAAAGATGCAGCAGCAGGAGCTGTTTACGGAGTTAAAGCGGGTCAGGGAGTTATTATGATTACGACAAAACGCGGGATTTCTACTTTGAATGGAAAACCAACAGTTAAGTACTCAGGGTCGTTAACAATGTCCCAGTGCACAAGACTTCCTGATTTTTTAACGGGAACCGAATTTGTAGATTGGTTCACCAAGGCCCAGGATATGGATGGATCTCCACATACTTTTTCTCCGGCATTTCGTGAGAAAGTTGTAGCTGGTGATCCCGCAAACGGACTTGGGAATACAGACTGGATGGATCTCATTCTTAAGAAACTATCCCCAACTCACCAACACAATATCACGGTCAACGGAGGAACAGACAATGTGAAATACTTTGTAAGTGCAGGTTATATGAACCAAGACGGTGTTGTTAAGGACTTAACTTTCCAACGGGGTAATATTCGATCCAACATAGATGTTAAGATTTCAAATCGATTGTCAATGGAGATAAATCTGGCTGGGCGCAAAGAGGATACTTATATACCTGGAAATTCGGACTTTGGGATTCAAAACAACAGCAACGTCTTGTACCAGGCTATGGTAGCTAATCCATTTAATACTCAGTACTATAATGGTATGCTTGTGGGAGCAGGAGCCGGAACGTACAATCCTCCAGCATATCTGAAACAAAACGGTTTTCAGAAGAATAATTCTATGATCTTAGAGTCATCTGCTGCTTTGAAATATAAAATTCCCGGAATAGACGGTTTGAAGCTTAATGTTTTTATGAGTTATGACTGGAGATACGATGGCTCAAGAAAATTCGGATACGGATTTACTGTTGATAAGTATAATCTACCAACTTCTACTGCCCCACTGGGATCATGGGCTCCAACTCCCTATTTTGGATACGATGCTTACGGAAACTATTATGACGGAGATGGGAAGACAAGTAAAAAAATTACACGACCTTCTCTTGACTATAATAAAGTATTTGGGAAACACGACATCGGCGCATTACTACTTTACGAACAAACAGATGATGATTCACGATCACTTTCAGGGACAAAAAGGACTTTCGCCGTTAATGACATTATTGAACTTAATATGGGACAAACTTACACTGCAGCAGCTCAAGGAACTTCCTCTTCAAGAGCGCTTGCCGGATATGTTGGTCGTTTAAACTATGCATATGATTCAAAATATTTGTTTGAATTGGTTTGCCGTCGTGACGGATCTTATAAATTTCCTAAAAATTCACGATGGGGCACTTTCCCTTCTGTATCAGCAGGTTGGGTTGTTTCGAAAGAAGGTTTTTTTAATTCTCTTCTGCCCAAAATTGATTTCTTTAAACTTAGAGCTTCCGCAGGTTTGCTTGGACGCGATAATGTAAATGACTTTCTGTATGATACCTACTATCAATATTTGGGAACAACTCCTTCTATTGTTCTTGGAAGCACACCATACTATGCATTGGGCAGTGTAAATTCCTATCCGAGCAGAAATCTAACATGGGAGAAGACAAAATCGTACAATGTCGGATTTGAATTATATGCCTGGAACCATTTATTTGGCCTGGAATTAGATGCTTTCTATAAATATACTTATGATATTTTGCAAAATGTGGGAGGGGCTTATCCTCCATCCTTGGGTGGATATTATCCTTCCGTTGAAAACACAGGGAGTGTCGATGTAAGGGGTTTTGAGGCATTAATTTCTCATCAAAATACGATTGGGAAATTTGTCTATAGCCTGAAGGGAAATGTATCTTATGCGAAGAACAGGATTCTAACAAAAATTGAAACTGAGGGACTACCTTACTACCAAAGTGTTATAGGTCAATCAACAGGAGTGCCTACCGGATATGTGGCAAGTGGACTTTTTCAAAGTCAGGCGGAACTTAATAATACTCCGTATATGGTGGGAAGCAGATGGGTAGGTGATATTTCCTATAAAGACTTAAATGGAGACGGGCAGATAAATTCTCAGGATAGAACCTTTATAGGAAAGCCACTTACACCTGCTTTATATTTCGGTTTAGATGGAAACTTAAGTTATAAAGGATTTGATTTTGATATGAATTGGCAAGGTGCTGCTCTTAACGATGTTCAACTCACCGGAGCTTATTCCTCAGGAGTAGAAGACAATACACTTGCGACGAAAGCTTTTTATTCAAATAGAAATTCGTCGCGATATGTAGTTGAAAATTCATGGACCCCAGAAAATACGGATGCACGATTTCCACGTCTGTCTCTCACCCATGCGACCCCCAATGGAAGTGCATCTACCTGGTGGGTAGAGAACGGGGCTTATCTGCGTCTGAAAAGCGCTACTTTAGGATATAAATTACCTAAAGTCAGTAAGAAATTAGGCTTACAAAATATTAGGGTATACATTTCCGGAACTAATTTATTGACCTTTTCGAGGCTGAAATACTTTGACCCGGAAACCCCGAGTGTTACGAATGCTTATTATCCGCAACAAAGAACATATAGTTGCGGAATTAATGTAACTTTTTAATTTAGAGGCAAGATGAAAAAACAACTATTTTATTTAATGCTTGCATGTATGTTTACTGCGTGCACCAAATTGGACTTGACTCCCACCAACAAATATGCACAAAATATTATTTGGGAAAACATAACCAATGTTGACTCTTATGTACGGAGCCTATACAGTACTTCATTTTCGCTTTATGCTGAAATTAAGACTTCCGGATCAAACACATCTGATGGATATACCGACATCATAAAATACACTTTAACTGGTGCAGATGCAAATAGTCATAACAGAATTCAATCGGGTGCAACAAAAATTGCTCCCAATAATATGGGATCATACTTGTCTCCGTGGTCTTCGACCTATACATATATTAAAAATTGCAATGAATTTTTGATTAATGTAAAGAAATACGGGGGTGCACTTGACACGGCCCAATTAAAAATTCGTATAGCAGAAGTTCGGTTTATCAGGGCTTTTCTCTATCACAAATTGGCAATTCGCCACGGCGGAGTCGTGTTGCGCATCAGTGAAGATCAGTTGGATGGGCCACCGGAAAAGAATAAAGCAAGATCAACAACTTCACAAACATGGGATTTTGTGATTTCCGAGTTGGAACGGGCCGCTAAGGATTTGCCTGTCACATGGAATTCTTCAAATTTAGGAAGAATTACGAAAGGCGCTGCTTATGGAATGATTGCGCGTTCGGCACTCTATGCAGGGCGATGGGATAAAGCTATTTCAGCTGTTGGGTCTGTAGAGGCTATTGCGGCAAGTGGGGTTTACAACTTCGCGTCTTTAGCCGATCTGTTTACCGCACCCAAAGCTAATAATAGTGAGTTGATGATCTATTACAACTATGCAAAGCCAGATTATGTGCAAGATTGGGATTCTCAAATAATGCCAGGAGGAGATGCACCAGGTTCCGGCGCTAACATTACTCCTACTAATGAATTGGTCGATTTATATGATATAAAGGTAAATGGTGTGTGGCAAAAATTTGACTGGAATAATCTTGCCTTATACAATAATAAGCCGTATGAAAACAGGGATCCGAGGTTCTATGCTACCGTTTTATACAACGGAGAAGCATGGAAAGGGCGTAATATTGAAAGTTTTGTTGGCGGGAAAGATGGATTTGAACCATTTATATCAGGACAAACAGACAAATATACGTCGACAGGATACTACACCCGAAAATTTGG
>JAUZOM010000193.1 GCA_030706465.1 Bacteroidota bacterium | reverse complement strand
GCCGCAATACCGGTCATACCGGCCGGTATCGTGATCTCTTTGCGAAACCAGACGACTCCGTTTAGTCCGCGTACGCCCTGATCTGCCCAATAGCCGGGTAACCAGAAGGGATGCCATCTTTCCGGAACGTAGGTCGTATCGTACCATTTTGGAGTACTGGTGAGTCCCAGATCCGTTTGTTTTGAACCATTTCCGGCAGGGCGGTTTGTTGATAGGGTCCTTTTGCGTAATTGGTTCATCAATGAGGTATCCTTGAACTGCACCACCCGGCTGGCATATTGTGGAATGTCTTTTAAACCGTTTTCGCTGATCCAGGCTTGAATTGGGGTGCCCCCAACGCTGGAATTAATCAGTCCGATTGGAACATGATATTTGTTATACAATCGTTTGGCGAAGAACCATGTTGCGGCACCAAAGTCAGGTAAGTTTTTTGAGTTTGCCTCCAACCATTTACCCGGGGGCAGATCTTCGTGTAACCGGGTGACATCAGATAATGTCGGAACAAAAAAGTTTCTGATTTGCGGATAATCGGCATTCGGTATCTCGTCAGGATACTTTTCCTTCACCCGATTCATTGGGAGCACCATGTTTGACTGGCCGGAACAGAACCATACATCTCCCACTAAAATGTTATGAAGTGTAATATGATTGCTGGCATTGATCTCCATGACGCAGGGACCACCATATTTTTGCGGGGGCAACACGATGTTCCATTTGCCTTCGTTATCCGTGACGGTTTTATAGCTTTTGCCATTAAACTTTAAGGTTACCTTTTCTCCTTTTGTGGCCCATCCCCAGATATGGACTTTAGCGTCACGCTGCAATACCATTCCGTCGCTTACCAGGGATGGAAGCCGTACCTGGGCAATTGAAGTAAATGCAAATAAAAAAACACAACTAACAGTAAACAAGAAGAATACTTTTGATTTTTCCATATATAATTTATATTTATCCTCTGATTAGTAGGACTATACTATTTTTTAGCCGAAGCGTTTATCTAATTAAATGTAGATTGAGAATCTATCCTTTTGTTGCAGCGACAACAGTAGTTCTGTTTTATAAATGTAAGTTACTCATGGAAGTTAATTACCTCCTGATAGGCTTTTTTGGGTTGCAGATTCTGGTCGAAAAGAAGGGGATAGTTTTTACGTCCTCTTACGGGGAAGGAATCGAGCCAGGTATTGCGATCGGAAACATTCCAAAAGGTGACTCCGGTTATCACCGATTTGAATTCACGGAATAGGTCGAAAGCCATTTTATATTGTGCTGCCTGCTTCTGCTCCATTTCAGGAGTATAGGTGTATACTTCGTCCGGTCTGCGATCCGTCTTGGAATTATCAGAGGAATATACCGACATGTCCAGTTCCGTAATTTGAATTTTCAAACCCAGGGTTGAAAACTTCTGTAGCTCAGTCCTGATTTGACTCTCAGAAGGTGAGAAAATAGACCAGTGTGACTGCAAACCCACGCCGTTGATGGGGACATGGTCATCGACGAGTTTTTTCAGGAGTTTATATATCCGCTCCATTTTACCGGTGTATTCGGTATTGTAATCATTGTAGAAAAGCTGCGCATCGGGGTCGGCTTCGTGCGCATATTCGAATG
Source organism: Bacteroidota bacterium (assembly GCA_030706465.1). Taxonomy (GTDB): domain Bacteria; phylum Bacteroidota; class Bacteroidia; order Bacteroidales; family Paludibacteraceae; genus Paludibacter. The sequence continues at coordinate 5,622 of JAUZOM010000193.1, read as the reverse complement.
CTTTGGCGATGAAGTCTTCTCCGCATATTTGATACCATTCAGAATTGCGAAAGTATTTTGAGTTGTCGTCGTTAATGGCTTCGTTGACAACATCCCATGCATAGATCTTTCCCTTATAACGTGCAACAACCGTATTGATATGTTCTTTAAGACGGCGGAGCAAAACCTCTTTGGAAACAGGGTTGCCCAATGAATCTTTAAAGAACCATCTCGGGGTTTGTTGATACCAGCATAGGTTGTGACCGCGTACCTTCATGTGGTGGGCAACCGCAAAGTCTACAATGGCGTCGGCATCGTTCCAGTAATATCTGTTTTCCTGGGGGTGGATTGGTCCCATCTTCATTGCATTCTCGGGAGTGAGACTGTTAAAATGTTTCACAATAAAAGATGCGGTAGGGCCCTGCAGATTCTGAGGGGATACGGCAACTCCAATCGGAAAATAATCTTTATAGTAGTCTTTTAGCCCTTTTTCCGACGGACCCACGGGGGCATTGTTTTGGGCAATACCGGGAATGAAAACATGCATTAGCATGATCAACAGACTAAAACTTAAAAGCTCAAAACCATTCCGAGCCATCGTGAATTTGGGTAAAAGATGTTTCATTTTTTTAGATTGAATTGAATTTTTCAGGATTATTTATTTACGTCTTAACGAGGATTGTCTGATAATAAGTTCATGTCCCAACACGATGGATTGGATCATCTTCATATTTTGAAGTTGATTTAACTGGTTGACCATCATTTGAATTGCCAATTCTCCCATTTCAAAACCTTTATAATAAATAGTAGTCAGACCGGGTTCTACCAATTTAGAAACCGGATCGTTGTTAAATCCGGCTAAGGCAATGTCGTCGGGGATTTTGATTCCGTGTCTTTTCAGTTCCAGCATGGTATGTGCGGCGCACAAGTCGTTGGAAGCAAAAACGGCATCGGGTAAGGGATTCCGGTTCAGTATTTTTTGAGCAACCTCAATGCTTTCCTCCGGAGTCATCCTGGTGATAAAAACGTTTTCTTCACGGAAAGGAATATCATGGTCGGCATGCGCTTGCTTAAAGCCAGCGAGACGTTCGGAATATACGTTACGCAACAAATTACCCGTGATGTGAACGATGTCTTTACATCCCTGGGATATGAGATGTGCGGTTATTTCGTATGCGGCTTTATAGTTGTCAATCGTAATAGCAGAGCATTCTTTGTGTGGAAAAACCCGGTCAAAAAACAACAGGGGGATGTTCTTTTTTATGAAGGGCTCAAAATGGGCCATGCTTTTGGTGTCGTAAGCAAGGGACACGATTAAGGCATCAACCCGGTTATTGAAGAGTGTTGCGGCATTCAATATCTCCTTTTTTTCGGTTTCGAGAGACTGGGTAATGATCAGATTATAACCCGAGTCACTGGCCATCTTTTCCATGCCTGCCAATGCATCAGACATAAAGCTGCTGTTGAGTCGTGGAACAATGATGCCAATCGTATTGGTCTTTTGCCGGCGGAGGTTGCTGGCAAAAGTGTTGGACTGATACCCCATTTTTTTCGCAGTCTCCAGGATGAGCTTTTTGGTCTTCTGACTGATTGCCGGATGATCTTTTAACCCCCGGCTCACGGTGGAAGTGGAAATATTCAAATGTTTGGCTATATCATATATGGTGATATCCCTGTCTTTCATGCTCTTTTAAAATATGAAGTAAATATGATAAAATATATTAGGATAAGCAATAAACTGTATAAATTGTTTTAATGATTTTTTATTTGATTTTTTCTTTTTAATAATGCTGATCGAAAGTCTTTTATACCAGTTTATCAAAACAAAAACAGAATGATTGATGATGATATTAAGAACAAATGTCATATTTTTCAATATTAAAAGCAACATCAAGTGACTTTGGCGTATTCATTTCTCATATTGCGATTGGAAACACACGACCTGGTTATGCAGCCGGCACGTCATTGCGGGGCACTCGTACGTCATTGTGGGTCTCGTACGTCATTGCGGGCTTGACCCGCAATCTGCGAAACCCGTAATATGTATAAAGGTCCTTAATCGCATATTTGGTCCAAGTTACGGCTATCGCCTAAACTTGAACCAAATATGCTTACGCCTAAACTTGGACTTAGAATTTATTTATGAGAGCTCTATACGACCAATTTAATCAAATTATTTACTCATGAAAAGTTTCGAAGCATCGGAGGGAAAAAGTCAGCAAAGAAATTTAATCCTCTGTAATAACCAGCTGGATTCTGCATGAAGGACCCACTACCCCATTCCCGTTTTTTCTTTATACACAAAGGAGAATCTACAGGCAAAAGAGGCTAGTTTATACAATCTGCTCTTACAATAAGAATTAGAATTATCCTCTTAGGATATCCCTTTTTGATCCTGAATAGCATTAATTCTTATTCCGAAACCTATATAGAGGAAAGTTACTAATACGCACGCGTTATTATGACTTATCTGAATGCCAACTTATTCACATAAAACACGGTGCGCTTATTTTCAGAAATGTAATTATTCCTGATTTGCTGGTAACCATATGCAATAAAATAATTGCCGTACCAGAAAGAGAGGCTGTTGTTATAATCGTCCATGATTTCGTCCCTGGGTTTATCCGGTAGTATTGACATCTGATCATAACCTGTTTGGGAATCAGGGCTGTTAACAACCTTTGAGAGTATTTTTCCCTTGGTAGAGTACGATAACACCGCATCATCGCCATCAAAAAGCAGATTCATCCTCGGATAAATGTATTTGGAAAAGACATCCCGTATCTCCATAGCGCTGCTCCAATTGATGGCTCCCTTATCGCTAAACGATACCGTCATTGCACTGATAAATCGATATCCGTCCAGAATCGGATAATCGGAATAGGTGGAAGGGAAGTTAGAATAGAAATTATAGACTTGTCGGTAATTGCGATGATATTCAGGAACGTATGTCTCAAGAACCGAATAATAGGAGTTGTCAATTTGATGAATATTCTGCGCAACAGTAGTATAATTAATTTCGGATAATTTCCGTGCTTTACCCTTGGCGTTAAGATTCAAGAGGGTGTTTTTCTCATTAAAATAACCATGATAATTTGTTATTTCTGAGAATCTAAGGTAGTTTATTTTAGCATCTCCGGAGGTAAGTAATCCGGAGACAAAACCGGAAGTTTCAGTTCCATTTGAAAAATAGTCTGCATAACGATGTTCCGGTTCATCATTGAATGAACCTAATACAAGCAGTTCGCCGCTTTTATTCCTAAACAATTCAGCAGTTACAAGGAAATTGTTTTTATTGAACCCGGTATAATTTTTCTGCTCGATCCTTGCTCCTGATAAGTCGTAAGTATAGGTACTGAAATTAAATACACTCCGTTTCTCTTCTTTTTGAATGAATAAGGAAAGCAAATTCCGTGATGGTTCCAGTAGCATGCTCATCACCGAAGGATTATCCGATTTCTCTTCAACGATAACACTGTTCGTACCGTCGTTCATATTCACTTTAACCACATAAAACTTGTTGTTTTTTGAAACAAGAGACACATAAGCATTATTGTTTAAAATCTTGAAAGAGCAAATATTTGTTTTTTCGGGTATCTTAAATGGAATTGAAGCAATAATATATTTAACAGGATCGATATATAACAGCATGCATTCATTACCTGAACTTGACCGGGTGCTATTAAATACCATATAGAGAGAGTTGTTATCGGTTTCATAATCCAGAAAATCATAATTACGGGGAACCGGATATAGAACCTGACCAAGCGCTTTTAAGTTTTTATCATAAAAATTAAAAGCCCATAAGACATTGTCCTTATTTTCATTTTTATTGGTCTGAGCAAAAAGAATTAATCCGTTTTCACCACATGGCACTATTCGAAAAGGCTCTTCACCCGATTTCACTTCTAATTCCACACGCAATGGCCTGTCGGACTGTGCAATAATTCTTTCAAGGGGTAGAAAGACAAGTAAGAATATGAGGGCAAGAAAGTGTTTCATTTTACAAAACTTTTATACAAATTTAAACGCAAAACCTTTCCATCAGGAAATATTTAATTTAAAAAAGTCAGAGATTACTGACATCGTATGCCATTTATTGTTTTTTTATATACCAAACTGCACATCGCTATACGTAGAAACATTATTTCCACATAAAGGTTCTTAAAAAAACGATCTTCCTTTCCCCAAAGGCCTGAATAAAATATTATAGGTTGCCTCCCTTTACTATCTGTAAAAAGAAACCGGTCTTGTTAACGGAGCACTAATTTTCCGGTTACCTGTTTCCCCTTATCATCAATAATCTTATAAATATAGAGACCTTCTTTCAGATTGTTTAATCCGATCTTTTGCCCGGAAGCTTTAATCTGTTCTTGTATGATCATCTGACCCGACAACGTAAACAATTTAAATGTCACGTCATGATTTTCGGTCATCTCTATGACCACATATTCTTTGGCCGGATTTGGGTAGACATGATAGGTCGAAGCATATTCAGAATGAAATCCGTTATTGATGACAGTTACATTTGTTGCATTTGCATTTGTAGGCACAATATCATTGGGCAGTATGCCGTAATCCTTCGAGGCAAACTTAGACCACAACACTTTTTCAATGACAACTTCCCCTGATGTATAGTCAGCTTGTTTAATTCGAATATAAAATGGCCTGTCCATATTTACCGGTATATCGGCAGAGGAGTTGGAAACCGTATTTTCAGAAGCAGGAGAAGTTAAAGTGGCTATTTTAACCCGGTTTACAAATACATCTAATTTAACCGGAGTCATTGCAAGTGTCGTATAAGTTATTCTCAAAAAACCGATTCCACCCGATATCACTGAAGAATTAATTTCGGATGTTGAATCATTACTTAACAATAGCCTCGATTTTTCCAGACCATCCGCCTTAATAACAGAAGTTTTTTTACACGCTGTATAATCCCAATTGATCCCATTCTCTCCTATAAAACTCCCGGAGCCATATTCATTCGCCTTCTCCCTGAATTTATTAAAACCTTCCGCCCCCTGGCCCAAAGCCAGAGTCACTGAGGCACAATATATTATAATAAAAGTAAATAATTTCTTCATGGGCGCTTAAATATGGAAAGATTGCAAATCAAACCATTAGCTTAAACAGGACTACTCCGTTATCCTTATCATAAATATACAACTATTCGAACTGAAAGTCAATAGTATTTCATACGAAAATAATTTGATTAAATAGGTCGTATGGAACTCGCATGGAAGATTTTCATCGTTGTTTGTGATCTTCAATCATGCTCGTTTCATACGAAAATAATTTGATTAAATAGGTCGTATGGAACTCGCATCGATAATTTTCATCGTTGTTTGTGTTTTCAAAGCATGCTCGTTTCATCTGAAGTCTTTTAAATGTTTCCGACCGATATATTAATTACATCACATCCGACGACATTTTTCAATTGGATCACCGGCCACAAATAATGAATGCTGAAATAAAAGTACGGATAATACCATACGAAAATTATTCTCCACAGATTTTAACCACATATTTTTTATTTTCATTTTTAATGCAATAAACTAATTACCAAAACTATCATGATTAAAGTGTTAGTGATTTTAAACATACAAATTCATTCAAAATATGAATCAGATTGTCTGTCTG
>JAUZOM010000192.1 GCA_030706465.1 Bacteroidota bacterium | reverse complement strand
TTAGAGTTGGATAAGAACCACCGGGAAAAAGGAAATATCACGGTGATTGAAAACAGGGACATTATTCCTTTCGATATAGAGCGGGTTTATTATTTATACGACGTACCGGGAGGCGAAGAACGGGGTGGACATGCCCATAAAGATTTATACCAGTTGATTGTGGCAACCAGTGGCAGCTTTGATGTGGTGTTGGATGATGGAAAAAATAAACGAACCATCACCCTGAACCGTCCGTATCAGGGTATCTATGTGGTACCGGGTATTTGGCGTGAATTAGTGAATTTCTCTTCCGGTTCCAGTTGCCTGGTATTGGCTTCCAGTAAATATGACGAAGAAGATTATATACGGGATTATGACGAATTTCAGGAACAGAAGAAAACTCCTAACCCCTAAAGGGGAATAAGAATAGGGAGGAAAAGAATGGATTGCTAAAGTAGTTTTTTTAATCATAAATGCTTAAATTGTTGATAATATAATGATACATCCTTTATCCGATGTTCAGTCACCTAATATCCCGGAGAGCACTAGAGTCTGGCAGTACGTGGTTATCCTACGGGATGCCATTATTGGTGAAAATTGCAATATCTGCAGCCATTCGTTTATCGAAAATGATGTGAGAATCGGAGATAACGTTACGGTGAAATGTGGAGTCTATTTATGGGATGGAATTACCATCGAAGATCAGGTTCAGATAGGGGCCAATGTTACTTTCACTAATGACAAATATCCGCGAGCTAAACAACCTTTTGTTTTACAACGTACCCTGGTAAAAAAAAATGCATCGATTGGAGCTGCCGCAGTTATTCTCGGGGGAGTCACTATCGGCAAAAATGCAATGATTGGTGCCGGAAGTGTGGTGACCAAGAATGTGCCTGATAATGAACTGTGGGTGGGTAATCCGGCTAGGTTTGTTCGGAAAATATACTCCCAACCCTGAAGGGGTAGTTAAGAATACCCCCAGCCCCTAAAGGGGGGAGTAAAGAATAATATTTGTATTTTTCTAATTCGTTTAATTAGTATTATTTCGTTTAATTCGTACACAATGATAAAATTTCTGGATCTTCAAAAAATAAATGCCCAATACGGTGATGAATTAAAAGCTGCTACCTCCCGGGTTATTGACAGTGGGTGGTACTTGTTAGGAAATGAAGTAAAAAGCTTTGAGACACATTTGGCTAAATACGTGGGTGTGAAACATGCTATAGGAGTTGCAAACGGATTGGATGCCTTACGGTTAATTTTTAAAGCCTATATTGAAATGGGTGTGATACAGGAAGGGGATGAAGTAATCGTGCCTGCCAACACCTATATTGCTTCGATACTGGCGATAAGCGATAATCGATTAAAACCTCTATTGGTAGAACCGGATATCAATACCTACAACCTCGATATTTCGTTGGTTGAAAAACATATTACTCCGCGGACCAAAGCAATCCTGGTGGTACATTTATACGGGCGTGTATGTTGGAGTGAGGAGTTGGAGGCCATTGCCAAAAAATATCACCTGAAAGTGATTGAAGACAGTGCACAAGCCATTGGAGCATTCTATTCTAATAGCTTGATTTCAACTAATATACTCACTAAAAACCGAAAAACAGGTTCATTGGGTGATGCGGCCGGATTTAGTTTTTATCCGGGTAAAAACTTGGGAGCTCTGGGAGATTCTGGGGCAGTCACCACCAACGATGATGAACTGGCCACAATGGTACGTGCTTTAGCAAATTATGGCAGTAGACACAAATATATCAACGAATACCAGGGTCTCAATAGCCGGATGGATGAAATCCAGGCTGCCATATTGGATGTAAAACTTCGCCATACCGATAGCGGAAACCAACGACGCCGTGAAATTGCCGATTATTATTGCAACCACATTAAGAATCCAAATATCTTTCTTCCAATTGTCAACTGTCAACTGTCAACTGTCAACTGTCACGTCTGGCATATCTTTGTTATCCGATGCTCTGAACGCGATCGTTTACAACAGTATATGACTGATAATGGAGTGCAAACATTGATTCATTATCCGATTCCACCTCATAAACAAGGTGCTTATGCAACATTGAACAATATGTCATTCCCTGTGACCGAACAAATTCACAGTGAAGTGTTAAGTTTACCGATAAGCCCGGTGATGGAAATGGAGGAAGTAAAGAAAATATGTGAATTGATAAATAATTGGTTGAAAATATAGATTTTTTAAGTTGGGATTCAGCAGATAAAAGCAATAAAACTGATCGAATCAATCTATTGAAAGTGTTAATGCTTCTGTGTACTGCATGATTATAAACAATAGTTCTCAATCGACAAGCTAAAAACGAATGAATCGTTATTGACTGATGTATAAAGGTTTTCTGTTAATTGAAAGCTTTGTCATTGTTCTGAGTACAAATTCTGAGTTATCTTAATCGAATATCAATTTTTAATTGTGTTATGTTTTCAGTCATTATTCCCCTGTACAATAAAGCCACCTACGTAGAAAAAGCAATACGTTCTGTATTAAATCAGACTTATCAGGAGTCTGAACTGATTGTCGTGAACGATGGTTCCACGGATGATCCTTTTAAGAATTTAGAATTCAGAATTCAGAATTCAGAATTTAATGAGCTAACTCTGAATAAAAAGATAAGAATAATAAATCAAGAAAATCAAGGTGTTTCAACAGCCCGAAATAATGGTGTGAAAGTTGCGAACTATGATTATATTGCTTTTTTGGACGCAGATGACTGGTGGGAGCCCACTTACCTGGAAGAAATGAAGGGGTTAATAGAAACATTTCCGGAAGCCGGAATTTATGGGACCAGTTATTACAAAGTAAAAAACGGAAAAATGATTCGTGCAAATATTGGTGTGGAAGAAGGGTTTGTACGAGGGTCGATTAATTATTGTAAGGTATATGCTAACACCATGTACCAACCACTCTGGACGGGTGCAACCATACTGAAGAAGACTATTTTTGAATCGGAACAGGGTTTTAAACCGGCTTTGAAATTAGGTGAAGACTTTGATTTATGGCTACGGGTGGCTATGAAATATCCGGTTGCCTTCCTCAATAAACCGTTGGCTTACTATAATCAGGATGTGGAATTGGCAAACAGGGCCATTGGTGAAAAATACTATAAACCTCGTGAGCATATGCTTTTTACAGATTATGGTGAATTGAATAATAACAATGACTTTAAGAGGTTATATGAAGTGTTGGCTGTATATGGGTTATTGCCTTATTATTTATTCGGGAAAAACAAAAAAGAAGTAGATGTCTTGTTATCTGGCATACATTGGAAAGATCATGCATTCAAATATCGGTTGTATTATCTGATATTCCCTAAATTTATTGTTAAATTCTGGTTTTGTTTAAAGAATATTGCTTCAAAAGTAAAAAGTAAAAAGTAAAATTTAAGAATGAAAAAAGTTATTATCAACCCGATTATCGATGTTCCCTATGCAAGCTATTTTATTATTGGTTTGCAATCTGTATTCGGAAGAAAAAATGTAAGCTTCGCCAAAAGCTCTCAATTAAAATTATTTATCAAACAAAAGAAAGTTTTGAATATATCTTTTTTAGTAATTGATTCTTCAACTTCAGAAACGTTGAAAGTATCCATTGATCATGGTGATTTTAATACAATCTTAGATAAATCGACCTATGAGTGGGCCAATATTTATGGAAAAGTAAATACAAATTGGAAATTGACACCTAAAGAGCAATTTCCTAAACTGATTTGTTTAGCAACAAATTTTGGCATCAGAGGATTAAGCTGTCTTGAATCGATTTACTATTCAATCCGAAATTATTTTGCTTTTAGACCAAAAGAAATTAAAGGGCACTTTGCCAAATATTATAAACAGAACAACAAACTTTGGATTGATGGATATCCATTGTCAAATTCAGAAAAAGGATATATTTTTTCGGCTAATACATTGTGGTATAGTGATAAGTATAATAGATTGAATGAAACAACCAATAAGATTCGGGCTGATTTTATGGAAACCTGTTTATCAATGTCTGACATTTGTTTCGAAGGGGGGTTTATACCGAGTCAATTAGGGAATGAGAACTATAAACATTTACATTTAAAAAAATCACTTTCACAATCAGCATACATTGATAAACTTAAAAAATCAATTTTTGCCTTTAATACTCCAGCGGTATGGAATTGTCATGGTTGGAAACTGGGTGAGTACTTATGCATGGGCAAAGCCATCATTTCAACACCTTTGTCCAATGATTTGCCAGCTCCGCTTATCCATGGAGAAATGATACACATTGTCAATAATCAACAAGAACTTATTGAAGCGATTCAGTTGCTGAATGAAAATGATGCCTATAGAATGAAATTAGAGAAAAATGCCCGGAATTATTACGAAAAATTCGTTTCGCCAGAAGCATCTATCCGATTACTAGGAATTGATTAGTCTTAAAAAACCACAACCCTAAATATAAAATGATTGATTATATGCATGTATGGGTTGAGTTACAAAAAATGGTATACCTCTAAAAGGAGAATATTTAAAAGAAATAGTTATAAACTTTAAATACTGATCAATAAACTTAAATTTTATTAGCTAAATCCATATTTGTATTTCAGTTTAGATCGTAATCATTTGTTTAATTCGTACTTATGAAAATTGTTCAAATAGGTCCTTTCCCATTAGATGCTACCTGTATTAAGGGTGGGGTAGAAGCTTCCGTCTATGGACTGGCAACAGAACTGGCAAAAAATCATATTCTTACTGTGATAGATGTTCCCCGTACGGATTTACACCAGGATAAAATTGATTGTGTTGATGGAATAACCATATTCCGATTTACGTCACCTGGAAAATCAAACACTTCAGCACTATTCAGATCGAAAAAAATAATCGAAACTATTCGAGTACAAAGGCCTGATATTTGCCATATTCACACCTCCAGCTTGTTTTCATTCCTTCTTTTTATTGCTCTGAAGTTTTATAAAATACCTTCTATTGTTACTATACATGGTCTTGCTCATATTGAAAAACAACATGTTTGGCATAAACAACGTAATTTAATTAATTTTGTAAAATACATTACTCAAAGTATCACTGAATTCCTTTTTATAAGCCTTTGTAGAATATTGATTGTGGATACTCCGTATGTGGCAGAAACTATAGAACTATATAAAAAACAACATAAGATATTCTGTTTGCCCGATTGCAAAGTAATACCCCAGGGCATTAATCCAGTATTTTTTCAATTAGCAAACTCATCAAAAAACAGTCAGTTATTATCGGTAGGTGCATTAAGCAAACGTAAAGGGCACCTACATTTAATTGAGGCCATGAAAAAAGTGAAACAACAATTTCCCGATTTCTTTCTTTCGATTATAGGTTCAATATCCGAGACTAAGTATTTAGAATTTATGCAAGTCCGAATAAAAGAAACTGGTATGGAGAAGAATATACGTGTTTTTCCAAATGCTCCTTTCGAACAAATATTAACTTTTTATTCAGAAGCTGAAATTTTTGTATTACACAGTGAAGAAGAATCGCAGGGAATCGTGTTTTGTGAAGCTATGGCAGCAGGAAAACCGATTGTTGCCACCAAGGCGGGGGGAGTACCTTGGGTGGTTGAAAATAATGTAAATGGATTGTTGTCAAATTACGGAGATATTGATACTTTTGCTAATCATGTCATCTCATTATTAAAGGATGAAAATCTCCGTAAAAAGATTGAAGATACAAACAGAATACAATCACATAAATATGACTGGAAAATCATTGCAGATGAAATTGTTGAAGTTTATAAAAAATTGATTATTAATCACTAATTATTTACCACTAATCATTCTTTCGTGCTAAACTACTTTCCCAAATACTTTACTTCCAAAGCCATTTCACTCTATGTGGGAGTGTTGGTATTGTGTAATATTATCTTCTTCTCCCATGTGTTAGCTCCTATGTGGTGGGCCTTCGGGTTGGTAGAAGCTATAAGTTTCTTTTATTTTTCGAACAAACTAACCCGTAAATGGTCTAATATTTCCCCAAAGAAATTTACGAAGAATATTTTCCAGACAGCGTTGGTTATTCGCTTGGTTTGGGTGGTGTTCAGCTATTTCTTTTATACTGCGATGACCGGGAAACCGTTTGAATTTGATTCGGCTGATGCTCAGGGGTATCATGATTCAGGTGTATGGATTGTAGGTTTGATACATGACGGTCATTTGCAAAAGTTCTTTGACTCCATGAAAGGCCGTTATTCTGATATGGGATATTCCGTGTATTTAGGATTCCAATACTTATTAACAAACAGTTCCATTATTATAGAACGATTATTAAAAGCTTTCTATGGCGCTTTTACCTGTGTGTTGGTTTATAAATTAACCAAGCGTACTTTCGGAGAAGAAACAGGAAGAATGGCTGCGGTTTTTTGTATGTTAATGCCAAACCTGATCTTATATTGCGGCATTCATACCAAGGAAGTGGAAATGGTTTTGCTGACGGTGTGGTTTATGGAGCGGGCAGACTTTTTAATCCGGAGCAAAAAGTTTAATGTCCATACCATGGCACCTACCTTATTGCTGGCGGGTTCTCTTTTCTTTTTACGCACCGTATTGGGGGTTACCGCTCTGTTTGCCTTATTTACAACTTTAATGTTTTCATCGTCCAAAATACTGGGAATGGGAAAGCGCATGATCTTGCTTGTATGGACACTGGGCGCTATCGGGTATTTCATGGGCGGAAGCATTGCAACGGAAGTGGAAGGAGTGTGGAAAAGTAAAGATAAAAATCAGGAAACTTCTATGAATATGCGTTCAACCGAGAAAAATGGGAATAAATTTGCCAAATATATCGGAGGTGCAGTATTTGCGCCTATGATTTTCGTGATTCCTTTTCCGACCATTGTTGAAACGCCCAAACAGGAAAATCAGAAGATTATCAACGGGGGAAATTATGTCAAAAATATACTGGCCTTTTTTGTCATTTTTGCACTCTATTGGGTCATTAAAGAAAAAAAATGGCGGGATTATCTGCTAATTGGTTCCTTTACGATCGGCTATTTGGTCGTAATTGCCATGAGCGCCTTTGCTCAGGCAGAGCGTTTCCATCAACCGGCCCTGCCTTTTGAGTTGATACTGGCTGCTTTTGGGATCAGCCTAATCACGAATAAGCAAAAGAAGTATTTTTCCTGGTGGATGATGTTGATTTTTGTCGCAATTGTTGGGTGGAGTTGGTTCAAGCTGGCGGGAAGAGGAATGGCGTAGACAATGATAAATGGTTAATGATAAATGATAACCCCAAGCCCCTCCTGATAAATATCGGGATAAATTCCGGGAATGTAAAGAATTGATTAGTAGTTAGTGATTACGATAATTCGTTTAATTCGATTTTAAATTCGTGAAATTCGTACGATGAAGATTTTAATAGTTTGTAGCGGACATTCGGGAAAGAT
>JAUZOM010000191.1 GCA_030706465.1 Bacteroidota bacterium | reverse complement strand
TCTAAAAATAAGGGCTTTAAATCAAAAACCTTATTTTTGTTTTTTACCCCTTAGTAGAAATATTAAGCAAAAAGATCTAACCCTTATTTCCTTCTTAAATTAAAATAATACGACATTATTTAGTTTCTGTTACTTATAAGCTTTATTTAGGATGCTTTCCAATTATTTTATTTCATTTTTACACTTTTTGCAATACTGTCTTACTCTCACATTTCCTATTGGAATGAAAATCAAAATTGCTAACAAGATATTGAAAACCTTGAGTATTTTATGCTTCCCAAGTCCCAGGCTGACATCCGTTGATCCGCAATACGGACACACTATTTCCGCCGGTTCAGGTTCTAATTTTTCTTTTATCAGTTCCCTGGATTTTTCATAATCCTCCTCGATGACAAACACCTGTACTCCCGATCCAAACAGATTGTAATAGTTCGGCATCAGGGTTGTGAAATGCTCATTCGTCAGGAAACAGTCTATCCCTTCATTGTCAAGCCTGTTCTTGATGGAATAGGCTTCCGGTAGATTGTCACAGGTTATAAGCCTAATGGTTTTTGTTTGATCCAAGGTTGCTATTTTTTTATTTTTAGACGTCATTCTCAGTAATTGTATTTATAAGTTTCTGAATAACATAAATCCCAATTGGGGGTATGCACAACAGATAAATGTAATTTAAATAATCGGACTTTGTTTCAGCTCGTTTGTCATAATTCCTTACAAACCCTTTCACCCAATAATAAAGTATATAGATTATCGATATAATTTCAAGTATTCCAAGAGCTATACTAATTGGAATTCTAATTTCGATATTAATTGACGATTTATAACATTCAATTATTGATGAAAATAAAACAGATATAAATATTGACAAAACAGATATCTGAAATTTTAAGAATTCCTTTTTTCTATTTTCCTTTTTGTCTTTTAAAAATAAAACATAACCAGTATATATGTACCACAACAATATCGGCGAAATATTGAAAGTAAAAAAAATAGGTATATTTAAAGATACAGAACTAGTATCAAAGATAGAAATAAAACCAGCAGAAGTAAGGAATGCCAATAATTGGAATACCAAAAAAGTAATTAGAAATATGGATGGTTTTATACGAAACATCTTATTTATCATCTTTTTCTTTTAGTTTAAATTTGTAAAATATCGAATTGCCAACCATCCAATCATCACTACCCATGTCCATACCCAGTAACCAAACTTCCTGTTCTTATGATGAATGCTATACATCAATAAAAAGACAGCGAACACCCCACCCAGTATTTCCAGGATATGCAAGGTTCGTTCGGGTATCCGGCGGTGGCTCTTTATGGCAGCCTGCTTGTCGAAGGCAAAGACGATTCCGCTTAGCAGATTTATGATGATCAGGTAAATTAAAAACAGTGTTTCAACCTTCATGCTTTGTTTTCCTTTTCATTACCGGCAATTATTTCAACTGGGGGACAATTTGTACCCCGGTTGCTTCTAAGGTTTTGATAATGAGTTAATATACATTTTAAATAAATCAGCAGCCAATAATTATGCATTATGCATTGTGAATTATGCATTATTCCAGCAGGTCCGGCCTCAGTCGCTTCGTCCGTTCCACCGATTGCTGGTGGTTCCATTCATCCACCTTGGCCTGGTGGCCGGAGAGTAATATATCGGGCACCTTCCACCCGTTGTATTCCGCCGGACGGGTGTAGACGGGTGGTGCCAGCAGGTTATCCTGGAACGAGTCGGACAGGGCCGATTGCTCATCCCCGATGGCTCCCGGGATCAGGCGCACGATGGCATCCGTCATAAGGGCGGCGGGTATCTCGCCTCCCGTAAGTACAAAGTCACCAATGGATATTTCTTTGGTAATCAAATGTTCCCGGATGCGGTGGTCGATGCCTTTGTAATGTCCGCAGAGTATGATCAGGTTTTGGGTCATCGATAGGTTGTTGGCCATTTTCTGGTTAAATTTCTCGCCATCCGGGGAAGTATAAATTACCTCGTCATAGTCCCGTTCACTTTTCAGCAGGGTAATAATCCGGTCGATGGGTTCGATCTGCATCACCATCCCGGCACTGAAACCAAAGGCGTAATCGTCTACGCGGCGGTGTTTGTTGGTGGTATAATCGCGCAGGTTATGCACGACGATCTCCACCAGCCCTTTTTCTTTGGCGCGTTTTACAATGGAATAATTCAGCGGGCTGTCCAGTAACTCGGGCACGGCAGATATAATATCGATTCGCATGATTTCTGTTTAAAAATGAATGTGCAAAGGTAGAAAAAATGTGGCGATTAGCGGATTGGATCATTCGTTTATTATTTGTCCTCCTCTGCTGGAGGGCATTCATAGGGGGCTCATTCCTGGTTTAGTTATGGTTCAGATAAGGTTCAGATAAAGTCAAGATATATATTTCAGGTAAATTCAATGTAAATACAATCCAATATTTACGTATATATCATGCCTCTACATAGATATATCGTATATACGTGATATATATATGATATATACGTGGTATATTCGTCCTATATATATCTTGACCTTATCTGAACCTTATCTAAGCCTTATCTGAACCATAACTAAACCAGGGACGAATATCGGATGAGAGTAGTCCTAAAATCAGTCAGACGAAGGGTGGGTTTCCGAAGGGGGAGAATGGCCGGAACAGGGATCATTGGTGAAAAGAAGAGCAAAGAAAATGCAACAAAAGCGGGGAATGAAAATGCACCATTCCCGGCTTTTTAAATAATATGGATTGATTCGTAGACACCTATAGGTTGGCAGCCATCCATTTGCGAAGGGCCTCGGGTTTCATGCCACGGCGGGCAGCATAATCGGTAAACTGGTTTTCATCAATCTTACCGATCATAAAGTATTTCGACTGCGGATGGGCAAAATACAACCCGCACACGGAGGCATTGGGGAACATGGCGCCATTTTCGGTCAGTGTAATGCCGATGTCGTTGAATTTCAGTAGAGGGTCGAGTTCGAAAATGATGGACTGGTCGGGGAGGGAGGGGTAGCCCACGGCCGGACGGATGCCCTGATAGGTGGTTTTGAGCATGTCCTTTACTGACAGGTCTTCGCCGGAAGCATAGCCCCAGTATTTGCGGCGAACTTCGGCGTGGAGCCATTCGGCTGCCGCTTCCGCCAACCGGTCGGAAAGGGTTTTTACTAAAATGGCATCGTACATGTTGTCTTCCTTTTCGAAGGATGCGGCAAATTCTTCCACTCCCAGAACGGTGGTGGCAAAGACGCCGACATAATCGTTCTCCGGTGCCAGGAAATCGGCCAGGGAATAGCAGAAGCCATCGGTGGAAGGATGTTGCTGGCGGAGGGTGGGTATAACAACCGTCGTTTCATTGTGCCGGATAAAAATATCATCTTCCCGGGCATAACCGGGAAAGATGCCAAAAGAGGCATTCACCGTCAACAGGTTTTCCTCCTTAAACCGGCGGAGCATCTCCCGGGCATCCCGGTATAACTTCAGGGCTTCTTCGGCCTTGGGACGGTCGGTTTCGGGGAATTGCCTCAGCCAACTCATGGTGCAGGAAGGACAATCGTGCACCGTTTCAATGCCTTCGTACCGGCCGGAAATTCGCCAGGCCAGAAAGAAAAAAGTCCAGTCGATAAACGGAACAATTTCACGTAAGTCAATATCAGTGAGTTGAATGATGCCGGAAGTGGTGGGCTGGACAGGAGTATAGTTCATAAAAGAAGTTGCAAGATTTAATATCTCATTTTTTTGTGTTTCGATTTGAAAAGATTAGCCATTAGAACGCAAAAATAGATGAAAAAGTTGTATGTTTGCTGCTTATTAATTCATTAAATCCTAAATAGAGTATGAAACAGCTATTATTTGTATTATCCGTATTGGTGGCGACTCTGGCATCGGCCCAAACAACCAGGGCAAAGGTGTCGAACGCACCGATGGAGTTGACTACTTTCGAGACCATTAAACTCCTGGAACCCGACACATTGGGTGGAAAACCGCTTATGCAGGCCATTGCACGCCGCAAGTCGGACCGGCAATTCGAAACCCGGAACCTGTCGCTTAAGCAACTGTCTGAAATATTGTGGGTAGCCAATGGCATTAACCGGGCCAACGGGAAACGTACCGTTCCATCAGCCATGGCCCTTTATCCATTGCAAACGTATGCCGTATTGGCGAATGGGATTTACTTTTACAATCCTCAAAAAAATCAACTGGAACCGGTTGTAAAAGGCGATTACCGTAATCTGGCCGGGAAACAAAGCTTTGTGGATACGGCACCGCTTAACCTGCTTTTCATAGCCAAAGGGAAAAGTGCAACGGACAACTTCCAGGGTGCCATCATGGATTCGGGATATTGCGGACAGAACGTGTACCTGTATTGTGCTTCCGAAGGGTTGAAATGTGTGGTTCGTGCCGGTGCAAAAGAAGCGGAACTGCTCAAGGTGATGAACCTGGGTGAAAATTACAAGTTCATAATTGCTCAAACAGTGGGATATTAATCAGTTGACAGTTGACGGTTCATAGTTGATAGTTCCTGGTTGACAAATGAGAGTTGATAGTTGCAACATTCAATATGATTGTCATAACGTAGTTGAAATACGTGCTAATTTAAGAATTTCCCGCAGATTATACAGAAAACGCAGATTTCTCTTCTGCATTTTCATTGTAATCTGCGGGAAATTCTTTTTTCTGCCTTATAGGGTAGGAAGAAGTCGGAACATAGCAATGTCTTAAAACCCGTAGGGTTGATATGATTGTAGAAATGAAGAGTAACACGGAATCTGAACCCCTTCAGGGGTGATATAAAAAGACATACACCAAAAAATTATGTCCTGTCATCAGTTGATGTAAGCCATCGCCCTGAACCATAAACACCACAAGGAAGTAAAAGAAATAAATCTGGAAAGGATAATATGTAATGTCACCCCTACAGGGTTCTAAGACAGCAGGATATGTGGCTAATTACAATCATTACACCCCTAAAGGGGTTAAGAGACAGTTGTGCCTTGCGTTATTACAAATAATTGCTACTGTTGTGTTAAGTAGAAAATGTCGCATCTGCATTAGCGAAGCCGTCACTTCCTACGGTGCTGAATCAGGATTAGTGACGGCTTCAATATGCCTTTAGGGGCTTGGGGTTCTTTATTATAAGGTAGGTATGCTCATTCCGGTAATTTTCCGGTACAAATCGAGGGCATAAATATCGGTCATGCCGGAGATATAATCCAGCACGGCCATGATTTTGCCATACACGGTCGGGCTGTTGGTTTCGTATTGCTCGGGGATGCGCATAAGCAGTTGTTCCGAATATGCCTTTTCCGGATTCAATACGGCGGTAACCAGATTTTCAAGCAGCGTAAGGATAATTTTATAACCGGCCAGTTCGATATCCAGCACTTCCGAGGAACGGTATATCTTGGCAAAGGCTCTTTGCGAGCAATTCTGGTAAGCATCAAAGGAATGTTGCGGCAGATGCTTGATAAGCGATGAAGTAAATGTTCCGTTCAGGATAGCCTCTTCGTTTTCGGCAAAGGCAGCGGAACACTCGTCGATCAACTGGCCGATTACCGACGAACGCAGATAGGCGATTTGTTCGTTCACATCCTTCACCACGTCCATGGTTCTCCGTCGGCGGACTTTACGTTCCTCATTAAAGAATCCCAGGAAGAGGTCTTTGGTCTCGTCGGAGGTCAGGATTTTCAACTTATGCGCATCCTCGATATCCATAATCTGGTAACAAATGTCATCGGCTGCTTCCACCAGGTAAACCAGGGGGTGGCGGGCATACCGATTCGGATTATCCGCCAGGCGGGGGATTCCCAGTTCAGCGGCAATCTTCTCAAAATCGGCTTTCTCCGAGTCAAAGAAACCGAATTTTTGTTTTTTCGGATCGGAGTAAACGGAAGCGTACGGATATTTCACCACGGAAGCCAGTGTGCTGTAAGTCAGTACGAATCCACCGGGTCGGCGCCCATTGAACTGATGGGTGAGCAGACGCAAAGCATTTGCATTCCCTTCGAAGCAGATACAATCTTTCCACTCTTCGGCACTCATCTTGTTGAACAAATGCTGCCCGTTGCCTTCGGAGAAGAAAGTGGCAATGGCTCTTTCGCCGGAATGTCCGAATGGCGGGTTACCCAGGTCGTGTGCCAGGCAGGCAGCCGAAACAATGGATCCGATTTCGTCTATAAAGGGAGAAACAGCCGGGTTCTTTTTCCGGATTTTATGGGCAACGTTCATCCCCAGCGATCTTCCGACACAAGCCACCTCCAGGCTGTGCGTCAGCCGGTTGTGCACAAAGACGCTCCCCGGGAGCGGGAAGACCTGTGTCTTGTTCTGTAATCGTCGGAAGGGGGCCGAGAAAATCAGGCGGTCATAATCACGCTGAAATTCGCTGCGGTCATCGGCCCTGTTTTCATGATAGGCCTCCAGCCCGAAGCGTTTGGTAGATAATAGTTGGTTCCAGTTCATTTTTATGACTTCGTCGTTATTCATTGTTATTCATCGTTATTGATAGTTATTCGTTGTTATTCATCGTTACTCGTTGTTATTGGTACTCAATAACGCATAGCAAATAACTATGAATAACCATTAATAACACGCAGCAACTGACTGTTTTAAGAGGGCATGTGATAATTTTTCAGTTCAGCCCTTAATGCCTTACTCTTATCATCGGTGACTTTGTCCATCCAACGCCAGAATTTGTCACCATGATTCATTTCTTTGGTATGGCATAGTTCGTGCAGGATTACGTAATCAATCAAATGAGCCGGCAACAACATCAGATAGAGCGATAAATTGATACTTTTTACCCCGGAACAACTGCCCCAGCGGCTTTTGCTGGATTGAATCTTTACATCGGAAAAGGTAAATCCATATTTATCCGCTAATTGCAGGGTACGGCCGGGGAGCAGCCTTTTGGCTTCCTTGCGCAGGAAATAACTGATGCCATTCCAGAAATGTTGTTGCGTTTGAACATCCGAACAATCTACATCCGACGGGTATTCTATATGTAGCGTGTTGTTCTTTAATGAAAAATAAATGTTCTTCCGTTCACAGGGATTGGCTTTTACTACGAAAGTCAGGGTTTGGAGTTGAGACTTTTCATCGATCAGTATATTACTTTTTTGCAGCCCTCGTTCTAATTTTTCCTGTTTTTGAATAAGCTTGCTCCGGATGGAATTGATAAATGCCATTGCTTCCTCCTGGGAGGCTCTCATGGGTAAAGTAACCTTTAGCCCTGAAGGTAAAATCCGGACACGTATATGTTTGGAGCGCTCATTATGAACGAATTCGATGGTGCCTAACTCAGGGTCTGTGATCATAAGGAAACTGAAAAATGCGGAATTTGATAAAAAATGCAATACAAAGGTACATTTTTTTTGATCAGGAAATAGGAGTTTATTGGTTGAAACGAATAACTTTGCATAAAATTTTAAAAATACAGGAATTCGGGAAAT
>JAUZOM010000190.1 GCA_030706465.1 Bacteroidota bacterium | reverse complement strand
GGGTGCTGCGGTAAACACCCGTGCTATCGAACGCCAGTTAGAGATACTCAAAGAAATGGGTTGTAACGGAATTCGTACTTCGCATAATCCCCCGGCTCCCGAGCTACTCGACTTATGCGACCGCTTGGGTTTTATTGTCATGGATGAATCGTTTGATATGTGGCAGAAAAAGAAAGTAACCTACGATTATTCATTGGATTTCCCGGAATGGCACGAACGTGATTTGACCGACCTGGTTACCCGTGACCGCAACCACCCGTGTGTTTTTATCTGGAGTATCGGCAATGAAGTAGGAGAACAATGGGGTGAAACTAAAACGGAAAACATGGACCTGCAGGAGGCCAATATCCAGCTGAATAAGAAGAAAGAAGTCAATAAGGATGAAGTCAAACAAGGGAGTATGGGTAAGAATGCCTTACTTACCAGGCATTTGGTTGACATTACGAAGGCTGCTGATCCTACCCGCCCTGTTTCGGCGGCATGCAACGGCACCGACGATACCAATCCGTTGTTTCTATCGGGGGCATTGGACTTGATCGGTTTCAATTACCATGAAAAAGAATTTGCCGGCGTAACGAGCCGCCACCCAACACAACCGTTTTTTGTCAGTGAGTCGGTTTCGGCACTACAATCCCGCGGGTTCTACCTAATGCCTTCGGACAGTATGAATATATGGCCTGAACGTTGGGATAAGCCTTTCGATAATCCGTTACAGAAATGCTCGGCTTATGATAACAGCCATGCTCCCTGGGGCTCGACACACGAAGATACCTGGAAACGGGTAAAGAAATACGATCATGTGGCCGGACAATTTATCTGGACCGGCTTCGATTACTTGGGTGAACCGACCCCTTACTGGTGGCCATCGCGCAGTTCTTTCTTCGGGATTATTGACCTGGCAGGTTTCCCGAAGGATGTTTATTACATGTATCAAAGCGAATGGACAACAAAGGACGTATTGTATATCTTTCCCCACTGGAATTGGAAAGCCGGTCAAACTGTCGATATTTGGGCTTATTATAACAATGCCGATGAAGTGGAACTGTACCTGAATGGCCAATCGCTTGGAAAACGCAGCAAGGTGGGAGAAGACCTGCATGTTATGTGGCGGGTGCCTTATGCTCCCGGGACCTTGAAAGCCGTTTCACGTAAAAACGGGAAGGAAGTCCTGACCAAAGAAATTAAAACGGCCGGGGAACCGGTAACGATACGATTGAAAGCCGACCGTTCAACGATTAATGCAGATGGTAAAGACTTGTCGTTTATCACGGTGGATTTAGTCGATAAAGAGGGGGTTGCTTCGCCATTGGCCGATCAGTTAGTGAAATTTAGTATCGAAGGTGAAGGTATCCTTGTGGGAACCGATAATGGCGATCAAAACGATCATGTATCGCTTAAAAAGCCCGAGCGCCATTTGTTTTATGGCAAATGCCTGGCCATTGTGCAAAGTACTTCCCTCAGCGGGAACATTGTCCTGAAAGCTTCGGTGGAAGGAATGCCTGCCCAGCAAATCGTGATTACGAGCAAATAAGCTGTTTTGGTCATATAAAATGAGAAATCCCCTTGTAACACTCAAGGGGATTTTTGTGTTTTAACATGAGTTTGATATAAGCAAACTCATCAATGTATCATAAAACAATTATTTAAATGATACCAAGAGGTTTTGTGAGGTGCTATTTTATCATGCTATAATGGTTTTGACCTTATTTTCATAAACACTCACTTTAGTAGAAATTCAAGATAAATGTTTAAAAACTTATTTCGTTATTTATAAACAATATAGCAACAAGACATATAAATACTTACGTCGATTTCACCTTGTTTTAATGAATTCGAAAGATTTATCTGTTTTGTAATGGAAAAAACACCTTTAATTCTTTCCGTTCTCTAAAATTTACTCTAATTTCGTAGCCGGATTATAAATTTACTCTAATTTTGTTGAAAATGAAAAAGACAATCAGGTTTAATATCTTATTCTTGCTGGTATGTGTTGCCCTCCAGGCGCAAACGAAAGCACCTCTGAATCATCGGTTGGAAAGGCCGAAACTTGTAGTTGGAATTGTCGTGGATCAGATGCGTTGGGATTATCTCTACCGTTACTACGATAAATACGAAACGGGAGGCTTTAAACGCCTTTTAAACGATGGTTTTTCCTGTGAGAACACAATGATTAATTATATCCCGTCTGTTACGGCTATCGGCCATACCACCATATTTACCGGCTCGGTTCCCGCTATTCATGGGATTGCCGGAAACGACTGGATTGACCCGGCCTCCGGAAAACCGACCTACTGTACCGATGATTCCACGGTTACGGCTATTGGTACCGATAGCAAAAGCAGTAAAATGTCGCCTCATAATTTGCTGGCGACGACCATTACCGATGAACTGCGTTTGGCGACTAACTTTCAATCGAAAGTAGTGGGAGTATCACTGAAAGACCGGGCTTCCATCTTACCGGCCGGGCATAATCCAACTGCCGCATTCTGGCTGGACGATGCTTCCGGCAAATTTGTGACCAGCTCCTATTATATGCCCTCACTTCCCGGGTGGGTAAACGAGTTTAATAACTCGAAACCGATTGACAAGTTGCTGGCCAACGGATGGAATACATTACTGCCTATTGATCAATATACCGAAAGTACTGCGGATAACGTAGCATGGGAAGGTACCCTGAAAGGTGCCGCAGACCCTGTTTTTCCTTATGATGCACAAAAAGCATACGCTCTCGATCATGGATCATTACGCCAAATGCCTTTTGGAAATACCCTCACCCTGCAATTTGCCAAAGCTGCATTGGACGGCTATAAGCTGGGACAGGAAAAGACAACCGATTTCCTGACTATCAACTGTGCTTCCACCGATTATTCGGGGCATCTGGTCGGCCCTAACGCTATCGAGATAGAAGATGTATACCTGCGCCTGGATAAAGATTTAGCAACCTTCTTTACCTCTCTCGACCAGAAAATAGGAAAAGGCAACTACCTGGTATTCCTAACAGCTGATCATGGGGCTGCCCATGCCGAAGGTTTTATGGACGCAAACAAGATGCCAACTGGATTTCTTACTAAAAAATTGGATACTGACCTGGAAAACACCCTGGATAAGCAATTCGGAACAAACCACCTGGTTTTGGGAGTTGATAATTTTCAGGTAACGCTCAACAAGAATAAGATGGATAGCCTGAATCTGGACCAGGATAAGATTAAAGCAACTACCGTGAATTTTCTGCAACATCAGGAAGGCATTCAGTTTGCGGTCGACCAGGATAAAATAGCGGAAGCTTCTGTCCCATCACCGTTGAAAGAAATGATGATAAACGGGTATAACCGACAACGGAGTGGGAGTGTATTGATGATTACTCTGCCGGGATGGCTGCCTTACTACTCTAAAAAAGGAACAACCCATAGTGTCTGGAATCCCTACGATACCCATATACCCCTGATATTTATGGGTTGGAAAATCGATCATGGGACTACCAACCGGACTACCCACATGACCGACATAGCAGCTACCCTGGCTGCTTTGCTACACATTCAAATGCCTAACGGATGTATCGGTACCCCTATTACGGAAGTTATAAAGAACAAATAAAAGGTATTCTTATTTATTCGAATCAGATCAAAATGAAACCGCCTGCAGCTTTCTTGCTGCGGGCGGTTTCATTCTTATTGTATTGGGCAACATCCGTTGCTATCCGATTCCGGATTTTCCTTCCGGGTCCCGCGATTTCCAATCGCGATCTTTATTTTTTGCTCACTCGTTGCGATATTCTCCCGGTGCAACGGGAGAAATTCCATAGCTACAACATCGGTAGTTCCTTCTGAACTGGCTTATTCATCCCACCAAATACCGTAGGCATGAATCATATGTAACCCGGTGGTGAATTATTCCCTAGTTGAGTCTTTTCTTATCTTTGGCTTCTATTTTCTTGATACTCTCTTCTGTCGGAAGGTTTTCGGGCATAGTACCACCAAGTTCCTTGATGGTTTGGCGAACTTTTTTCCCGACATTGAAATGAGTGGTGTTTGCATTTTGTTTCCCTTTAATATTTTCCCTGCGAAGCTTCTCTTCGGTTTGTGTTGCCCGGAAGAGATTCGCTGCCAACTCCGTACTTCCCATATGATCGAGGATATTTTGACTTTTCTTTAATCCTTTCCGGCTATGAATACCCCTTTGCATCAAGCCCGCCATACAATCCCATATAACCGTGATTCTGAAAAATGGCATAATCTATTGGTTCGATCACACCCGCATCTTTTGCAGCTTCTGCCAGTTGAATGTTATGCGTTTTCATTTCAGCACGCAGGAATAAACGTTTTTCCTCCTCACTTTTCAGGCTGGTATATTCATCCATCTGCCGTATTTCCTGGATACGGGTTTGTATGGCAAAATAAGTCTGCCCGGTAGCCACGATTCCCTTCGATGGATCTGCATTTTGCACGATAAGATAACAGGCATATCGTGACAATTTAATACTCTCAACCTCACGTTTAGCGCCTTTCCCCAATTCGATCATATCGAGGATGTCCTCGAAATGATCAGACACTGATTGTCCGCTGTTTTTACACGCTTCTTTCGCCCGGTCAATGACCGGTATAAAGTGCCTGAATTCAGAGTATCCCAGTCCTTTCCCTAAATCACGGGCACTCCAGAACTCATTTCCATCTTCGTCTACCCGGCGAATCTGTTCAAAGATATTCTGAGCTGTTTTCGATAGTTCATTTCCCATAATTTCAATATTAAAAAATCAATTATTTTATGTATTGAACTCTAATCCAATATAGCATTCATCTGATTTGAATAATCAAAGATACTGAATTTAGATATTACGTCATACAATTGATTGCGCTTTGTCCCTTTTTCTACCTATCCAACGAGCTGATTACTCTTTCATAGGTCAATATGTTGTATTTTTCCAGCGGAATAAACCCCATTCATTATCATTATTCCTAGCTACAGAATAAATCCCAAGGCTACAACATAGACTGACTATCTGGAACTTGCTTATTTACGCCACCACCCTCAATTAAACCACTATTAACCGAATCAGCATAGGCCGCTTCGAGCCGTATCATATCGGTTCTGTTTAGTTCTATATATCGTTTATCCGGTTTTCAAACCAGTCCTGACTAAAGCATGTGGTGGAAATATACAAAAAAGGATGGCATAAAGAGTATATCTCACGTCCTTTTATATTGTTATTCATCTCATAATTCTGATAATTATTCTGTTACGAATAGCTATTTACAGCGTCAACAGTTTCCCAGGTGATTTTTTTATAAACCAATACCCGGTTCACATAATAAATGGCACTTAGGTAAACAGGAATAAGGAGCAAGCTGGCATAATTGAACCACCGGAGTAAAAAGTAATGCGAAAATCCAAGTACTGCTGCAACAGCTATAAGCCCCATAATCTTCAGGAAAGCAGTTCCTCCCTGAGCGGCTATCTTATCCTGCGCAAATGGAAACGTCGGATTCTGGATATAATAATACAACGTGGTAATTAAATAAATGGCCATCAAAGCAACCAGTACATCCGGGATTACTTTGTACCCCCATATAACCCCGATTGCAACCGATAAAACCAGATAGAATGGTATAAAGAAACGTGCAAAAGCACCCTTGATAAACCCTTTAAAATAACAGGCAGGCGAAGTAAGAGGTACTGTTTTGAAAATCCAGGCTGCATGTTGGTTGTTCCCGTTTAATAAAGAGATTGGAAGCGTGGTGGCAATAAAAACAAAAGCATAGAGTATGCCTAAATACTTATAGCTGTGTACAATCTCATTCAGGTCAAACGATTTGCCCAAAAACTGAACGGCTATCATGATTACTATATAGCCCAGTGAGGGTAGGAAGGTTTGCATGAACATTCGTTCGCGGCCTGTCATAATCCACACCAGTTTAAATGGTGCTGTTTCTTCCTGACGGTGTACAAATAATCCCAACATCATTCTATACCAAAAACTGTTGCGGGCAGTCTCAACCTTTATTTTCGAGACCCTGTCACCCTGTTCTAAATCCATTAGTTTCCGGTTGAATACCGGGGTCAGGTATTTGCCGGTAAAGTAAATGGCTGCTATTGGAATGATCAATGCTTCTGCCATAAAAATAAGGTGTTGCCTGTCAAAGATGGAAGAAGTAAACGATTCCACCAATCCGGAAAAGAATGCCGGGGGAAGCAGATACGTATACCAGTATACAGGGACCACCATATCCCGGATATGTGTTTTATCCACCATGTTGATTCCAAATTGATAGAATAGCATAAAGGCAATGGCAATGAAAATCTGGAAATACATCAACAGGTTCTTCAGTTTTTCACCACTGGCAAGCCGCATAAGTACCAGGTAAAGCATATTCGCCAAAAACAAAGTAAACAGCACATTCATAAGTATAGTGAGGGTAAACGCCAATGCCGAGACTACACCAAATTTCACAATAGCCACAATGATGGATATAACCGAAAGATTAAACGCCATCAACGACAAATAAAGCAAGACATGCGCATTGCGGGCAAGGCTTATGGTGTTTCCTTTGATCGGCAATGGTTGAATAATCACATTCTCGGAAGTGTCGAACAGGATAGAAGTGAATTCAGAGATAATCATCATAGCCATCATGGCCATCAAAAAAGTATGGGCAAAATAGTAGTAGGTAAAGGGCGACTTAACCATAATTAAAAACATGGCAAAAAAGATCCCGAACATTATCTGCGAAAAAGATTGTTTCATCAATGCATTCTCGGTTTCTTTCTTTGCATTGTTTCCTATCCCTTTCATCCGGCGGTTGTCCATAGTCAGCTTCAATTCTAAAATACGGATAAACTGATTATAATCAGCCCCCATTTTCTCAATAAACCAACGGAAAGGTTTAAACAGTGATAATAAAAATTGGATCATATCGTTTATTTTTCGAACGCGTTGATAAATGCTTCAGCCTTCTCCCCATGATTGGTATTCCCGGTCAATCGGGTAAACATTTTCTCCAGGTTTTCATCATTCGACAATTTGTTCAGTTCTTCAAACGACCCATCGGCAATGACTTTTCCCTGGTCAATCAGGATAATACGGTCCGATATCTTTTCCACCACATCCATCAGATGCGAACTGTAGAAAACTGTTTTTCCCTCGCGTGCTAAATGGATCAGCATTTCTTTTACCATGATGACCGAGTTGGCATCCAGCCCGGATAATGGTTCGTCCATGAATATCAGGTCGGGATTATGCAACAAGGCGGAGCAAATCATTACTTTCTGCCGCATTCCTTTGGAGAAAGTTGCAATGCGTTGGTTCAGGTTCGATTTCATCTCAAAGATATTCATCAAGGCTGATGCTTTCGATCTGGTTATCTCAGCGGCCAATCCGCGCATTTCACCAATGAACAGCATAAACTCCATGGGAGTCAGCGATTCATATAGCACGGCATTTTCAGGTATGTAACCCAGCTGTTTTTTTATTTCGAGGGTTTGGTCACGCAGGTCTTTTCCGAAAATACTGATATCACCCTGAAAGTCACTTATCAGGCCACAAAGAATCTTTACTGTCGTCGATTTCCCTGCACCGTTAGGACCTATATACCCTATGATCTGGCCTGCTGTGATTTCTAAGTCAATGCCATGAAGCACT
>JAUZOM010000019.1 GCA_030706465.1 Bacteroidota bacterium | reverse complement strand
TGATGCCATGTTAAAACGCCTCTATGCTCTTTATAATATCAACGAGGCTCCTGACAATGTAATGCCCATGACGGTTCATAAACTGGGTAACACTTCCGTGGCCACCTTGCCCACCTTGCTGGATCTGATCCTGAAAGACAACCTGGAAAATCACAACATCAACAAAGGGGATATTCTGGTCTTTGCCTCCGTTGGTGCCGGAATGAACATTAATGCTTTTATTTACAAAATGGCATAACGCCATTTTTAAATTCCATACACTTCCGGGATGATATGATAGTATCTACCTATCATATCATCCCGGAAGTTTTTTTTATAATAAAGAGTTGAGTCGGCTACAACCCGTTTTCCCGGTAAACTAAAAAGCATTCCGGACACAAGCAATCAAGAATCACAGATGTATTAATTGAATTTGTATGTAATTCCCAGTTGGAGAACAAAATGATTCGAGATAGCTTCCTTTTCAACAGTGCCGGTCGAGGATAAAATAGTGGCAGGATTTACCGGAATAGCATACGTTGGGATGACATCGAATTTGAAATTATGGAAATTATAAGAAAAAGGGACACTTATTTCATAATCCAGGATTTTATATTTTGAAGCTTCTAAGATCGAATAAATATCGGAGGTAGTGGCGGTAGTAGTTGAGGCTCCTTTATTTGCAGATTTACCTTTTGCACTGCCGTTCGCTTTACCATGTCCTTTATTGCCGTTTAAATGCGATTTGCCAGCCAACAGGTATGAATTGTAATAATTCTGTGTTCCGGCATTCAACTTTAGGGCCGGTTCAATAGTGAGTTTACCAATTTCAAAAGACCTGTTTAATCCCGCCTCAGTAATAACATCCGTTTTATCGTTAAAAGCTAAACCCGCTCCGGCATTCAAGGTTACGATAGAAAAATCATATGAAAAGTTGGAAGAAATTCCAAAGTCATTTACTGAATTTAAGGCCATGCTATTCAAGTCATAAAAAGACTTTTCTGCCGAAAGTCCGCCGCTAAAATTATCGCCTATGCTAAAATCATACCCTCCTTCGAGTGTGAAGGCATCTATCCTGTTAATTCCGGCATCAAACTGATAAGACAATGATGCCTCTACATGTAAACCTGATTTGTGATAATAACCTATTGACGGAACAAGATACATGATATTTGCCGAATCAAGTCTCCCCAGATAAACATTGTTTGATAAATATTTGAGTCCGACTACAAGCCCAGACTTCTTTACCTGAACGGAATCCGGTTTCTCTGCATTCACCTGCAGTGCCTGAAATAAACTTAATCCTATCACTAACATGAAACTTAAATATCTTTTCATAAAGAGAACACTATTAAAATTGTGCAAAAATATATTTTAAAATAACATCTTGTTTGCAAGGTACTGCTTTAAATTCATTTAAAAATGGATGTTTTGTATTTGTTTGCGAAATATTCAGCTTTTTGGCTTAATTGCATATTACAACGGACATTCCTTTAAATTTCAATAAATTTCCGAAACAGCTTTCTTATCAGAATTTTCAGGATTTATTCGAATACCTTTATGAAAATAGTGATTAATGTCACAATTATTTTTTTAGCTTTTTTCAAAAAATACTGTATCTTTATCAACCAAAATTCAGTTCTATGTCTTGAACTGAATAAACCTGTAAACAAACACTTAACATGGATTCTTTTGTTCATCTTCATGTCCACTCCCACTATTCGGTACTGGATGGTATGTCCACCATTCCGGGATTAGTGGACAAAGCAACCAAGAGCGGTATGCACGCCCTGGCACTTACCGACCATGGAAATATGTTTGGAATTAAAGAGCTTTTTAATTATACCAAAAAGAAAAACAGCAAAGTAAAAGATAAAATATCCTTACTTAATAAACAACTTGCAACAGACGGAATTTCAGAAAATGAAAAAGCAGAGCTGTTAAAGGAGCTGGAAGAAAGCAAACACAAGATATTCAAACCAATTTTCGGCTGTGAGGCTTACGTGGCTCATCGCGGCCTACTTTCGAAAGATGGCACGGAAGACCGTAGCGGTTATCATCTTGTGCTGCTTGCCAAAAATAAAAAAGGGTATCAGAATTTATGTAAACTGGTTTCTACCTCCTGGATTGATGGCATGTATTACCGTCCGCGAATCGACCACCAGTTACTTGAGAAATACAGCGAAGGATTGATTGCCTCATCGGCTTGCCTGGGAGGCGAGATCCATAAGAAGATAGAAAGCGGTAACCTGGCGGAAGCAGAAGAAGCGATATTGTGGTACAAGCGCGTTTTTGGGGAGGATTATTACATTGAACTGCAACGGCATAAAACCGATAAACCTAACGCCGACTATTCAACCTATGAAAAGCAACAGATTCAAAATATAGAACTGGTCAAGCTTGCGCGTAAAACCAACACCAAGCTTATAGCCACCAACGATGTGCACTTTGTGGAAGAAGAGCATGGTGAAGCACACGAAAGATTAATCTGTCTAAGCACAGGGAAAGATTTGGATGATCCGAACCGCATGCGCTATACCAAGCAGGAGTGGTTAAAAACCCCAGAAGAGATGGGACGGATATTTGCCGATATACCCGAGGCAATGAAAAATACGCTGGAAATATCCGACAAAATAGAGTTCTATGACATCGACTCCAATGCCATGATGCCGGTATTCCCTATTCCTGAAAGTTTTGCTACTGAAGAACAGTACCGCAATAAGTTTACGGAAGAAATGCTGCACGAAGAATTTGGCGATGGATTCAAACGTCTCGGAGGGTATAACAAAGCTGTGCGTGTAAAACTGGAAGCAGACTACTTGAGCGAATTGACTCTAAAAGGGGCAAAGGAGCGTTATGGTGAGAATATCGAAACGGAAACCATGGAACGCATTGAATTCGAGTTGCATGTTATGAAAACCATGGGTTTCCCGGGTTACTTCCTCATTGTACAGGACTTCATAAATGCTGCCCGCAGTATGGGTGTTTCGGTTGGTCCTGGCCGTGGTTCAGCTGCCGGATCGGTGGTGGCTTATTGCCTTAAGATTACCGACATTGACCCGTTGAAATACGATTTGCTGTTCGAGCGTTTCCTCAATCCCGACCGGATCTCCATGCCCGATATTGATATCGATTTTGATGATGACGGACGTGGACAGGTGCTGCGATGGGTAACCGAAAAATACGGTAAAGAACGCGTAGCGCATATCATTACTTATGGCACCATGGCCACTAAATCCTCTATCAAGGATGTGGCACGCGTCCAACATATCCCGCTTCCCGAAGTTGACCGGTTGACAAAACTTATTCCAGATAAATTTCCGGAAGGATCTGACGGGAAAGCCCCGAAAGTAAACCTGACCAATTGCCTGAAATATGTACCTGAACTACAGGCGGCCCGGAACTCTTCCGACCCGAACCTGTCAAGTGTATTAAAGTATGCTGAAATGCTCGAAGGTACAGTGCGTCAAACCGGGGTTCATGCCTGCGGAGTCATTATCGGTGCTGCAGATCTGACGTATCTGGTTCCTCTTAGCACTGCCCTGGACAAGGAAACCGGCGAAGAAATGTTGGTTACTCAATACGAAGGTTCTGTCATCGAAGAAATAGGATTGATAAAGATGGACTTTTTAGGACTGAAAACCCTGTCTATCTTAAAAGAAGCATTATCAAACATCAAAAAATCGAAAGGAATTGAGCTGGATCTTTCTACCATTCCAATCGACGATAAAGAGACATACGATCTTTTTTGTAAGGGATTAACTGTCGGAACATTCCAGTTTGAATCGGCTGGAATGCAAAAACACTTGCAGGCATTACAGCCAACTAAATTCGAAGATCTGATTGCCATGAATGCGTTGTATCGTCCCGGTCCAATGCAATATATACCTCAATTTATCAACCGGAAACAGGGTCGTGAAAAGATTGAATATCCTTTCCCGATCATGGAGAAGCGATTGAAGGACACTTACGGCATCACGGTATATCAGGAACAGGTCATGCTTCTGAGTCGTGATTTGGCAGGCTTTACCCGGGGCCAGTCTGACGAACTACGTAAGGCGATGGGTAAAAAGCTCATCGACAAAATGGAACACCTGAAAGTGAAATTCATGGATGGTTGCGAGAAAAACGGCTATGGACCGAAGGAAAAGCTAGAACAAATCTGGAGCGACTGGACCGAATTTGCCAAGTACGCTTTCAATAAATCGCATGCTACCTGTTACACCTGGATTGCTTACCAGACAGCTTACCTTAAGGCGCATTATCCTGCAGAATTCATGGCTGCCAACTTAACGCGCAACAAAGATGACATTACCGAAGTAGGCAAATTCATGGACGAGTGCAAAAACCTTGGAATGAATGTACTGGGACCAGATGTAAACGAAAGTGACTTAACTTTTACAGTTAACTCCGAAGGAAATATCCGTTTTGGATTAGGAGGGGTAAAAGGAGTCGGTGAAGGTGCAGTGGAAGCCATTGTTAACGAACGAAAGACGAATGGCAAATATGCCGGCATGTTCAACTTGATTGAACGTGTGAACCTGACCGCCTGTAATAAAAGAGCCATTGAAAGCCTGGCATTGTCAGGAGCATTTGATAGTTTTTCGGATATCCGTCGGGAACAACTCTTTGTTGAAAACAGTAAAGGGGAACAGGTACTGGAAACCATTCTGCGTTATGGAAATAAATTCCAAAGCGATATGGCCATGACCAAAAACTCCCTTTTTGGAGGATTGGATGCTATAGAAATTACCAAACCGGAAATTCCGTATGCAGCCGAATGGTCGCCACTGGAAAAGCTGAACAAAGAACGTGATTTAATTGGCATGTACCTGTCAGCTCATCCATTAGACGAATACGAATTTGAAATCAATCATATTTGCAATGCAACAACCCTCGATTTAAAAGATTTATCAACTTTACAGGGCAAACCGTTGAAAATAGGCGGAATGGTAACTAATTTCCGCCATGGAACTTCAAAAGCAGGAAATCCCTATGGTATTTTCACACTTGAAGATTATGCAGGAGCCTTTGAGTTCCCTTTATTTGGGAAAAACTATATTGAGTTTGGCAAATATATGATTAAAGACTTGTATTTGTTTATCAATGCACTTGTACAAGAAAAAGGAGCTGATTATAAATACCGGAAACAAGAGAATACCGATCCAAATATGCCAAAAGAACTGGAACTTAAGATTCAGAAGATTGAGGTCTTCTCCGAAATAAAGGACAAACTAATCAACACATTGACGCTTACCTTGCCAGTTCAACAGGTAACCGAAGATTTTGCAGTGGAACTAACAGAATTAATGGTTAAGAATAAAGGAAATGTGAATCTTTACATTCAGGTTGTTGATGAAAATTCTCCTAATAAAGTGATGCTATTTTCACGTCAGCATAGGATTCAGATCAATACAAGTGTGTACCATTCCCTAAAGCATGCGCAAAGCAAAGGGTTACTTGATTTTCATGTGCAATAAAGAAAATAGAGCAAGGCTCTTAAAATCACAAATTATCAACAATATATATTCTGGTGTTCCTATCTATCCTTAATCAGATAAGACAAACAACACATATAGATATTATAAATAAGCCCATTCATTTTATAACTAAAACTATTTCAACAGGCAACTGTTTTATAACCAATTTCACGAAAACAATTTAAAAAGACTAAACATTATGACAGCAGAATTCACGGATGAAAACATCAAAGATATTATTAATAGTGGAAAACCGGTAGTAATTGACTTTTGGGCAGAATGGTGCGGGCCTTGCCGCATGGTTGGACCTTTAGTTGAAGAATTAGCAAAAGAGTACGAAGGAAAAGTTGAAATAGGGAAAATGAATGTGGATGATAATATAGAAACACCCGAAACTTATGGCATCCGTAACATTCCAACCATTCTATTCTTCAAAGACGGCCAATTAGTAGATAAACAAGTAGGTGCCACTCAAAAGTCTGTTCTAGCCAGCAAAGTTCAGGCTTTATTGTAAGAAATTTTGGCTTCTTTTACATAGTTCAACCGGAACAAGAATGGATAGTAGATCTGCTTTTGTCTGGTTGGACTTTCTTTGTGATTTATAGCTTAAGGTAGAACTCTTTTGCTAATAAACTAAACTCTTCAGAATAACGATGCCGTTCATTCGACTCTATTACTAATTCGGATATTTCTTTTTGATAGGATTGCAAACTGAATTCCAGTAACATTCGTTTGACATCTGCATTTGGTTTTGGAATAACCTTTACCTCACTGGTACAAAACAATCCGTTATTCAAAGCAAATTTCTCACAATCCAATGCTTCATTAACCGGAAGAATCAGGCAAATTCTTCCGGTTGGTTTTAGTAAATGCAATGCATTTACAATTAATTCTTCATGCGTCAATGAGTCTGTATGACGTGCAATAGTCCTGTGTATGGATGGAGCTTTTAATGAATTAACAAAATAAGGAGGATTTGAAACAATCAGATCATAACGTTGAGTTGTTGTCGCAGCAAAATCCTGAAGCGACATCTCCTGTACATTTATTCGGGTTGCCCAGGGTGAAAGTTTTATGTTTCCGGCAGCCTGCGCAACAGCACTGGAATCAATATCAATCGCGTCAATCAATGAGCTGCTGCGTTGAGCAAGCATTAATGCAATCAGGCCGGTACCCGTACCAATATCCAGTATGTGATTTGTATTCTCCACAGGAGCCCATGCACCCAACAAGACTCCATCAATTCCGACTTTCATGGCACAACGATCCTGAAAGACAGTAAATTGTTTAAAGCTAAAATAAGGGTTCGGCATAAATTATTTCCTATGGGAATTCACCGTCGGTTCTGCTTTTCGAGACGTAGTGCCAGGAAGTATTTGGCGATTATTTAATGAATTGTAATGAGGTATACCTGTTTCACTTTTTTTTGTTGCTTTGAGCATACTACCCGAAGAAGAATGTATCGAAGACGGATAATATTGATGCAGATTTGTTCTTGTAGTAATACTTGTACTTCGCCTTGTGGAATGATCCAGTCCTTTTCCCGTTTGAAAATTAGGATTCACTGGGCGGTAACTATTCCGCGCATTCAGGTTCGTTGAATTCTGGATACGAACGGATTGATTGGAACGGGTGCCGGATGAAGGCATAAAACCTGATGGATTAATTGATTGACTGGAATTTAACGTATTCTTTTCGATATAGGTTCGTTCAAAACGTTTCGATTGTAGCCTCTCATTTTGTTCTTGACTAAGCACTTGTTTAATTTCTGCATTTTTGTTTTTCGTGCGTTCCAATGCTTCGCTTCGCCTATTTGAAACCTGGCGTTCACGTGCATATCGTAAATTTATTTCGTATATCTGATTGGCCTGCACCTGGTCCAGATTCAGCTCTTGCTGAAGTCTTTCGGTTTGTTTGGTCGCCTCTTGTTCCGGTGTCCGTTTAAGAACAACTGTATTCTCCTGCCCATAGATTGGAAATACCAATCTTATCAGAAAGAAAAGAGTCAAAAACAAATTAAAAAATTTCATATAGACAGAAGTAACAATTTGAGCAAGTAAAAAAGCAACAATGACCGTGCCAAAAGAACCCGGACTACACTATAAAACTAATTTTTAATACTATACTTGAGAGTAACATTAAGCTGACTTAAAACAAAATTATCCAATTAGAGTCTGATTCCATAGCTGCTGTTGGCTTTTACCTGGGAATTAACCTTGCTAACCGGATTTTCATTTCCGTCTTTCATTTCAACATCACGATAAGATTTTCATAACATAAAAACGGGAGAAAGTCGTCCCCTTTCACCCGTTTACTCATATCTGGAAAAGAGCATATGGACTATTTGTTAAAGTCCCGCAACTTGATATTAGTCAACACTTTTTTTGTATGAAGTGAAAAATCGCTATTCATCATCCAGCCATAGTAACCCATATCCGTCT
This sequence comes from Bacteroidota bacterium, assembly GCA_030706465.1. Classification (GTDB taxonomy): domain Bacteria; phylum Bacteroidota; class Bacteroidia; order Bacteroidales; family Paludibacteraceae; genus Paludibacter. Next base: position 28,900 of record JAUZOM010000019.1, on the reverse strand, counting down.
TCAAAACATCCGTCACTTTATGGCCTTTGTATTTGCCAAAGTTAATGATTTCTTCGCCTTTATCGTTGTATATTATACGACCGGAAAAGTCAACATTATTGTTTTGAGTCGTAAACTTAGCTAAAAAATCAATATCATTCTTAAGCTCCGGATAACGGTCCAACTGCGCCTTCAGCACTTCGTAAGTGGCCAGGGTATCAGCTTCCGCACCGTGGGCACCAACTAAATCCTTATCGCAATAAAATTTATAGGCAGCACCCAGCGTACGTTGTTCCATTTTATGAAAAACAACCTGAACATCAACAAACTTACGTTTCATCAAATCAATGTCCACGTCAGCACGCAACAATTCTTCAGCCAAAAGCGGAATATCAAAACGATTGGAATTATACCCGGCCAAATCACATCCTTCAATATCCCGGACAATTTCTTTTGCTACCGCTTTAAATGTCGGGCAGTCGGCTACATCAGCATCCGTTATTCCGTGTATATCCGAGGCCGTTTTCGGAATACTCATTTCGGGATTGATCCGTATGGTTTTTGTTTCTTCGCGTCCGTTTGGGTAGACTTTATGATAGGAAATTTCGACGATTCTATCGGAAACAATATTAGTTCCTGTTGTTTCAAGGTCAAAAAAGACAATGGGATTCTTAAGTTGCAGTTTCATTTTTTATTCTCTAAGTTAAAGGGTTTAAGTCCAGAAGGCTTATGATATCAGGTTCTGTTTTTATATTAAATATGCCGTCCAATAAAAGTCAAAGGTCTAAAGACTTGCGACCTTAGACCTCAACCTTCAGACTTATTTTACTTTAATCGTTCAGTAACATGGGCATTAACAACATCAGGATTTCTTCGTTCGGTTCGTTTTCAAAGGGTAAAATTAAACCGGCACGGGAAGCATCCGACAATTCAAAGATAATATCGGTAACATTTATATTGCCAAGGATTTCAATTAAAAAAGAAGATTTAAAGCCTATTTTGATAGGATCCCCTTCAAACTGGCAATTAATGGTTTCTTCCGCCGAAATGGAGAAATCAATATCCTGCGCCGAAATATGAATCTGGTTACCGGAGAATGCCAGCTTAACCAGATTACTGGCCTGGTTTGCAAAGACGGAAACACGTTTCAAGGCATTGAGCAAGGTAACACGATCAATAATTATCTTATAGGGATTAGACTTTGGAATAACACCGTTATAGTTTGGGAAACGGCCTTCAACCTGACGGCAAATCATGGTATAGTTTGCCAGTTTGAAATGCGCGTTCTTGCTGTCGAAACGAACTTCCACCTCGCCATTTTCTTTTGGGAGAATGTTTTTGAGCATATTGGCAGGTTTCTTTGGTAAAATGAAGTTTACCGTTTCCTCCCCTTGAATGGAAGCTGCCGTATAAGATGTTTTATACCGCACTAATTTATGAGCATCCGTAGCAACCAGTGTCAGGTTTTCTGAGGTAATATCAAAGAAAACACCATTCATTACCGGACGTAACTCATCGTCGGCTGTACAAAATAATGTTTTAGTTATACCCGCCAAAAGTGTTGGAACAGGCAATGTCAACGACCGGGCTTCATCTTGCAATTGCGGTAACCGTGGATACTCATCCCCGTTTTGTCCGATAAAATTATACGACCCGTTAGCCGATGTAATGACCATGGCCAAATTATCATCATTGATATTAAACGATAGTGGTTGTTCCGAAAATTCGCGCAAGGTATCAAGCAATAATCGCGAAGCAACGGCCACTTTGCCATCTCCATCTGCTGTTTCAACTTCCATCGAAGTGATCAACGTTGTCTCAATGTCCGAAGCCGTCATGGTAAGTATTTTTCCTTCCAGTTGAAGTAAAAAATTATCTAAGATGGGCAGTGAGTTCTTGTTGTTTATTACACGGCTTATGGCTTGTAAGTGGCTCAAAAGCTCGGTGCTTGAAACAATGAATTTCATATTATTCTTATTTTAGGATTTGCGCTTGAAAATTATTTAGCAAATGTACTGAATATTTTAAATAATAAAAAATTCTATCAGGTAATTTCGATAAAAAGTTATGAAACAGGAGGCTGTTTCACTTTTTTAGCGCTAAGAAAGGCTCTACCGGATCGGCGATGGAAACAGGCCTGGATTACCAGGGAAAAACAGATTGGCGATCAAAGATTAATTTCAGTAAAAGGAGGAGGGTATTATGATTTTATTGTTTTTTTATTCCACTCCAACGAACCTTAAAAGAGTTCCGTTTTAGATAAGAAGTGAGATCGGAGAGATTTCGGAGAAGGCTGGCTGGAGAATCAGAGAGTGCTAAAAAACGGGGAAATGTTCGGGAATGAGGGGAGTATTGCCCTAGCACACCTTTTCCAGACCAACTAAACAAAGACATAATTTTGTCATAGAAATCACACAACGCCGTAATATGTGCTTTGTAATTTTGATGGATAATTCAACAGCAACAAGTTATGAATAAGTATCATATTTTGGTGGTCGATGCAGAAGAAGATATGTGTGAAATCCTTCGCTTCAACCTGACAAATGAAGGCTATCTGGTTAATGTGGCCTATTCGGCAGAAGAAGCCTTTACGAAAAATATTCACGCTTATAACTTATTGTTGCTGGAAGTGGCATTGGGCAAAATTTCAGGGTTTAAAATGGCTCACATGATCCGCAACGACCCGGAAACCGAGACTATCCCCATTATTTTTTTGACGGGCAGAGACAATGAAAACGATCGTTTGACGGGTTTTAACCTGGGGGCTGATGATTATATCACCAAACCTTTCTCTCTCAGGGAATTGGTTGCCAGGATAAATGCTGTAATTCACCGGATAAACACAAAAGAAACACCTGTCAACAATCAGGTTTCATACGACAAACTCCACATGAACCTGACAAATAAACAAGTGATGCTGGATGGGGATGAAATCAAATTCACCAGGAAAGAGTTTGAAATACTTAAGCTTTTCATCGAAAACACAAACCAGTTGTTTACACGAAAAGATTTACTCACCCTGGTTTGGCCGGAAGAATCATATGTGCTGAATCGGACCGTCGATGTAAGCATTACACGGATACGTAAAAAAATTGGCCCCTACGGGAGAAATATTGTTACGAAGATTGGATTGGGGTATTGCTTTGAAGGATAAAGCCGTCCTCTTTTTATTAAGCACACTAACAAAATAAAAAACGGTAATTCTCCCCGGTTAAACGAAAGAGATTAAATGAAGAAAACAATATTGATGATAATCGGTTGGATGAGTATCATTTCATGTTTAAATGCTCAGAAAATCGGTCTTGTTTTAAGTGGTGGCGGAGCTCCGGGAATGGCACATATTGGAATTATTAAAGCCCTGGAAGAAAATCATATCCCGATTGATTATATTGCCGGAACTTCCATAGGAGCTATTGTGGGGGGCATGTATGCTATGGGAATGACACCTGATGAAATGATCAGGCTCATTAAATCGAACGATTTTAAAAACTGGATGTCTGGAGAAGTTGAACCGGAAGATATCTATTATTATCGATATTCCGATCCGAAACCCCGAATAATTGATTTGCGTATTCAGATTAACAAGCAGAAATCCATTAATTTCAAGACCCGGTTTTTGCCAACAAATTTTGTTCCTCCGGGTCAGATAAATTATGCTTTCGTGCCTTTATGTGCCCAAGCCAATGCTGCTGCGGGAGGGGACTTTGATAAATTGATGGTTCCATTCCGCTGTGTCGCCTCGGATGTTTATAACAAACAAGCGGTTGTATTTCGTCGTGGTGTATTGGGCGATGCCATTCGCGCATCCATGACGTACCCCTTTGTGTTCAAACCTATCAGCATTGATAATAAGTTATTATTTGATGGGGGTATCTTCAATAATTTTCCGGTAGACATCATGATTAACGATTATAAGCCCGATTATATCATCGGTAGTGTTGTCGCTTATAATCCGCCCAAGGCAGATGAAAATGACCTCTTGATGCAACTTCAGAATATGATTATTACCCGTACCGATTATTCACTTCCTTCTTCAGATGGGTTGTTGCTCAAATTTAATCTCGAAAAAATAAACGTCTTCGATTTCTCCAGGGTGGATGAACTGGTTCAAATGGGTTATGATTCGGTTATGAAACAGTTGGATAAAATCAAGGCCAAGGTCACCCGGCGGGTTACTGCTGAAGAAATCAGCCAACGGCGAAAAGACTTCCGGAATAGATTTCCTGAGCTAAAATTCCAACATGTTGAAGTAACCGGAGTTGACAGCCTGCAAAAGCAATACATAAAACGAACATTCCAGCTTAAAAAGAACGTGTTTAGTTCGAATAAATTCAAACAATCTTATTTTAAATTGATTTCGGATGATAAAATTTCGGAAGTCATCCCCCATGCAGTTTATAATTCCGCCACCGGGCTGTTTGATCTGAATCTGAATGTAAAAACAGCAGAGCAACTGAAAGTAATGTTGGGAGGGAATATCTCCTCCGGCATATCCAATCAGGCGTATCTGGGATTCATGTTTCAGAACCTGACGGATTGTGCCCAGACTGTCTGGATAGATGCTCAGTTCGGCAAGTTTTATAATGGGTTGGGAGTTGGGACGCGTATAGATATACCCTCTCAAAAAGAGGTATATCTAAAATTGGCCCTTATCATGCATCGGTTTGATTATTTTACAGGGAACAGTTTATTTTATGAGAATGACCGAACGGCGAACTTCAGTCTGAACGAAGTTTACAGTAAACTAAGCGTTGGGGTTCCGCTCACCAGGAAAGGCCGAATGGAACTGGGGGTTGGGTATGGCATGCTGACCGACTTTTACAATCAAAGCGGTATCCTTTTTAACCCAACCATCGAAAATGATAAAAGTACATTTTCAATGGCTAATCTGTTTAGCCGGATTGAAAGTAACACGTTGAATAACGTCATGTATCCGACTAAAGGGTTTAATTATTCAGCATCCATTCAATTATTTAATGGGAAAGAGGATTTCAACCCGGCAAATCCAACATCTGTCAGCTTGGCGAAGAAAGCGGATTTATGGATGCAATATTGCGTCCGGTTTGATCGGTATTTCCGCATCTCTTCCCGCTTTACAGTGGGTACTTATGGCGAATTGGAATATTCCACCCGGGAATTATTGCATAATTACACAATCACACTGATACAAGCTCCCGCCTTTCAACCGACCCCTTACAGCAGGACTGTCTTTAATGAAGCATTCAGCGCCAATCAGTTTGTTGCCTTTGGGTTAAAACCCGTGTATCATATAACCGATCAACTTCACCTGCGCGGGGAAGCCTATTGGTTTGTTCCCTATCAAACCTTCAGGCGTGCTCCCGACAATTCAGCCACGTATTCAGCTCCGTTTTCCACATCCCGGTTTATATACGAAACAGCGTTGGTATATAATTTCAGGCTGGCTTCTGCCGGTCTTTTCGCAAACTACAATACAGACCACTGGAACGTCGGACTGAATATCGGAATCTTACTTTTCAACCCCAAATTTACGGAATAAAAGAGAGGTTGCCTGTAACAAACAACCTCTCTTTTATTTTCATCAAGGAGATTACACACCCGCAAATTTTTTTTTACATGATTAAAAGAACATTTGACTATTTGCATTCAATACCTGTTTGTTAGTAAAAGAATCTCAACAATACGATTGTTCTAAATCTTTTACATTTTATTTATCTGTAAGCCCGTTCAATGGCATATTGAGCTTCACCGCTAGCACCCATAAAAATTACGCGTATACTATCAGCATGGAAAGTAACTTCCGAAAAGCCTGCTGCAGAATGACTGTAGATCGAATGTTCATCCATAGAACATGGTCTGGGTTCACCCCCCGTGCCGGTCACTACATAATCCACATCCTTCCCTTTTTCGCGTAAGTGCTGAAAGTCGTGGTCATGACCGCAGAAATAAAACTGAGCATGGTACTTTTCAAGCAATGGCTTCACTTTTTGGATCATTTCAGGGGTATTGCCATGTGTTTTGCTGGCTGAGTAAACAGGATGGTGTCCAAAGACCAGCTTCCACTGTTCGGTTGAGTTGGCCAATACATCATTGAGCCATTGGATTTGTTTGGCCGTATCCTGTACTGCGACATCAGGATAGCCGTTTCCTTTGTGGTATTCTTCAACGAGAGGAGGGGTGTCCAAAAATATAAAACGGGCGGAAATAGAATCATTGATTTTCCGCGCAAAGGTATAATAATGATCTTTCATTCGCCATCTGCGGCTGATATGGGAATAGTCTATTTCGGCCTGGGTATTGCCTTTGTAGTCATGATTCCCCAATACAGGATACCAATCGACCATCAACGATAAACTCTTATATACGTTTTCAAAACTATTCGTCCAAAGCGGATCTTGTGTAGAGGCCACTCCGGCTACCTGAAAGTTATCGCCACAGGAAACAATGAATTGCGGATGAATTTTATCGGCTTGTAATCCCATCTGGTCCGCTACTATTTGTTGGTCCTTGAATCCATTCCAGCCCCAGTCGCTGATAACAAAAAAATTCAATGCTTTCTTGTCGCTCTTGACTGCTAGATCGTTTTTCTGATTTTCGGGTTTTGTTTTTTTTTGTGTTGCTGCAAAAGATATCACGGAGAAGACAGCAACGAACACTACTATAATAAATCTGTTTTTTTTCATTGATTTGAATTTTTTATTTGAATAAAGATGAATAACACCCTTGACTTGTGCTTTCACTTGCCTGCCTGAGGTGTTACTATCAACCTGACTTTAAAAATATATTTATCCGATCACTCCGGAGCAATCTCCAGAATAACAAACGTTCCGGGAATCATCTTCCCTTTATGCCCGTCAGTTGCCGGTTCAAAATCGGCGGCCGGTAAATACAGGTGATGCGTGCCCCTGTTTACGGCTATTGTACGTGCCCCTGTCTGTGTTTTTACATTTTCCAACACACGGTATTGGTCATTGTCGTCTTCTTTCACTACCGTCATTGTTTCATCCCCGTTAGAGCTGTAAGCACATTTCAGGAAAGGATCGAATCCGGCACCATCGGTCTTATCACCGATAGGAAGACCTGAGATGACTTTCCCTGTTTCTGCATCGACCACCATCATGAGTTTATTGGTACATGCGCAGAACAACCGGTGAGTCTCATTATCCAATGCCAACCCGGTTGGTTCAGCTCCCGGTGCAATAGGCCAGACATTTACCACTTCAAACGTGGAAGCATTAATAACTGCAATGCTGCTGGCACTTTCAAGGTTTATATAAATCATCCCTTTCCCATTCGTAACAGAAAACTCCGGATTCCCCGTTAAAGCAATTGTTGAAACGATTTCATTGGTTGCAGCATCGATCACGGTCATGTTGTTCGAATGTCCGTTACATACAAAGACCTTTTGGCTGAATGCATCGAAAAGAATAGCATCGGGACTAATTCCCGTTACGACAACCCTTTTGATAACCTCTAAGGTATTGGTATCGAATATCGTTACGGAAGAATCCTTCCCGCTGCTAATAAATCCTTTGTTCCATCCCGGAGCAATGGCAATGCCATGAACTCCTTTCAACCCGGTGATCTTACCTACGGCCTCCCTGCTAACCTCATCAATCACCTGTACCTGACTTCCATGCGATACGTAGAGCCGCCCCGCCTGATCGTCGGAGAAAAGATAATCCCACTTTTCATTGCCTTCCACGCTTATTTTATGTACGACCTTATAGCTTCCGGTTGATACGGCTCCTGAATAAACCGAACAAACCGTAAGTAAGGCAATCGTGAATATTGTTATTTTCTTCATTTATTTCAATCGTTAACTATACAAGCTTTCTTGTTGGTAAAGGTCTACCTCCTGCTGAACAGCAATCTGCCAGCGAAAAAGACGACCCAATTATTCTTTGATAAATCTCCGGACACTGTAATCAGCACCCTCTTTTACAGAAACATAATAAATTCCGTTACTTAGATTTGCAACCGGTAAGCTTATTGTTTCCAAACCTTCCGGGACAGCTTCATCAAAGACTCTCGATCCAAGTAATGAATAAACCTGAACCCTGGTAGCTTTAGAATTCGAATTTAATTTGATGTTTAGATGCTCAATAACCGGATTTGGATAAACTTCAAATCGACTTTCTTGTGTAGAAATAAGACCTGCATTCGTTTCTATACCGAAAGCGCCGATAGTCGTGGACGGCTCAGGAGATAAGTATTCAACGCCTGCAATTGTTATTCCGGATCCACTTGTTCCAAAATGGCGGGTTATGTTGGTAGTCCCGGCACCAATTGTTGGTGACCCGGCTCTCAAATGGAAATCCCAGGCAGGATCAAGCTTTGAGTTCATTGTATCGGTCGATAGGGCGTAATTCACAAACAGAGGATCATTCGATCCGGCTGTAGAACCATAAATATCATGTGCTCCATTGGGGAATAATCCTTTTGTAGGGGCATTGAAATTATTCACGCAGTTTTGTCCATATCCATAATAGAAATTATAGTCGGCATCACAGGCTGGATCCTGAGTTCCATCGCATTTGATACCAAAACGATCATTCACAAAAAGTGTATTATATGTTTTGGCAACCACGCCTGCTTCGTACCATATACTGCCTCCTTTAACGGTAGGCCTTCTCCAACCCGCATTGACAATCGTGTTGTTATATACAACAACATTACATTGAGGCGAGCGGGATCCGCTATTCGACAGTTTAAAAGCATTGGTATTCGGACTGTAATACATATTATAGCCCAAATCAGCTACGGTTCCCGCCTTCAAATTAGTGGCATCCCCTCCGGATAATCCATTTTGATAGAGCGTATTGTATGCATAAATCACATTGCCTCCTTCGATATAAATACCGTCATCCATACCATTACTGAAAGTACAATACTCAATTACTAATTTACCATTAACATTATTCCGGAAATTCATGTAGGGCTCTGTTTGTCCGGATAAATTTTTATATAAATGCAACATGACGGATGGAGAGTTATTGGTTGTGGCTGCCCCGTAATACTTAATGTTCGTATGAAGCATTAACAGCTCTTCACAAGTGGCATCGCAAATAATGCTTCCCCATAAACCTGGAAAGGGTCTGGTGGTTGATACGGTCGATGGAACTAAATTGGGTTGGACAGTAATATTAATCGGGTTTGCTGCTGTTCCCTTGCAATATAAGTTACCCAGAACAATCATTTCAATCTTCAGAGTCGTGTCAGCTATCTGAACATTCACCCCTTCTTGTATTGTTAATGACTGGCCGGCCGGGATAATCATGTGGTCATAGACAGTTACCGTAGAGCCGGCCGACCAGGTGCCGCTAACCTCAACTCCCCCATTACCGCCTTTGGTGCCGACCGTAATGTTTGTTGCAAAACCAGAGAATGTTACCAGTAGCATACCGATAACTAAAAGCAAACTCATTTTTGAAGTACTTGTTTTCATTTGTTTGAAATTTTAAATTGTTCTTTTCATTAAAATCTAAATCGATGTTGTTACCTGAAATTGTATCTGAGTCCAATCAAATAAGATGGGTCCGAATATTCATCGCGTAGTGCCGTCGTTTTATCGGAAACACTATGGCAGGGAAACTGACTGTTAGTGGAATTTGCTTCCTTGAGATACACATTTACATGGGTATTCAGCAGGTTTCGGGCTTTGATATATATCCCTATGCCGGATTTAAATTTCTTTTCGGCTGATAAATCCATCTGTAAAAAACCTTTCTGCCATAAATCCCCGTTTATATCCGGTGATACCTTATAAATCCGGTCGCCGGTATAGGATAAGGCTAATTGCGCATTATATCCATTGGAGGCTCCTTTATAAAGGAGGGATATATTCCCGACGTGCTCGGCTTGTCCGCATAAAGGACGATATTGTAGGCTGCTTACCGTGGAATCATTATTCAGGACGCCATTTACCTGACTCCTTTTGAAAGAGCTTGTTCGCGAATGTGTCCAGGTATAATTTGCTTTAAAGCCAAACTCACTAAAGTATTTAATAACATCGGCCTCAAAACCATAATTTACCGCATTGGAATTAGAAAAGGAAAGGTTGTAATTTCCATGACCGTCGGTCATAAAACCCTCTTCAATAGCATTATTCATCTTCTTGTAAAAGATTCCGGCCAGAGCCTGATCCAATTGGTTGGGGAAAAATTCATACCGGACATCATAGTTATATGCCACTGCATTTTTTAGATCGGGATTACCCGTTTTCGGATAATCGCCCGTATTATCCAGATATGGAACTATCTCTAGAAATCCGGGCTTATTTATTGCGGTATAATAAGACGCTTTGAGATTGTTTTGATTATTAATATTATACTCGAAATTGATACTGGGCAGTAAATAATCATTCCGGTGATCTCTTTTCTGGTTGTTCCCGGGTTTGTACTTATCTAAAAATGCACTGTGGAATACCTCATCATATCCCTGGTATGAATTCTCGTATCGCGCTCCGCCAATAACCCGGATTTTAGCAATAGTGTATTGAAACATTCCGTAGCCGGCTCTTTCTTTTTCATAAGCTGTAAAAGTTCCCGGGGTATTAACAGCTCCCAGAGGATCCTGGACCGACCAGTTTATGTCCGAATAGCGATTCCAGTCCACCCCTTTTGCCGAATGTTCATCAACCGGTCCCCGGGGTATTAAAGTATAATCGTTGTAGAAACTTGAACGGGTCTTATCGCGGTACAAACCACCGGCTGAGAACTCAAATTTGCCCCACAAAGCAGGTGTTCTATATTTAAAATTAAGATAACCTGCTTTATCGGCATCCGAATTATGTAACCAAAGCCGGTCGCTTCCCCCAAAATCGACATATTGGGGTTGCAGTGTATAATTTACATAGGTCCTATCGTACGAGACTGTCGACATATCGGGAGTACGGTTTGTAGCAACAGAATAGACGGCACTCCACTGGATTGAGAATTTGGGGCCTAAACTATGATTACCCTGTAAGGTCGCATTAAACAAGGTCTGAACATTCAGGCGGTTCCTTTCGGACTGGGTAACATTTTTACTCCCATGCTCCGGATCATAACTGTTATTCCCTAATTCGGTAGATTCCTCATCCCTGATCTGGATTAACTCAAAATTCATATAGGCCAGGTAAAGATGAATTGAGTGATGCGGTGAAATGGTAACATCAAACTTATTGTGAATGCCGTAATTTTGTTGATGGTTATAATCAAACCGTTGTTTCATAGAGGATAGTATCGGTAGATTCTTCCCATCTGTCGACTGGTCTTCCCCAAAGATCAGACTCTGTGTACCTTTGTAAGTGTTATTATAACTGGCTGCCAATATCCACCCCAATCTTTTCCCCAGAAACCGGTTTCCGATAGTTAACCCGGCTGATCTGTTTAGCGGAACAGCCAGTGTAGACGGGTCTAAGTTCGATTTGGTAAAGTCCGGTGAGAGTGCCTGGTAGGTCTTGCCGTTCAACTCATACGGTGATTGGGAATTTATGATCGGGTAATTGAAAGTCATAAATTTATTCTCTTCCCATATTGCGTTGTATCCGATTGCAGCATTTGCTTTCAACAGGAAGTGGTCAGGAGCATTCTTCATAGACATGTTAACGGCTCCGGCTATGGCATCGCCTTCCATGTCAGGGGTCAATACTTTTGATACTTCAACACGGTCCACCAGGTCGGAAGGAAAAATATCAAGGGAAGTGTAGCGTTGTTGATCATTTGTGCTAGGCATTTTAATGCCGTTTATAAGCGTATAGCTATATCGTTTGTCCATGCCGCGGAGTATAGCATATTCCCCGCTTCCTGAAGAACTTTTATCGAGCGTTACACCTGACATACGTTGGACAACACTTGCAACATCCACATCCGGAGACAACTCAATGGTTTTGGCACTTACTACATTCATTAGATTAGGACTTTCGCGCTCAGTTGTCCTGGCACTTACATCCGTACTCTTATCTCCATGAGCTGATACCACTACCTCTTTTAACCTGGTCTGTACCGGATCAAGAAGAACTTCCAGTGCATGACCTGCCTTTTCCGACTCACGGGTATTAATTTCTTCCTCGATAGTAGTATACCCGACATAGGAAATCTGTAACGTATAATTACCCCGCGGTATTTGCTTAAACCGAAACGATCCATCCAATCCTGTCATCATGGCTAATTTTAATTCCTTTATATTCACGGTAGCCCCAATCAGGATTTCATTCGACTTGCTATCTTTAATAATTCCTTGTATAATTCCGCCATACGAATTTAGTGAACTAAATAACAATACAATAACGTAAAAATAGATCTTCATTCTGCCTGTTTATATATGTGGCAAAAGTAGAATTAAGTTGTTTCAGATAGATTTCAGATCTATTAAATGCCCGCTATCTGTATTATATTTATATTACAATTATTAAATTCAACCGGAAAGAATTATGAATGAAGGAAATCAGGAGTTGCGATAATTCGTTTCCCGGTATTTATATGATTTTAACCGATTAGACAAAGCTCTATTCTCAGGAACTAAATTGTCCGGTTTTTGAATTATATTTCCTTGTATATTGGAGAAAACAGCTACAAAAAATGCCTAAACCCATATTGATCACGAATATGGGTTTAGGCAAAAAAGATATATAAAAACCGTACTATCCCTTCTTTATGAGTACCTCGCGGCAAAGGACAATGCAAGCTTCTATGTCATTCTCAAAGCCCACAATCAGACGGTCCTGTTCTTTTTCAAACTGTTCGATGATTTCTTCCGCATTCGGCTTCCCTTTTCTGAAATACTTTCTGATTCCATCCATCAACACCTCATAGTCATGTATCTCACCAAGCCGATCCTGATAGAGTTTCATTTCTTCCAGCTTCGCTTCATCAATATTTTCAATATACGACAGAATCTCGACTACATACCTGAATTTCTTAAACTCTATTCTTATTTTGTGGATATCCCGGGCATCATCAATGCTTCCCGAATGCATCCTGGCAATGAGTTTGTTGAGCATTTTGCCGGCTTTATCCACAATCCTCAGGTTATCAATGTCCGACTTTTTTTTTAAAACAGGGAATTTCAGTTTTTTCCTGTTGCAGAATTTTCGCACCTTTCCCTGAAGCTTTAACTCCCGTTTCTTTAAAAATACAAGATATTCCGTTATTTCCGGAGTCCGGTCGATACGCTCCAACTTCAATCGCTGAACCTGAACGTCACGCAGCTTCCCGAAAAGATGAAAGGCCTCTTCCCCGTTTTTTACCTTCGACGGTTTTATCCTATAGGCAGCCAGGATCGGGAAAATACGCCTCAGGGTGACTCTTTTATCGTGTATTTCATTTTCCGTTGTCTCTTTCTCGATTTCACGATATCCCCGGACAAATGAATTATATTTTTTGACAAGTTGGTTCATCACCTTATTTTTTTATTGTAACCTGTTTACTTATTCCTTTAGTCGTTTTCTTCGTTGAATTTCTTCAGTTTTATCTTTATCCCCAAGCCCTTCAATATCTTCTTTAACCTTTTCCGGTGCTTGATCTCGAATGAAGCCATATAGAGTGAGTTATGCAACAGATCGGCATCCGTTATCAATTCACTGTATTTATCGTGCTTTGTTTTCTTATCACTATGATGGCTGATAGCATTGCGCACAATTTCTATTTCTTCATCGGTGAAAATCTCCAGGTCCCTCAACAGGTTTTCCGCTTCAACAGCTCCCAACAGCGCATGGTCTTTCACATACTCATATTTGTAAGTATAGATATCGTGCAATAAACCAATGATCGTACATAGTTCAACATCGAGTCCCCTTTTAACAGCCAGCAGCGTACAATTCTGGGCCACCCCGTACAAATGGATATATCCTTCCGGGCGCACATTCACATTTTCCTGATTCAATAAAATAGAATCAATCTCAGTTCTTACTAATTCCAACCTGTTCATAACTACATTCTAATTTATTCAATGTAAAACAATTATAACATTCCTTATACTCCAAATGTTCTGTTTTGCCGGGCCCGGCCGACCGGATTAAAAATGCCCAAAACCAAGGAGCAACCCCTCTGTCATTTTCAGTTTATCATTTTCTATTTTTCTCTACCTTTTTCCTTGTATTTCGTTCTATCTATCATTTCGTTTTCTTCTAACCATTAACCGGTGATGAACGAAAGAAAAAGGGGATCATGATCTTTGTTCTTTGTTTCTTTAGCCTTCCTCTGACGTAGCTTAATATACTTCCGTTTTAGGTATAAAGCGAAATTGGAAAGACTTTAGATAGGGTTCGGTTAGGGTTCAGATAGGTTTACCTAACCGAACCCTATCTAAACCCTAACCGAACCCTATCTGAACCCTAACTGAACCCTCAACAAAGTAACTCTACGCTAAGAATAAGCAATGGAAGGGATTCGAGGAAGCATTGTGTCGGCGGAGCCATACCCGGGATTAAAAGAATAATATATAAAGGACTTGAAAAAGAATAATTTACGAGTCATTCAACGAATGGGCTGAATGGAATATTCGCCCGAAAGAGGACGCTGATAATAAAATATCCAATTCCATAGACCTTTAATAGTAGAATGATCGATCTTCCTCAAGCTATCCGGCAAAACCATCTTTTTTATAAGTTTAAATTAGTGCATCCCAGGATGTAGAATTAAAAAGTGTAAGAATTCAACCCCGTTCTCTAAAAAAAGCTGCCTTTACAAAAAGGCAGCTTCCGCAATTAAAAAGAAGAATAAACAAAATTAAAGAAATTTGTTACAGCAAGGCAACCGCTTCGGAGCCTTCACACTCAATTCCGGTTAATTCGGACAAAAACAGGGACCCAGCCTGGCGAACCCAGTAGTTGAACTCCCTGGATTTGCGATAGGTTGGAATAAAATCGAGCAACAAGTCCAGGTTAAATTCGGTCCCAGCCACTCCGGCCCCCGAGCGAAGTGCATCCATTACATTGCATTCCTGCTCAATATGGGTGGGTACCATCAGTACGGCTTTTTGCAGATACATCGCTTCGCAGACCGATTCAAATCCACCGGTAGTGGCATAGGCTTTGCAGCCCGCCATAGTCCGCAGAAAAAGCGTATCGCTCAGTCTATGAAGGGTGAGTGAAGGCGTTAGCTTTTCGGTTTCGTTGGCTTTTTTTTTATCCCAGAAGAAACGAAGAGGCTGTTGGGGATGATTTTCACTCCAGGTTGCCAGTTCGGAGGCAAAACCGCTATTCAGCATATAGCCGTGAATATAATCCCCATCGGTTACTTCCTGTTGCAGGACTTCCTGACGCAGCAGGGGTGGAACAATCACTATTTTCCCTTGTTGAAAATCAGCATCCGGGCGGAAAGAAAGTGCGAGTATCTTCGTCGAGTTCAGGGCCGTAAGCCTTGAGTAAAAATTCAGCAACCCGAACCGGCCTTTATCCTTCCCGGTATACTGGAAAGCGGGGGTCAGGAAATAATACTGATGAGCCACATTGATCATGGGCGGCTCCGGATTAAACAATCCATAGGTAAAGCCGCACAACAATTCATAAAAGTTTATCACCACGTCGGGTTGGTGGTTGCGAATTGTTCGGCGTATTGTCAGCAGGCTGTGCATATAAACCGGCAACAGCAACAGGTTGTACAGGATGCTGGTTAACAGGGGGGAGTGCTTTCCTTTGGGAGTCGGCAAAAAATTAGGACTTTGAAACTGAATGATTTCGCTGCTTATCTTTTGCGCAAAGAAAACAGGCAAGGTACGTTTGGCACTTCCGCCGACCATTACTGCCACCACCTCGTGACCATCACGTTCGAGCATAGCTTTCAAACTCAGGGCCTGTGTAAAATGGCCCCTTCCCTCACCTTGTATTACAAATAAATATTTCATTGAACCGATATTTAGTTCTACTTTACTAAATTAAAAAACACAACTAATTCAAACCACAATAGTCACAATAGGACACAAAAACAAAATAAAAAAGAACACACTAAAAAAATATCGATCGGCATTTTAAAATTGTCAATTCAGGAAGATGACTGAAAACATTATTTCTATTGTGTCTATTGTGGTTCGTTCTTTATTTTGGTAAAGTATACTTAGAAAAAAGGATTAAAGAAATTGTTGGCAAATGCTACCCGAAGTCCTTTCCCGGAAGATTCAACATGGCTATATCCCGGTTCCGATTCCGCTTCCATTTCCGCTTTTAATAGCTGATTATTGTGCCGGTACACCTCCCAGGTTCCATCTTCATGCTCCAGTAAGGCAGACATGCTTTCCACCCAATCTCCCGAATTGAGATAGTGAATGCCATCCATCATCCGGTCGGCAGGCTGGTGGATATGCCCGCAGATAATCCCGTCGGCATGGCGTGTCCTGGCCAATGAAACAAGCTCTTCTTCGAAGTTGGAGATATACGATACAGCCGATTTGACTTTCTGCTTTATGCTCTGCGAAAGGGAATAATAAGGTAGTCCTTTCTTCGAGCGCCGGATATTGTATATCCTGTTTACCCAAAGCAAAAATGAATAACCGACATCACCTAACCTGGCCAGCCAAACCATCCGGGAAGTCACGTTATCGAATATGTCGCCGTGCACGACGTAATAGCGTTTGCCAAGCCTCTCATGAACATAGTCCTTTACAATGGAGATATTGGCAAAGGACAACGGGGCTATGTAATCGATAAAATCATCATGATTCCCGCGGACATAAATGACTTTTGTATTATGGTTTTCCATCATTTTCATAATGATCTTGAAGAAATCGGTATGTTCCTTCTTCCATCTTCCCTTGCCGCCTTTTTGGATATGCCAGCCATCAATGATGTCGCCATTCAGGATAAGGGTATTGCAGTTCACCGTCTTTAGAAAATCGGCCAATTCCCGGGTCTTGGAGTATTCGGTTCCAAGGTGGACATCGGAAATTACAATGGTGGGATAAAACTTTTGATTGTACATCTTCTTTTTTATTACAAAGTAACAGCAGGAATATTGCAGGAGTACAACAACGGTATGAAATTGGTATGACAGTTGTCAGGAAAAATATTCTTTAAAAAAAGCAGATCGAACCAGCTTATCCGGTTCCATAACAAGACATTCCATATAGCGACTAGTTTCCTAACCCGGACAAGCCGGAACTAAATAAGGAGGTAGTAATTATTGTAATAAAACATAACATAACCGCCTCTTAACCCCGTAGGGGTGCAATGATTGTAATTAGCTCCATCCTGATGTCTCAGAATCCCGTAGGGATAACATTATTCAATCTCTTTTCCGGTTTTTCTTTCTTTTATTTCCTTGCGATATTTATTGTTCCTTGCGATGGCTTACACATCGACAGGTGATATGACATGACTTTTATGTACCTGCTCTTTTTATGTCATCCCTACGGGGTTCAAATTCCGTGTTACTCTTCATTTCTACAATCATGTTAACCCTACGGGTTTAAAGACACCGCTTTGTTTGTAAATCAATATTAGCCCCAAAATACGTCAATTTAAAACATAAAATACTGGATAGAGTCATAATCCAGTTGAATGAAGTTCTTCTGAAAAATCCGTTGGCAGAAGATGTGTTGCTTCCGCTTATGATCCGGGCCTTTTCGAGATTAAAGCTGATGCAGGACATTTTCAGACCATCCTATTCCTTTTTCATCCTATCATCACAAAACCTTAAATAATGTTCCCATTTGAGGCTTTGCAACTCATTATACTTAAATAATGTTTCTATTTAATTGTATTGTATATCATCATACTTTATGTAACTTTGCAAGATGTAGAAGGTTTAATTTGATTATCTGTTGAAAATCCTGTCTGCTCGAATAACAAATAATAACCTGTATTCAGATCACTTATACCTGAAAAAATAAACTTCAAATGATGTCAAGCGCATTAAAGATAACGTCGTCAAAAAAAATATATATTCTCATTCTTTTCATTTCATTCTCCAATGTGTTATTTTCACATGAAGACTTTCCATCTTTGTTATTAAGGTTGGACAGCACAATCGAAAAGTCCAACTCATATACGCAGAAAAGGGAAAAGCGCATCGAAAATTACAAAAAGGAATTACGTAAGGTCAAACCTTTTTCAATATCCGAATATAAAATAAACTCCCTGTTATACAAAGAGTATAAACCTTATATTTGCGATTCTGCTATCTTTTATCAAAACAAGAATATAGAAATTGCGATACGACTTCATGATAAAAACAGGGAAGATGAAAGTAAACTGGAGCAGGCATACTTAATGGGGTCTATCGGACTATACAAAGAAGCTGTCGATTTATTAGAGGGCATTGATCAGTCGAGACTATCGAATCTCAAGCTTATTGACTATTACAACACCCACCTTCGGGTATACGGTGAACTTGCATTTTACACCCAGGACAAGAGAGAATCTAAAATTTATTGGAAAGTTTTTGATGCTAAATTAATCTCCTTAAAAGCGGCCATAACACCCGAGAACCCTTTGTATTTGCAATTAAAGGAAGATAGTGCCCGTAATGCCCACAAGTTTGATGAAGCGTTAAAGTTGAATCAGATTTCGCTATCAACTACGCCATTCGGTACCCCCAAATATGCGTTAGTGACTTTTCGCCGTTCGATGATCTATCAATGGCAGGGAAACAGGGATAAACAAAAATACTATCTTGCGCTTTCTGCCATATCCGATATCCGGTCGGCTATAAAAGATCAGGCCTCTTTGATGATTCTCGCCCAGATATTGTATGAAGAAGGTGATATCGACAGGGCTTATAATTATATTCGTTTCTCCTGGAACGCAACCATGTTTTATAATGCCAAACTAAGAAGTTTGCAAAGCTCCTCAATATTATCATTGATCGATAAAACCTATCAGGCTAAAATTGAAAAGCAGAAAACCAAATTGCAATATTATCTAATACTGACAAGCTCTTTGTTGATTTTGCTCGTTTTTGCCCTATTTATTATTTATAAACAAATAAAACGCTTGTCTACAGCAAAAAGAGATCTGCAACTTGCAAATGCCGATCTTAATCATTTAAACGCCGAACTAATAAAACTGAATGATGAGCTGACCTCGGTAAATCAGATTTTAAACAGAACGAACAACGAACTGTCCGAATCAAACACGATTAAAGAGGTTTATATCGGCCGGTTTATAGAACTTTGTTCCACATACATCAATAAAATAGATGATTTCCGTAAGAAGGTACACAATAAGATAAAAGATGGGAAAATAAACGATGCTAAACTAATGACACAATCCCAGGACATCATGGATGAGGAATTTAATGAGTTGTATGCCAATTTCGACAATACCTTTTTACAATTATTCCCTGACTTTGTCGGAAAAGTAAACGAATTATTGAATGAAAATGATCGATTCGTTCTGAAGAAGGGAGAATTGCTTAATCCTGAATTACGAATCATAGCACTTATGCGACTGGGTATAAGTGATGGAAGTAAGATCTCACAGTTTATGCGATATTCATTAACGACCGTTTATAATTACCGGACAAAAACAAAAAACAGAACCTACCTTCCAAAAGAAGAATTTGACAATAAGATACTACAAATTCGTTGATAACACCGGGTTTTTAGGAGGCACACATCAGGTATTGCTCTAAAAGCTCTTTTTTTCCATTTTTAGTTATAACTGGCAAATCAGATCCACGAATTTGTCGCACCCTTTTCCTTCTACAACTATACTTTAGCTGTAACAACTCCTTGCGCTTAAAACTTAGATCGAGACATCAGAATACAAGACATAAAATATTCACCTGAATAAAATCCATCCTAAAAATCACCTCTATAACGCTTGGGGTGGGCAATTGAAAAACTGGAAGCCAATGATCTCAGGCAATATCAACCGGGATTGAAAAGGGCGATTAGCCGATCGATCCATTCCTCGCTCTATACCGAGAGTAAATTACTTCGTATTTTGTTCTTGCCACAGATAGGGTCCGGATAGGTCTACCTATCTCAACCCTATCTGACCTCCCCAACAAAGTCTCTCCGAATCCTCTTTATACCAAGAACGGAGGCATATTAAAAGCCGAATAACGGACGGTTGAATTAAAAAGAAACACCGGCATAATTTCAACATAGGATTACCGATTCTATTCGTTATAGAGCCAAAAAATCAACTGGATTTAAAGTCGAAAACTATATTAAATTTAGTTTATTCATCACAACAAGCCAGCGCACATACTACTTTTTTATTTTCATAAGAATCGTTTTACTTTTTTATTATCAATATGTTACATTCATAATTCATTGAAAACGACATACTCTTTTAATTACAAAGAAATCTAATATGTTATTATAGGTTACTTTTGTTGTGTCATAATCACACTACTGTTAACCTAATACTATCATGAATAGATTATTTTTATTCCTTATACTCTCCATCTCTCCATTTATACTCCAGGCTCAAAATGGTTATGTTCATGCATCAGGCAATCAAATTGTTGACGGGAATGGCAGGAATCTACTACTTAAAGGAATCGGCACAGGGAACTGGATGCTTCAGGAAGGTTACATGATGCAAACTTCGGATGTGGCAGGTACTCAATGGGAGTTTAAAAAGAAACTCATCGCAACGATAGGCATTGATAAGACGAATCAGTTTTACACTGCCTGGCTCGATAATCATTTCAGACGTATCGATGTGGACTCTATGGCTCACTGGGGATTCAATTGTGTACGCCCGGCATTGCATTACAAATTATTTACATTGCCTATCGAGGATGAACCGGTTCAGGGTGTTAATACATGGCTCGATGGGGGCTTTGCCCGATTAGATAGTTTAATGGCGTGGTGTGCTGCCAACAGAATGTATGTTATGCTTGATATGCATGCCGCACCGGGTGGACAAGGGAAAGATGCCAGTATTTCGGATTATGACCCTTCAAAATCTTCACTGTGGGAAAGCGAAGCAAATAAATCAAAATATGTGGCTCTTTGGCGGAAAATTGCCGAAAGATACGCTTCAAATAAATGGATTGCAGGCTATGACCTCTTAAACGAAACGAACTGGACTTTCCCCGAAGGCAACAATTCCCAACTACGTGCATTGTATGGCAGGGTTACCTCCGCAATACGTGAAGTTGACCCCAATCACATGATCGTCATCGAAGGAAACTGGTTTGCGAATGATTATTCAGGGTTAACACCAGCCTGGGATACCAACATGGCATACAGCTTCCATAAATACTGGACGAATAACGATGCCGGCGTAATCAAATGGGTATTAGACTTGCGAAACAACACGAATTGCCCCATATGGCTCGGCGAATCGGGAGAAAATTCAAACCGTTGGTTTACGGATTGCATTGCATTAATGGAGAAAAACAATATTGGATGGTCGTTCTGGCCGGTCAAGAAGCCGGGTATCAACAATATCCTGAAAGTGACAACCAATGCCGATTATACGAATCTAATCAATTATTGGAATGGAAATGCTCCGAAGCCTACGGTAGATCAGGCCTTTCAGGCAGTTATGAAATTCGCGGACAACCAGAAACTGGAAAACTGCACCATACAACATGACGTAATCGATGCCATGATTCGTCAACCTCAGACCACTGAAACGCTCCCTTACAAAGCAAATACAACTTCGAACACAATTTATGGCGTTGATTACGACTATGGGCAGGCCGGGTATGCTTACAGCGATAGCCTGGATGCAGATTATCACTTAAGTAATACTAATTATACTGCCTGGAATAACGGTTGGGCTTATCGAAGCGATGGGGTTGATATTGGGACCTGCAATGATGATGCTGCCACGAATGGGTATTGTGTGCAATGGGTCGAAACGGGGGATTGGATGCAATACACGATTCAATCGGCTGAAGCCATGGCCTATAATTTATTATTCCGGTATGCCGGCGAATCCAGGCAGGCAAAAGTGTACGTAGAAGTGAATGGAAGAAGAGCTTCTAAAAGTATTGCACTTACACCCACTGGAAGTTGGTCGACATGGCGGACTGTAGCTATCACGAATGTAATTATTCCACGTGGAAACGTGAAGATAAAAATTATTTTCGAAAATGGAGGAGCTAATTTTAATTATTTTCAATTACGGAATCCCAAAGCAATTGAAAATACGACATTTGAGGTTCTGAATGCCGAAACTGATAAGCTGGAGAATACCATTTATTTAAAACTTAATAAGCCGGCTGACACCCTGATTGGTAATCCATTTTCTGTTTCAATTGATGGAAAAGAGGCAACAATTCTTTCCAGTGAAATATCTGCAACAGACAATCAGACTATTATTCTGAAAACATCAGAAGACATTTTGTACGGGAGTGTTTTAAAAGTGAACTATACCGGCACAGGCTGTATGACCGGCACACAAAACCTGGCAGCTCTGGCAGACGCGAATGTTCAAAACCTCACCCTGCAACAACAAAGCATTCCAGGCAGGATCGAAGCAGAAAATTTCATTAATAATAACGGATTCTCCCTTGAAACATGTACTGACACAGGGGGTGGTCAGGATTTATCCTATTCTGCCAAAGACATGTATGCGGATTATTTTGTATATGTACAAAATTCAGGAGATTACAAATTGGATTTCAGGGTTTCGGTTAATTCAACTTCCGCTCAGATTGCTTTACTGAAAGATCAAAACGGAAGCATGATTCCGGTTAAAACCATTTCATTCACTCAAACAGGTGGTTGGCAAAAATGGCAAACTCAAAGCACAACAGTGTTCCTAACTGCAGGCAAAAACATTCTTCGTCTTTTATCCCGTACAGATGGCTACAACTTAAACTGGTTTCAATTTTCCCAACCGACACCGGTAAACAGACCAACGGCAGATAATTTTTCATTGTATCCAAATCCAGCTCACGACTATTTGTTTTTGAAATTTAGCGATGAACAACTAAGATCGATTGAGCTGATTGATTTACAAGGTCGGGTACTCTCTCAAATCCACAGCAGAGAACTAAAGACTGAAATCAATACAAAGGACCTAAATAAAGGAATTTATATAGTCAAAATTGTAACTTCTGAAAATGCGATTACCCAAAAACTGCAGATTCAATAATTGCGACCCAGCGTCGAGAAGCTCATTTAGTACAAAAAATATCAAACGTCACAATTAATCTTTTATTTAATATTTATCAATTGAAGAAAATGAAAAAAACACTTCGTAATTATCTTTTACTCTTATTCCTTTTAGTGGTCTATCAGTTTAGTTTTGCTCAGACGATAGGAGTATCAGGAGTGGTAATTGATTCTGAGGGAAATCCCTTGCCGGGAGTATCGGTTTTAAAAATCGGCTCCACAAACGGAAGTATCACCTCCATTGAAGGGAAGTACTCACTGAACAATTTAAGTGAGAAGGATACTCTTCGGTTTACCTATGTCGGCTACAAAAACGAGAAAAGGCCGGTAGGCAAACAAACCATCATCAATGTTGTATTAAAAGAGTCGTCAAGCGCCTTGGCAGAAGTTCAGGTAGTAGCTTTTCAAACTCAAAAAAAGAATAGTGTTATTGGTTCAATCAATACGATCAATCCCGGCGAGTTAAAGATTGCCCCCTCAAATCTGACCAATGCGCTGGCAGGTAAAATAGCCGGTTTAGTTTCATACCAACGCTCAGGCGAGCCTGGAAAAGACAATTCAGAGTTTTTTATTCGGGGTGTTACTTCATTTGGATATAAAAACAGTCCGCTGATTTTAATAGACGGGCTGGAAGTGACAGCGGATGACCTGGCTCGAACCGAACCGGATAACATTGCCAGTTTTTCAATTATGAAAGATGCTACGGCTACCGCCTTGTACGGGGCACGTGGAGCCAACGGGGTGATCCTGATTACCACCAAAGTTGGAAAGAAAGGGAAAGCAGCCGTGTCGGTCAGGTTTGACAATTCTATCTCAGCACCCACCATGACCACCAAATTCCTGAACGGAGTGGATTACATGGAACTCTATAATAATGCGCTCCGTACCCGCGATCCGAATGCTTTACTTTACTATTCAAAGGACAAAATTGAAGGAACCCGCCTTGGACAGGATCCACAAATATATCCGGATGTGGACTGGTATAAATCACTATTTCGTAATTCCGTTCAAAACCAGAAGGCAAATCTAAATGTAAGCGGTGGCGGGGAAGTAGCTCAATACTTCCTTTCTGTTTCGTTTAACGATGAAAAAGGACTGTTAAACGTGGATAAACTGAACAACTTCAACAATAACATCGACATACAACGCTACGCTATGCGGGCAAATATTGACATCAAACTATCCAAAACAACCAGTGCTGCTGTAAAAATAAATTCGTTAATTGAGAAATACAACGGTCCGGTTAATGATGCCAGTTCCATTTATCAATCGGTGATGAATGCCAATCCGGTAAACTTCCCGATGTACTATCAAAAAGACGCAAATAATCAATACGTAAATCATATTTTATTTGGAAATAAGGGGAATGGGAGCTATCCTAACCCGTATGCAGATATGGTAAAAGGGTACCAAAACCAATTTTCGTCCACTACCATGGCTCAATTCCAATTGGAACAAGATTTAAGCCTGATTACACAGGGGTTAAAACTGCGTGGAATGGCTTCATTAAGTTCGTATGGAATGAACAGCAACTCCCGTCAATATACTCCTTTTTTGTATGGAATGAAAGAAGAGGATACCGAAGCCGGAGTAGTCCATTCCTTGTACCAAATATCTGAGGGAACAGAATACTTAAATAATCCCACTGTAATCAACACCGCAAACAGTAGTTTCTATTTTGAAATAGTCGGGCAATATAACAGGGTTTTCAAAGAAAAGCATGATATAGGCGGACTGCTGGTATTTACAGCCAAAGAGTCGCTTAATACAATCGGGGGATCAGCACTAGCCACCCTGCCATCGCGTAACGAGGGAGTTTCGGGAAGGTTAACATACGCTTACGACAGCAGGTATATGACAGAGTTTAATTTTGGATACAATGGTTCAGAGAAATTCGCAGCCGACCACCGTTTTGGATTCTTTCCTTCGACAGGATTAGGTTGGGCTGTTTCAAACGAACATTTCTTTTCATCGGAACTGAAAAAGGTTATATCCTTGCTTAAGTTCAAAGCTACTTACGGTTTGGTTGGGAATGATGCCATCTCCGATCCATCCGACCGGTTCTTCTACCTGTCGAACGTGAATGTAAGCGATGCTTCAAAATCCTATTCGTTCGGCCAATCATTCTCGAATACTTATAACGGTTATAGTATCTCACGTTATTCCAATCCAAGCGTCACCTGGGAGGTTGCCGAAAAATCCAACTTAGGAATTGAACTTGGCTTGTTTGACAATTTGAACATTCAGGTGGATTATTTCACTGAAAACCGGTCAAGCATATACATGCCATGGCAATATATTCCTACCAGCATGGGACTCACCGCTGCGATCTCCAGTAATCTTGGTAAAGCAAAATCACATGGCATAGATGGCTCTATGGACTATAAAGTGAGTGTAAACAAGGATCTCTGGATTACATCACGTGTAAACTTTACGTATTCAACCAATAAACTGACAGAAAATGGCGAACCTCAATATCAGTATCCTTACATGAGTCGTGTGGGGCATCCTATCAACCAACAATGGGGATTGGTAGCTGAACGTTTGTTTGTAGATCAAAAGGATGTACAAAATTCACCTCCGCAATATAATCAAACAGGTACCGGAACCAATTCAGGTTACATGGCCGGTGATATAAAATACGTGGATGTAAACAAGGATGGGAAAATTGACGATGCGGATATGGTAGCTATTGGTTATCCGACGATTCCTGAAATTGTATACGGTTTTGGTGCCTCAACAGGTTACAAAAGTATTGATGTTTCATTCTTTTTCCAGGGATCGGCACGTTCGTCATTCCTGATTGATCCTACTGCCATTTCACCTTTTGTCAATGAACGAAATGCCCTGCAAATCATAGCAAACAACCATTGGTCTGACGATAATCCCGATCCGAAAGCTTTCTGGCCACGGTTGTCGGTAAATTCTATTGCCAACAATGAAAAACCTTCTACCTGGTGGTTAAGAGATGGATCCTTTTTACGGCTAAAGAGCATTGAAGTAGGATACTCGCTGCCTGTCAGATTATTAAAGAAAATGCAAATCGACAAAGTAAGGTTTTATGCATCAGGAACGAACTTATTGGTGATTAGCAAATTTAAACTTTGGGATCCTGAGATGGGTGGCCAGGGATTGGGCTATCCACCACAAAAGATATTCAACATCGGTGTAAATCTTAATTTCTAATTCAATAAATTGCAAAAATGAAAAACTTACTTCTATATTTCTTTCTGTTTTCGCTACTCCTGCTATCCGGTTGTTCGAACTATCTGGATATAGTTCCTGATAAAACGCAGGACATCAGCCTGTTGTTTCAACGTCGCCAGGCAGCTTATAATGCATTGGCAACCTGTTATCATTATCTTCCACAAGAAGATGGAGTTTACTCAACTTATGCATTTGCATCAGACGAACTGACCACTCCAGTAGCTAAAGAGACACCCGGAGTAGAACTTATGCGAGGAAAGCAGACAGCTGCCAACCCCTTAATGGGTTTGTGGGATGATACCTATCCTAGCGGACGTACCCAGGAATCACTTTTCAAAGCAATACGTTGCTGCAATACTTTTATTGAAAATATTCATCTGGTCATGGATATGACCGATACTGAAAAGGAGTCCTGGAAATCAGAGGCCATGTTCCTAAAAGCATATTATCACTTTTTGCTTTTCCGTCAATATGGTCCGATTCCAATTGTGGACGTAAACTTACCGATTACAGCATCAGTTAACGACGTTCGGGTCAAAAGGCAACCTGTTGACGAAGTAATCAAGTATATCGTTTCCACCATTGATAAATCCATTGCAAACCTACCGCTACGCATTACTTCGTCCAATGACTTAGGTCGAATTGATCAGGTAATTGCCTATTCAATCAAATCAAGGGTGTTGTTGTACGCAGCAAGTCCCCTTTTTAATGGAAATGCTGAATATTATGACACATTCGTGGATAAGGATGGCAACAAGTTCTTTAATACTACCTACGATAAAGAGAAATGGAAAAGTGCACTTGATGCAGCTGAAACTGCCATTAACCTGGCAACAGCTAATGGGTTGAAAATGTACGAATACTCAGGTGCAGTTCCAACCTTTGATTCGCTGGACTACCAACAGCCGGAAGTAAAAGCTCTCTATAATTACCGGTATATGTTTGTGGATAAATGGAATTCCGAATTGATATGGGGTAACTCTTCACCGGTTAATAATGGCGACTGGTGGTCATTACAGGCCGCTTCGATGATGATCAACCCGGCTGCCTCGGCACAAGCCGCAGCCTGGCAATGGGTTTCACCTACTATCCAGGTCGTTGAAGCTTATTATACCAAAAACGGATTACCGATCGATGAGGATCTTACCTTCAAATATGCCAACCGCTATAGCCTGGCGCGTGTTAGTGATGCAGACAAGTACCATGCAACAACAGGTTCAACAATTATGATCCCGAATTTACATTTAGGTCGTGAACCGCGTTTTTATGCTTCTATCGGCTTCGATAAAGGCATCTATCGCACCTGGGGTAAAAAATGGAATCTGGAAATGAAGAAAGGAGAAATATACGGTCGTCGGGGAAATACCAACGATTATGTTATCACCGGCTATGTCCTGAAAAAAGTATGTCATCCGAATTCAGAGGGCGATGCGTATTCCAAATTAATCGTTTATCCCTGGCCGCTGATCCGGTTAGCTGAATTGTACTTAAATTACGCCGAAGCCTATAACGAATACTACGGACCCGATCAGAAAGTGTATGATGCACTCAATAAAATACGGGTACGTTCAGGTGTACCGACAGTTGAACAGGCATGGGAGAATCCTCTTTTTGCTAAAACCCTGAATAAGCATAAAACAAAGGATGGATTGCGGCAAATCATCCAACAAGAACGTCAAATAGAACTGGCATTTGAGGGACACCGTAATTTTGATGTGCGTCGTTGGAAAGAAGCTGACAAGTATTTCAACCGCCCTGTAACCGGTTGGAGTGTAGATGGATCAACAACCAATACTTTCTATGTGGTAAAGACAGTCGGGCAACGTTCGTTTATTACACCCCGTGATTATTTGCATCCCATTAAATACAGCGAAATGGTGGTTAATTCTAACTTAGTGCAAAATCCTGGATGGTAATTCCTTAATCATTTAATAAAGTCAAACAATGAACATACAACAAAAATTATTCAATATCGCAGCAAGACTATTTATTGCAGGTTTATTCTTTACAACAGCGCTTCAAAGTTGTAAAGAAGCCGATGTGAAAGATACTATTCCTCCGGGAAAGGTTACCAATGTAAGCTACAAAGCGACAAGTGGTGGTGCTATCATAACCTTTGATGCACCTAGTGACAACGACTTATTATATGTAAAGGCAGTTTATGTCAATTCATTGGGGAAGGAAGTTTTTAAAGTAACCAGCCACTACAATGACTCGATCGAAATTGATGGCTTTAATGATGAAACACCTAAGCAAGTGAGATTATATGCAGTAGACAATAGTAACAATCAATCCGAAGCTGCTGTAATCGAAGTTGTTCCACTTAAGTCGTTTATATATACGGTCCTTGAAAGTCTTACCATGAAAGAGGATTTAGGCGGTGTACGCGTGAAATGGTTAAACCCCGCATCTAAAACGGTATTCGTAAATGTTTACTACAGTTTGGGAGGAAAAGTAACCCAGCGTATTTTATCGTCCAATATCGATTCCGCATCGATCATGATCAGAGGGATAGACCCTAAATTATATGATTTTTCAGTGGTGGTGGAAGATTTTAACGGAAACAAGACCACCCAACGGGAAATAGGGAAATACCAACCCTTATTGGAACAAAAGATTGATAAAAAATCCTGGACCATTATCCAAAGTCTTTCGTGCGATGGGGATAAATACGAAGGTAAATTGGTTAATTTCTTTGACGATGTAATTGACACCAAAGAAGTTAATACAG
>JAUZOM010000189.1 GCA_030706465.1 Bacteroidota bacterium | reverse complement strand
TATTACAAAAACGAAAAATCGACTGCTGAAACGATTATTGATGGTTGGTTGCATACAGGTGATTTGGGGTATATGGATGACGATGGATTCTTGTATGTAGTCGGGCGGTTCAAGAGTTTGCTTATCTCCAGTGATGGTGAGAAATACAGTCCGGAGGGTATTGAAGAGTCGTTAGCCGATAATTCGCAGTATATAGATCAGGTAGTACTTTATAATAATCAGAATCCTTATACAGCAGCTCTGATTGTTCCCAATAAAGAAGCGTTGAAACGATATGTTCATCACAAAAAACCTCAACTGGATTGGAATACAGCTGAGTCGAAAGGACTGGCATTGCATAAACTGCAGTCAGAGATAGACGAATACCGCAAAGGGGGACGGTTTGAAGGTCTGTTTCCTGAACGCTGGTTGCCTGCAGCCGTTGCTGTAATCGGAGAACCCTTTACCGAGCAGAACGGATTGGTAAACAGTAGTATGAAAATAATGCGCGGCAAAGTAGAAAAACGATATGCCGGACGAATCGAAGGGTTATATGTTTCCGGCGCAAAAAACATTGACAATAAAGAAAATGTCGAAGCATTGTAGTCAGCCGTTTTATAACTAAAAAATGCCATTCCTGTGTTGAATGGCATTTTTCGTTTATAAAATATTTGTGATCAATTGGCAAATTTTCTCTAAGAAATAAACATCTGTTTCGTCCAGTACTCCAAATCGTTCACTATCCACATCCAGTACGCCGACAACCTGATGCTGTTCGTCGAAAATAGGAATCACAATTTCAGCGACGGACTGGCTGCTGCAGGCAATGTGCCCTGAAAAAGCATTCACATCGGGTATCAGCAAACTCTTTTCTTCTTTCCATGCGGTTCCACAAACTCCTTTCCCAAATCGAATCCGGGTACACGCAATCGGTCCCTGAAAGGGTGCAAGTACTAACTCATGGTTCCTTACCCGGTAGAAACCTACCCACCACCAACCAAATGTTTCATGCAAGGCGGCACATAAGTTGGCCAGATTAGCGGTCAAATCTTTTTCCCCTTCTGTCAGTGCAGCAAGTTGGGGTAATAAGGATTCATATTTTTCTTTTTTGCCGGCACTGGCTGTTATGAACAATTCTTCTGACATTGCGTTTCCTTTTTTTACTATGCAAAAGTACATCATTATCAGATATTGTCATGCAAATACTTCAGGATTTTTAAGTTCTTAGGATTTTTAGCCGAATCATCGTGGTCAATTAAAATGGATCTTTTAAAAGGAATAAAATAATTTTGTTAATTGGGAAATAATACTTTCCTTTGTAACTTTATTAACACAATTAACTATACTAATTTTTCAAATTAAACAATCAACAAATAAAAATTTGATTATGAAGAAAAATCTTTTTAACTTGATTTTCTTATGTTTACTGCTCGCTGTAGCTGTGAATTTAGTTGCACAGCAAGTTCAACCGTTGCCTGTTGACCCGAAAGTGCGATACGGAAAGTTGGATAACGGCCTTACGTACTATATACGTGCCAATAAAGAACCCAAACAGCGGGCCGATTTTTACATAGCTCAAAATGTTGGTGCAATACTCGAAAATGATGATCAAAACGGACTTGCCCACTTCCTGGAACATATGGCTTTCAATGGAACAAAGAATTTCCCGGGGAAAGCCATTATCAATTACCTGGAGAATATCGGAATCAAGTTTGGTGCGGATATTAATGCTCATACGTCTTTGGACGAAACCGTTTACAACCTTTCGGATGTCCCGACGGTTCGGGATGGCATTGTGGATAGTTCTTTGTTGGTTTTGCACGATTGGTCGAACTTTATTTCGTTGGAAGATAGCGAAATTGATGCAGAACGGGGAGTGATACGTGAAGAATGGCGTACCGGGGCAGGAGCGGACAGAAGAATGTGGAAAGAATCGAATAAGTTGAAGTACCCGGGATCCCAATATGCAAAACGTGATGTTATCGGGGATACTGCTATCATTAATAATTTTGATCATAAAACAATCCGTGAATTCTATAAGAAATGGTATCGTCCCGACTTGCAGGCTATCTTAATTGTGGGTGATGTTGATGTTGACAAGGTGGAAGCAAAAATTAAATCCCTGTTTACCGATATCCCCAAAAAAGCAAATGAAGCAGAACGTACAATTTACCCGATAGCTGACAATCAAAAACCGATTGTTTCGGTAGTGAAAGACCGTGAAGCACGTATGACAAGACTGGAACTGGAGTATAAACACGACAAACTACCAGAGAATATTAAATTGTCCATAAGCGGCTATGTGAACAGCACAATAAATGGGTTGATTTCTAGTATGATTGGCAACCGGTTCGAAGAAATCACACAACAGGCAGATGCCCCCTTTGTGGCCGGATATGCCAACTATGGAGAATTAGTTAAATCCAAAGATGCTTTCCAACTACTTGCCATCCCGAAGGAAGGACAGGAGTTGCAAGGACTGAATGCCATTTTGTTGGAAGCAGAAAAAATTAAGCGCTTTGGCTTTACAAACTCGGAATTGGAACGGGCTAAAACAGATTTCTTGAAGAATGTCGAAAAAGCATACAATGAACGTGATAACCAGAAAAATAATGATTTAGTTGAAGAATATGTCCGTAATTTTCTGAACCAGGAACCGATACCGGGTATTGAATGGGAATATCAGACGTTGCAAATGATGTTGCCTCAATTGAAATTGGATATGGTGAATCAGGTGGCCAAATCGTACGTGACTGATACCAATATGATCGTATCAATTATGGCCCCAGACAAAGAAGCTGTAAAGATCCCGGCAGAAGATCAGATCCGTGCGGCAATTGAGAATGCTAAAACAGCTACTTTAACAGCTAAAGCAGAAGAAACATCAAATAAACCGTTGATTCAGAAAGTGCCAAAAGCAGGGAAAATCATTAAGACCAGTCAAAACAAATCACTGGGAACTACTGAATGGAAATTGAGTAATGGAGTGAAGGTAATTTTCAAACCTACCACCTTTAAAAAAGATGAGATCCTGCTCACGGCATACAGTGATGGGGGACTTTCGAAAGTTGCCAATGTAGCCGATTTAGCTTCGGGAAGCCAGGCTGCATCCATAGTTGCCAATAACGGCCTGGGTGAATACAACCAGATAGAATTGAATAAAATTCTTACCGGCAAAATCGCAACGGTTTCTCCCTCTATTGGAGCCTACGACGAAGGGTTTAGTGGCAATTCCTCTGTCAGCGACTTTGAAACAATGCTGCAATTGGTTTATCTTCACTTTACGGCTGTCCGGAAAGACGACAATGCCTTTAAAGCGATGATGAATGCCTATCGTGCCAGCCTGGCTAACATTGCCAGCGATCCGCGTAAAGCTTTTTCCGATTCCGTAAATGTCATGGTGACCAATCATAATGTCCGCACGGTTATCATGAGTCTAAAGACGTTGGATTTAATTGACCAGGATAAGGCGTTGGCCATCTTCAAGGAACGGTTTGCAATGCCGGCTGATTTTACCTTTCTATTTACAGGGAACATAGACCCGGCCAATGAGAAGGTCAGGAATACGATCTGTACGTATTTGGGTGGCTTAAAATCCAAGAAGGGAAACGAAACATTTACTGATAATAATATCCGAAAACCGAAGGGGAAGGTAAGTAATTATTTCACCAAGGAGATGAAAATTAAGAAAGCTTCAAATTTCGTTTTGTACAATGCATCTATGCCTTATAACCTGAATAACCGGACTGCTGTTACTGCCATTGGAAGCATCTTAAGTCTCCGCTATCTTGAAAGTATCCGGGAGAAGGAAGGCGGGTCGTATGGAGTTGGAGTACGTGGTAGCTTAAATAATACGCCGGTTGAAGAAGCAACTCTTATGATGCAGTTTGATACAGATCCGTTAAAACAGGCTAAATTGATTTCAATTATTCATTCTGAAATTGATGAAATCGTAGCCAAGGGCCCGCGTACCGATGATTTACAAAAAGTAAAAGAAAATATGTTGAAGAAATATACGGAAGATCTGGCTGAAAATGGTTGGTGGCAAAGTGCTGTTGAACGTTACTACCACGATAAGCTGAATTATGTGGACGATTATAAAGCATCTGTTGAAGCATTAACACCGGAGTTGATCCAATCCACATTAAAAAACATCGTTTCCCAGGGAAATGTAATGGAGGTAGTTATGAAACCGGCAGAATAATCATTCTGACTATCCACAAAAAAGGCTATCCCCAATGGAGATGGCCTTTTTTGTGGGGAGTCGTCAGTAGACTGAGTAAAATACTTGTTTCGTTCGAGCATTGCAATCCGGGAATAGCGGACTAAAGGTTAAATGAAACAAACCCATCTGCTCTTTCGGGGAAAGAGACTGTCAGGTGCAAGCACTGAAAAGTATTCTTTGAAAACGCTGACATATGTAAGCAGGATTAAATGTTGATATATTTGTTAAATATAAACTGCAAACATTTTTGCATTTATTCATACCTGACCCCCAAACCCCCAAATGGGGGTTTAAGACGCAGTATTTTAAAACTTCTTAATTTTAAATTACGTTTGATCTTCCACTCTTAAGCCCCCATTTGGGGGGTTGGGGGTCATACCTCAAAATAGTTCATTAAATTCTTTGAATTACTTATGTATTCGACAATGTCAGTGTTTAATACTGGATGTTGTTTAATTCTCAACTGTTATTTATGCGCTTTTTCATTGCCTCAATTATCAGCATGGCCGATCTCTCCGCACCAAATATAGAGCTTTCAATGGTCAAATGATAGTTACTTGCCTTGCCCCAACTCCGGCCTGTGTAATGCCTGCAATAATTGGTCCGCTCCTTGTCTTTCTTTTCCAGTTCTTTCTCTGCCAGATTGGAATCAATGCCATATTCTTTGATGATACGTTGGATTCTGTATGCTTCAGTGGCATGAATAAAAACATTGAAACAGTTGGGATGACTTTTTAAAACAAAATCAGCACACCGTCCCACGATAACACACGATTCCCTTTCACTGATATCCCTGATAACCTTGCTTTGAACCATAAACAACGTGTCAAGCGGAGGCATTTCTTCGTTTATATAGGCATAATTTTGTTCGTAAAGATCAAACAGCAGGCTATTGGTGAGCTTCTGTTCGTGCTCTTTTACATATTCTGGAGTCAGGCCTCCTGCTGACGCCGACAGATCGATTAGCTTGGTATCGTAGAAAGAAATCCCTAATCTCTTAGCTACTATTTCCCCTATTTCATGACCGCCACTGCCAAATTCACGCGCTATAGTAATAATAATTTTTTTATTTTGGTCGATAGCATTCGCTTGAATGGCTATTTCGTTATCTTCTTTCCCTCCTGACAGAACATCCATAAATGTAAGTCTCTTGCTGTAGAACCTGGCAATTGAACCTACCAGCAATGCCGCTGCAATAGTTCCCTCGCGAATGCCCTGCAGATTATGAAGCAGAATAAAGGAACTAATGATCCCCATAAGAACCAGTGAGGTGTCAACACCCACTTTTACCTTCCCGAATTCCTTATGGAAAACCCTGGAAATGGCAAGCGACAAACCTTCACCGGCCAAATAAGTCACCTTTGCCTTGACCTCCAGGAAAACGCCAAAGGCAATGATCGCACAACTCAGCAAACAAAGAACCCATTGGAATAAATAATTTGAGGCATGAACTCCCGACAGCAGAAACATGGTGAAGTCAATGAAGAATCCAAAAAATAAGGCTACCGGAAATTGAAGCAACTGTATGGGTTGGTACTCTTTCCTGAGCAATGCCATCTGCAATAAAATTAACACCACATTCATGATAATAGAGGTCACACCCATGGTAAGGGGGAATCCCAAACTATAAACGTACGGTACACACGAAATCGGCGATGTTCCTAAATTTGCTTTTACCGATAAAGCCACACCAAATGCCATGATAAACAGCCCTATCACTAAGGCAACACATCTTTTTAAAAGTCCTTCTTTTTTCATAAACCTAATTTACCTGCTACCCGTAACCTCTGCTCCGGGAATTTATAATACCTCTGCTTAGCGCTAGCCCGCGCGGAATGATTTGTGCTCATAACCGGTTCAGTTTATAACTCTTTTTCCGTTCTAAGTATTGGACGATAATTAGTTTATACAATTTTTAAAAGCTATTTTTAGCGAAATAGGATACCTAACAGGTTTTTAAAACCTGTTAGGTATGTATTGAATAATATAAACGAATTCCCGTGCTGTGCTTATACAAAATTATTTTATATAGAAATTAAAAACTTCTATGATTCTCAATTCGGGTTGTCGCTTAGACAGAACCTGAATCGGAGATAGTCTTGTTTGGATATTTGCGTTGTAACCGGTGGAAAGGGCTGGCTAATTCTGTTTTAATAATTCAGTGCAATTTATTCTCCTTTTAATTTAGATGAAGCATTTTCCTGAATTCCTTCATGCCTTCCGAAGCTCCCTTTTGTATAACGGTTACATCATAGGGGATATGGTTTACTTCTTTCGGATCGATCAGATAAATGGGTACGCCGGGTCTTACATTATGGATCAGTCCCGCGGCCGGGTACACCACCAGGGAAGTCCCGATGATTAAGAATAGATCCGCATCGTAAGTCATACGTTCTGCCTTTTCAATTTCCGGTACCGCTTCGCCGAACCACACTATATGAGGACGCAGTTGGTATCCTTTCGGACATTTATCTCCCAGATTTACATTGGGCTTTTCCGGTGAAACATCAAAGACTTCCTCTCCGGGTCCTGTCGACCGAACTTTCATCAATTCGCCATGCAGATGCACTACCTGTGAGCTTCCGGCACGTTCGTGCAGATTATCGATATTCTGGGTGATAATTTGTACATCAAAATCTTTTTCCAATTCTGCCAGGGCATAATGCCCGGCATTCGGTTTGCTTGCCAGCAATTGTCTGCGACGTTGATTATAAAAATCCAATACGAGCCCCGGGTTCCTTCTCCATCCATTGGGGGTTGCCACATCATCAATCTTATATTCCTCCCAGAGCCCGTCCGAATCACGGAAAGTACGAATGCCGCTTTCAGCACTCATGCCGGCACCGGTCAATACAATTATTTTTTTCATAAGTTGCATTTTATTTAGTCATTGCAAAGGTATAAATTAATAAGCTGTTTATCCAATTTTATCCAACCGAATGCGTATCCCGAAATTCTTACTGTGTGGTTTTTAACTTTTTGTCTTTTTCGTTCCATCCACGGTTAAGTTACAATCGAATTTCAGCAAAATCCTAACTGTCATACCCGTATAATTTTCGCAGCAGATATTTAATAGCGTTTGCACAAATAAAAGAGTTCAATTTCGATTTCGTCTCATTGCCCATTTATTTGTTTCGCAACGCCATTAACCACTGCTGGTATAATAACCAACGTTTCGCAGGAGTTTACTTACACAGTTCTCCCGTTGTTTGACCGGGGCTCTTTCTCCTACCAGGCTGTGCAGAACCTCCCGGGAACCTCCTGGAAGGGGCCTGATATAATACATATATAAAACATATATAATACATATATGATACATAGTCAAAACATATTTATATAGGTATATATTAACTATGTAGTATCTATGTATTTCCAATCTATTTAGTAACTTTTTTATAAGACCTTTTTCGGGAGGTTTCCAGTATGTTCTCCGGAGGTATGTAGCCTGTATAC
>JAUZOM010000188.1 GCA_030706465.1 Bacteroidota bacterium | reverse complement strand
TTATATAACAGCATTGTTTCAGGCTGGGGCAGGTTGACCTGAATTTTCTTGCCTCCCTGAATATTGGTCTCAGAAAAAACAATTTTCTTTAATGCCAGCTCGGGTGTGATAGTGGGCCCTCCCGGGTTCCAGCCACTCTGGGTGTTGACGCTCAACTCTATACCCAACCGCTGAGCCTCTCTAATTGCATGTTTATAGAGTTCCATCCATTCGGGACTCATAAAAACCGGACCGGCCTTGGTTTTTCGGGCCACCGAATAGTTTGAACTACCGGCATCAATGATAGAAGCGCCACCATATCCATGGGACTTCATCTGTTCCAGATCACGGGTGATCGATTCTTTTGTGGCCATGCTATTGATCCACCACCAATAGCAACGTAAACGCGATTCATTAGGTGGAGTGACAAAACCCTTATTCAGCTGGTCATAATCGACCGAACGGCTTGTGAGTAGTGAATAATTCTGGTTTTGAGCCGAAGCCATAATATAGCCGGACAAAACGGCAAAGGTGAGTAGATATTTTAACATACTTTTTGAGATATAAATACAGAAAATAAGCAAACGAATGAAAAGGATGCCAGGGACAGTGATTTAAAAGATGCCCCTGGTATCCTATTCATTTTTGATTACGATAAAATGCAGACTATCTTCCCGTCCAACCCGGGTTTTGATCTAATTTCACGTCTTTATTTGCATCAATAACGGTCTGAGGAATCGGCCACAGATTGTAATTGAAGGTCAATGTTGATTGAGCTTCAGGCCAATAGGCATACTTCTTGATACGGTCAACAGCAATCGTACCACCCATCCGTAAAAGGGTATTCCAACGGCACTCTTCGTAAACCAATTCGCGGGCACGCTCGTCAAGAATCGTTTTGAAGTTATCATCCATATCGGCAGCAGTAACCAAATAAGTGCACTGAGCACGGTTTCTCAACAGATTGATATCGTCGGCAGCTCCGGCTTTATTACCACTGCGTTGTTTGGCTTCGGCACGTAACAAAATGGTTTCGGGAAGACGGATGATGTAATCGTCGCGGAACAGATTACTCATATTTTCGCCATCGGCTAATCCCGTGTACTTATCGGTTGCAATCTTACACGATACCGGGTAATCGAGACTTTGGTCAGCCTGGTTATCATAAAGCACTGACCAGGGAATCGGCTTATTGTAGTAGGGTGAAGTTACCATATTGCCATAGAATGTCCGGCGGAATACAACATCTGAGTTTCTCATATCTGTACCCCATTTGCCGGCATAAATGCTATCACGGGTATACATAGTCGGCATAATCTGTGAAATGCCTCGTCCACCGGCATCCTCCAACGTCCCGTTGAGGTTGGCAGGTGAGCCGTTTCTGAAGACGGGTCCGTAAATACGGGAATACCCCAGTTTACTCCTTTTATCTTCGATTTTGTAAGCTGCATAATCAACCTGTGCAGCCCAGATACACTCTCTATTCCCATCCTGGTAATTCACACTTCCTTCCTGAAACAGGTCCCAGTAATAATTGGTAGTAAAAGGAATTGTATTAAATATATTTGCCGCGCCTGCGACCCCGTTCTTGTAGCAAGGAATTCCTATTGTTGTCTCATTCTTTCTGGCTCCAAATCTCGAGCTCATTAAACTGTAAGTGCCTCCATCAATTACCTTATTAGCGTAAGTAATGGAACTGGCATATGCCGTTTGCGCATCAGCTGTCTTGCCGTCCGCAGCCAACTGAATACCCAAAGCCAGATAAAGTTCGCACAGATTGTGTTGACAAGCTCCTTTTACCAAACGACCACCTACGGCAGTTGTTTCAGGAAGATCCCCTTCAATTGCAAGAAGCTCGGTTATCGCAAACTGGTAGGTTTCTGTACGGGTCGCACGCTTAAAGTCGAAACGGGCAGTCTTTGTGATATCGGTCACGATGGGCACACCCCCAAAGAGTTCAGCCAGGTTTCGATAAGCAAAAGCCCTGAAGAATCGGGCCTGTGCAATTGCATAAGCCTTGTCGGATGCAGAAGACCAGGTCATTGTGGGTAGATTTGCAGAATAGATGGCTAAATTGGCTTTGGCAATGATCTGATAAAATGCGGTGTAGATACTATAGAAAATTCCATTATCAGGATTGATATTCCCATAGTTATTAAAGGCATTACTTCTTCTGATACTGGGGACATCATACATATCGGTACCATTCCCACGGAATGCAAATTGCCAGGTGTTTTCATTTCCGATTGTCCATATATCTCTAATTTGAGAGTATATAGCAATCAAAGCCTGATCAACCTGAGTTGAAGTGGAAAATGCATTGTCTATCGTATAAAAGGTAGTGGGTGACTCTTTTAGAAAGTTGTCATCTTTGCAGCCCATTACTCCAAATAAGATAACAAAAACCCAAATGTATTTTTTATTTAAAATTTTTTTCATCTCTATAAATGTTAAATGGTTAGAAACTGATGTTTGCACCAAAGGAGTAAGTTGTAGGAACGGGGTATGTATTTGCTCCCACGGTTGTGCCTGTTTCGGGATCACCACCAACCCATCTTGTAAAGGTCCCAAGATTCTTTGCACTCACGAACACCTTCAAGGTTTTTATATTGGCAGACTTCAACCATTTTTGTTCAAGCGAATAAGAGAGCGAAACATCCTGGATTCTGATAAATTGTTGATTCTGAAGTCCCAGAAAACGTCCATCCCCTGAAAAAGTAGCCGACGGATAGGTATTGCTCTTGTTGTCGGGAGTCCAATAAGGTTTAGAGATCATATTGTCGTTGAATCGGCCTGTTCCGGATGTCATATAAGCCGTGGTATTACTTCTCCTATAGTAACCGTTCCCACCAAATGTACCGGTAAGCATTACATACAATTCGAAGTTCTTATACGATACATTATTGCTCATGTTTAATCTGAAGTTTGGCACGGTATAACCTAAAATCCTTCTGTCGGCAGCCGTAATCTTGCCATCGCCATCCTGATCTTTATACTTAGGATCGCCCGACTTAGCACCTGTTGCATTCTTGTAATAAGTATTAGTATCCTGTACGATACCAATCTGCTCATAACCATAAATGGCACCCAATGACTTGCCAATAAACAAGTTGTTGGCAAGGTCATCCTGCTCTTTACCGGTTTTATCAGGACCATAAAGATGAACAACCTTATTTCTGTTCATCCAATATGTTAGCGTAGTATTCCATTTCCAATCTTTCGACTGATAATTGACAGATCTGACAGAAACTTCAATCCCATGGTTATCTACTTCGCCCAAAGAGGTCAGGATGGTAGTAAACCCTGTCATAACAGGGATATTGCGTGCAAATATCTGATTCGTTGTCTTGGAGAAATAGAGATCCACATCCACAAACAGGCGGTTCTTTAACCATGCCGATTCAAAACCTGTATTATACGATTCGGTAGTTTCCCATCCAAGTTCGGAATTACCCAAGGTGGTTTGAACCAATCCGTAATTTATAATCCCCTGATTGTTAGAAAATTCATATGGTGCAATTGGTGTGTTATCGGAAATGTTTCTGTTTAAAACGGTAGACAGTGTGGAATAAATTCCAGCACCTTGATTACCGTTCTGCCCCCAGGCAAGTTTCAGTTTTAAATTGTTTAAGGGTTTAAAGTCTTTGAGGAAACTTTCGCTGGAAATTTTCCACGCACCGCCCACTGCTGCAAAATTACCCCACTTTTTATTGACTCCGAAAACAGAGGCTCCATCACGACGGTATGAACTGGTTAAGAAATATTTATCATTATATGAATAACTTAAACGACCCAGGTACCCAACATTTGATCTTTCGGTTGCATTAAGAGCTACTTTTTGAACCGTTGCCTTTGAAAGTCCCCACATGTCCAATGCCGTGTTTCCATTGGCAGAAAAATCAGAACCGGTTCCGTTAATATCTTCATATTTCTGATGATCCCGTGTTGCAACCGCTGTTACATCGATACTGTGTTTGCCAAATTCATTTTTATAATTCAGGATATTATCCAAAACATAACTTTTTGTAGTTTGATTGTCGATATTCCCATTTGCACTGGTTAAAAATCCCTGAACAACTGTCGGACTGTATCGTTCAATGCCTGCTCCTTCTTTAACATAGTATTTTTCGTTATAAAAGTTACCCGATTGATCTTTATCAAGATTGTTTAGAAGATTTGAACGAAAAGTCAATCCTTTCACCCATGGAATACTGATAACGGCATAGGCATTTAAACGGAAATTATTGCGAATATCCGTATTGCTGGCCGTTCCATCATTAATCCCCCATAATGGATTGGTCAATGATTGGGTATAAGGATATTTTTCCAGATGACCTTGATCATCACGATACATCACGCCATAAGGAGACATGGCTTCCGCTGAAGCAATGTTGGCCGCAAAACCTGAATAATCTCTTTTCGAAAAACTTGCATCAACTCCAATCTCTAACCAGGAGGTGACATTTGTATTCATCTTGCCAAAGACGGACAACCGGTTAAAATTATCGCCCACAACAATTCCTTTATCATTGCTATATGCAGTGGACAGATAATAGTTTATCTTTTCGGCTGCACCCGAAATGGCCGCCTGATAATCCTGAGTCACCCCTGTGCGCGTTACCTTATCAAGCCAAACGGTTTCTTTCCCTGCATTATAATTTGCTAATTCGCCTACTTGCAACCAATTGGTTGATCCGACAGCATACTGATTCCGTGCATTCACCACCGTCAACCACTCTTTGCCTTTCATCATAACCGGCTGATTCTGCCAGGTTTGGAAGCCAGTGGAAGTGTTAAAGGTGATAACCGGTTTGCCTGATTTGCCTTTTTTAGTAGTGATCGCAATAATTCCATTGGCCGATCTCGATCCATAAGCAGCATTCGAAACGGCATCTTTCAAGATATCGTAACTGGCAATGTCGTTTGGATTGATATCACTGATACTACCCAAATAGATCACCCCATCCAATACAACCAAAGGGGTATTTGAACCATTGATAGAATTTTGCCCACGAATCTGCATTGTTGGTTCACCACCGGCAGTATTCGTAGCGCCAATATTCAACCCTGCTACATTCCCTTTTAAGGCTTCAAGAGGATTGAGGTTCGGTAGAAGAGCCACCGGTGAGTTTTCCATTCTAACCGACGCAACGGAACCTGTATAATCTTTTCTTTTTGCAGTACCATAGCCAATGACAATTACTTCACTCAATGCACTGGATTCTTGTTCCATGACCAAATTAATGATTGAGCGTCCTTCTATGGGTATCTCTTGCTTTTTCATCCCAACAAAAGAAAAGATTAAATCCTTGTCGTTTTCATTGAGTGGTATGGAATATATCCCATTCCTGTCCGTTACTACGGCACGGGTCGATCCCTTTATTGTAACGGTTACCCCAACTAAAGGCTGCCCGGTTTCATCGGTGACTTTTCCGGAAACTGGCTTCCTTTTTTGTTGAACAACCGGCGTTAAAATAACCAGATTGTTTTCAACAGTTCTAAAGTTTACCCCCGTTTTGTTAAATACGGAGGTCAAAATACCGTCAATGGTTTTATCAGAAGGATCAATTTTTATAGTACGGTCCAGATTGATCTGATCGTTCCTGTAAAGAAATCTGTAATCAGAATTCTTTTCTATGGTCGATAAGACTTCGCCAACAGTAAAGCTTTTTTTAGAGAAATCAATTTTTAAATCCTGAGAATATACCAAAGCGTTGGCTGATAAAATACTTATCAGTAAAAAAACTAAGGTGAGTTTCATGATAATCAGGTTTTTTTTAAACCGGGAAGAATTAAATCCTCTCCGGAATAAGAGTATTTTTTTTTCCATAACTTTGTAAGTGTTAAGTTGAACCATTAATGACATGCTTTGCTCGTGCAAATGATTAATTGATGGTGATCTTTTTGGGCAATTTGTAAATGCCGCAAACATTTACAGTGCCGGATCGCGGGAGATTTACCTGGTAGATCTCCCGTATTTTTTATTTTCCTTGTGTCTCTGCGTTTCCTCCTTTTTTGTTTTCTGCGTTTTTCTGATATCGGATTGTAATTTCATTTAGTTTCATATCGTATTCAAAGGGAGTAAGCATCTGCAGATATTTCAAAACCTGGTCGATATTCTCCTTTTCAAACATCCCGGTATACCTTATTTCCTGGACCGCTTCATCTTCAAAGTGTATTTTAACATTGTACCATTGTTCAAGCTTATGTGAAAGCGTTAAGAAGCTTTCGTCTTTAATAACCAATTTGCCGTCTTTCTATGCTACGATGGGAGTCACATCAACTTTCTCCGCGATCTGCACCAGCGGTGCATCATCCTGTTCTTCAGTTTTATTATTAACAACTGAGGGAACCTCATTCGCTTTCTTAAAGGTTGCCTGATTTTTTATATATCTAAATGTTTCGTTTGGATGAATGATAAACTCATCCGAATTTTGTCCCTTAAGATAAAGCCCCTCGATACTTATTTTTCCCTTGACGAGCGTAGCTTCTGCCACTCCTTCTTCCTTATAGGCCTTAACGTTAAAAGTTGTCCCATACACCTTAATGTTAAAGTCAGAGGTCTTTACGATAAAAGGATGTCGACTATCATGCTTAACATCAAAAAACGCCTCCCCATCTAAATAAACACTTCGCTGGCTTTCATTAAAAGCCGATGCATATCTTAGCGTGGTCTTGGCATTCAACCAAACGATGGAGTTATCAGGGAGTGTAACCCTTGTTTTTTGGCCCCCCGGAGAAAAGATGGTGGTAAAAGAGCCATTGTTGCCGGCTGGGATAAGACTTTTTGTAATGAGAAAACCCGCTATACCTCCTGCCAGCAATAGCGGGATCATAATTGCGGTAGCAAGACGGTACAATTTCTTCAACGGCATGTTAAAGGTCCGGGGAATAGCATAATCCTTTTGAAGATTTTTCCATGAATGAGAGGTGTCTTCATTAAAATCACCGGGAAATGGGAGACCTGCCTTATAATCAGCATCAATTTCTTTAAAAAGCAGTGTATGTTCATCAGATGCAGCGATCCAATTGTCAAGAATTTGTTGCTCAGAATGAGTAATTCTCTTCGTAAAGTATTTATCAAGAAGCTCCCAGGGCAATCGTTCCATTTTTGTGCTGTTTATATAAATGATTCCTTTATTGCCCCTTCCTCCATAGGGCAAATCATTTTTTTCTTAATCATTTTTCAAATGCAGAATTATTGCCTTGAACACTCAGCCTATTGTTGACTAAGTACAACAATGAATGGAGTCATTCATAAAACAACTATTGTATATAAATAGTTTGTAGAAGAAAATAATTTAAATCAGAGTTTATTTAAAAGGAAAGAGGCTATAAATATTTCGGCAT
Source organism: Bacteroidota bacterium (assembly GCA_030706465.1). Taxonomy (GTDB): domain Bacteria; phylum Bacteroidota; class Bacteroidia; order Bacteroidales; family Paludibacteraceae; genus Paludibacter. The sequence continues at coordinate 350 of JAUZOM010000188.1, read as the reverse complement.
AACAAGAACCAATGTGTTGTTTGATTTTTTTTATGGCAATATTGACTTGATTATCTACGGCACTAACGGAAATCCCTAATTGTGCTGCAATTTCATAATATGATAACCCTCTGGAACGGCTGAGATTGAATATTTGCCGACAACGATCGGGAAGTAACCTGATCGACTCATCAATGATTCTGTTCAGCTCTCTGATCTCTGTTTCGCAAGAAGCATCCGTCGATGCTTCGGTTGACAGAAGCTTGATTTTTTCATAACACTTCTCATGCCTGTGTTCATTGCGGAGGTAAATCAATGCATTAAAACGGCAAGCCTGGTATAAATAGGATTCTAAGGATTTTTTAAAGTCG
>JAUZOM010000187.1 GCA_030706465.1 Bacteroidota bacterium | reverse complement strand
GTCGTATTAGCATGGGTAACAGCAATGTCATATAATGAATGATCTCCGGTCTCTTTTGCTGCCCAGAACAATAATTCCAGATTCATCATGTTATCGATAATTACTCTAAAGGAAGTGGTATCATTCGATTTTCCCCATGAACGAATACAACCGACTTTCGGATTAAAACGTGTGGCGAGCGATCTGGCAGCGTTTACAAGGATTTTCTTATAGGTTGCATTGGGAGTAATGCGATTGAGATTACCATAACTACAGTACATCATGAAGCCAAGGTCATGGGTACCGGTATTGGTTTGCTCCTTATCCATCAGTGTTATTTTCTTCAAAACCTCATCATACAATGACTTTTCTTTTGTGTTCTCATAGAGATAAACTAAAGTACCCGGATAAAAACCAGCTACCCAGTTTTCAGAAGTACAGGTTCTTAACGTATCATTTGTATATGAACGAGGCATGACTCCTTCAGGTACCCTGGTCATTAAATACTTGTATTGACTTGCTGCTTGCTTTAGGTTTTGATCAATCCATTGGGATGTTATGCTTTTTGAGGTAGCTTTTTGTTTTGTTTGTGCAGAACATATTACAGAAGTAAGCAAAAGCCCAATAGCACAAGTGTAAATTATTATCTGTTTCATTTTCTTTTTAATAAATTCAGATTCAAGATTTTTTCTGTTATAAGCATTAATACTTTTCGTCCTTTAAACTCTTCTCTCGTTTGGTATATTCAGTCCATATTTTCAGATCATAGAGATATCAAGCGACATAGAAGGAAGCAACATGATCAATGCAATTTACAATTCGCTTTTATATGCATGATCAACAGGTAAATTCTCTCCAGACCAAAGCTTTTTTGAAGTCCAGGGCAAATCTTTCCCTTGCCATAGTGCATCGCTTTGCGGCAATCCCAATATGATGAATGCTTCTGAGCACAAGTAAAGGCTTCCGGTAGAAATATAATTTTCACCCATACCTGGCTGGTGACCGGCATATCCCACTTGTAACCATCCATTTTGATCAAAAGTTCCCGAGGCCTCGATTTGTCTTTTTATGACCGTATACACCGCGGCTCTCACCTGTTGTGGTTCAACTTCTTTGGGCAATGCATGCATATAGGCTATTTTTGAAAGAAGATGAAACGCACCAAAACGATATGCCAGTGAACGACCAACAGGAGGATAGGTGCCTTCGGGAGAAATCAAACGTTCCTGAATTGCTGCATAACGCTGACTTCTTCTGACTATTTCATCGTATAATTTTTTATCCGCTTCCCTTGAATTGGCTTCAACCAGTGTAGACAACACTTCGATTAACATGGGTTGAATCACAAAACTATTGTAATAATCGAAGTGGAATTCAGGCCCATCACCATACATGCCATCCCCTTTATACCAAAGCTGGTGTTGTTTTAGTGCATAGTCGATACGCATCATATCAGCGGATTTGTCGAATTTACACAACGCTGCTTCTATCGTTGCACTAAACATTAACCAGTTTGAATAAGATGGCGTAATCACCCTGGATGATTTTAACGCCTTTATGACATTCGCCTTGGTCTCATTATCAAGTCTGCCCCATAATTGGTTGGGGGCACGAAGTAAGGCTTGTGCAAAAAAAGCAGCATCCACCAATGGCTGACTTCCCTTGTTGAAATTCAAAAAGTCAGGTGCATTCGGATCAACTGCATTTTTTATACTCGATACCGCAAGATCGATATATTTCTTTCTGAGTATTCCCTCTGCGGTATTGTCCGGACCTAACTCAAGCCAGGGTGCCATTCCTGAAAGCAAACGGCCAAAAGCCTCAAGATGGGTACTGTAATTCCTGGCAGAGTTATTTGATTCCACCGGCATCGTTTTTCTTAATTCATTTTTACTTAAAGCGTTTAAAACCGGATCAGCAATACGGGTTAATACCTCGACACAATATTGTCTTTCCAGCTTTCCGTCATCAACAGCATTTACTTTATTACTTGTTTTAACTTGCGCAAAAGAGGAACAAGCCAATAATCCGATTAATAAAGTAGAAAGTAGACATTTCATAAATTTTAACTTTAGTATATAATTAAATTGAAAATTAGTTCAGATTAAGTAAAATAAATATACTGTTTCATTGATTATCAACCCCAATATTTAACTTTGAAGCGTTAGGAATTTTGTTTCCATAGAAATCTTTCGAAGCGTTTCCTGAAACCGGGATCCCCGATCTTTTAGCCGGAGAGTTTTTTAAAAGCTTGTACCCTTGTTTACCCTTCCCTGGAAAAATGAATTGAGGATCAGCCATTATAGGGAATCTATCGATAAATCCTGATGGCGCTTTTAAACCGCAATAGATATTATGATCAAACGACACGTTCGTCGCATTTGTAAATGCATAAGATGGATTATTGCCCTTGAAACAGAATATATTGTTTTTGAATGAAACTCCGTTTGGATATTCAATCCATTTGTTGAGTTTTATGGCAATAATATCGTTCAAACCGGAATCGGCATAAAAAACATTATTGTATACCTGCAGCCCTTCTACTTTGCCTGACACATACATTCCTTGCCTGGCATTGTTTTCAATGACATTATACCGGATAATTGTTCCAAGATTAAAATTTATCATCTGATTGCCACCTCCGGGACCGCCTGTTGCCGTCACACCTCCCAGGCCATTATTGTGTAAATAGTTGTATTGGATGATGGTGTTCTTGGTTCTGTAGTCGCTGTCTATTCCACGGGCATCCGTGTCGCCATCATTATAGATTGTATTCCGTGCCTCGTTATACTGATAGACAACATCGTCTGTATTGAAATTAAATACAGCATTACCCGATATGACTTGTCCGCATGAATCAAAGAGATTATGTTCAATAAGTGCGCTTTTAGCCACCCTGACGATAAGTCCGTTTCCTGCTATATTCTTAAAAATATTTTTCCTAAAGACTACTTTGGTATTGGGGGTCCAATTATCTGTTTTTCCACCTCCTATGCTATCTCCAAACTTGCTATAAGCAGTCCTGTTGGCCCAATCTGATCGAAAATTGAAACCTGTTCGGCTTAAATTTTCAAAGACTGAATTTGTGACCATAACATCATCAAAATTACTTCTGAGTTTATTGCCCGTTGTATAAAAAAGGACACCGCCATGAAATCTGCTTTGATCTGTTTTTCCCTCGTCTTTTGGAATATGAGTACTATTGACATTAAATACCCTTATGTTATCAAAGTAAAAATGATGCAAAGTACCGAAATCATGATTGACAATACATATCCCATCGAATAAATCGTTGTCTTTGATTAACCCTTCTTTAAAATTTGTGACTGCAATATTTCTTAATTCAATGTATTGTTTATTGTAGCTGTATACCGCCGCCGAATTGCCATTGCCATCAATAATGGCTTTTTGTTTGCCGCCATATGTTGTATATGATATGGGAGCGGATGAACTGCCACTTGAACTCAAGACCAACACACCCTTAAAAAGCTGGCCTGATTTAAAAGAAATAATATCGCCAGGCCTGAAGGAGGTATTGCTAACCTTTGACAGTGTTTTCCACGAAGATTTTGCCGTTAATCCATTATTGCTATCATTGCCATTATAAGCGTCTACATAATACGTTGCAGAAAATGACGGCGATATAAGTAAAAGGCTGCCTACCATTATTATTAATCTCGAGAAATGCCTCATGCCATTAATTCTTTTTTATAAGCTTTATGAATATAATATCATTGTTTCTCAATGGTATACGTTTTTTAAATGATCCATTGTTAATGACAATATTATCTACATCTGCCGGTAATCCTGTTGATAGTTTTTTGATTTCAGCTTCTTGTTTAAGCGTTAATTGAGCAGGCCGGCCCATTTCAAGATACCCGGTAAAAGGATCGTTTTGATGATATCCGACTTTATAAATTTCAACCCGGTATGTGCCGTTTTGCATATTGGATATTTCCAGTTCAGCATTTTGACATATCGTAGACGGCTGTTCTTTAATAAAATAGCCCTGATTAAAGTTTGATCCGGTATCAGTAAAAGTATAATTCCAAATCAATGCCTGAACATCTTTTTGGTTAGAAGTGCATATATACGAAGAATTATCTTCATTCTTAAGCATCGTAGAACCCAACTCGTTCATGAATTTATAAGCATAATAGGTTGGCTTTTTAATATTCTGCAAATTTAATAATCCAAAGCCACCATGAAAAGGAGTGAGAGCCGGACCCGCTTCTTCAAAAATATCGGTAAAAGTCCAATATGACATTGAATTGCAAGCAGTGCCAGTCTTCTTCAAGGTATTTAAAACGTACGTTGCATTTTGATAGGTATCATGCATCGGGTCCCGCGATGAAGGTGAAGTGTTCCATTCAGTAAAATGCAATTCGGCTTCTTTATATGGCGATGCATTGATCAGGTTCCTAACTCTTTTTACATTTTGAGCGATGGTATCAAAATTGCTTTTTAGTTTCTGTTTCTTTGTTCCAAACTCATCCAATACTGAATTGGTTCCATAATCATGCGTGCTTACAAAGTCGACAGGCAGTTTCTGGCTGGCACAATAGCTTAGAAAATCTGCGATCCACTTTGTAGCCGAAGTAGCTGGCCCTCCCACTCTATAGTCATGAGAAACACTTTTTACGGCTTTGGCTGTATGATGATATAATTCGAAATAATCATCCTGTGTGCCATCATAAAAACCCTTCAGGTCGGGTTCATTCCAGACTTCAAAATACCATTTTGCAACTTCGTCTTTTCCATACCGTTCCTGCCAATGTGTTACTAAATTTGCAATTAGAGCATCCCATTTTGCGTACGACTTTGGCTTCGTCACATTAGACTTCCACCAAAATACAGTTTTAGTTCCAGAAGCAAGATCAGCCGGCATGAAACTCAACTCAACAAATGGCCTGACTTTAATGCTGAGCAAATAGTCGAATAACTTATCAATATATTGCCAATTATAAGAAACATTCCCTTCCTTATCTTCCCGATACACGCCCATATCATCGTGCAACAAACCATGAAAGCGGATATACCTGAATCCTATTTCTTTCTGAACCATGGCCAGCTGTTGCTGCCAATCAGCACGCAATCCTTCGTTAGCTCTGCCGGCACCTACACATTCATTAAAGACATTAATTTTCTGCCCTTCGATTTGTTTGAGGTCTGCTTTAATCTTTCTAATCGGATTGTTTTGGGCATTTAATGAAGTTACAAAAAGCAAATTCATCATTACCAAGGCAAACATATATTTCATTTCCAACACTTTAATTCTTATTCGATCCATCATTTTCCATGCTTGCAATTTATTTAAATTTAATTCTTTTTGCTGAATGCTGTTTCCAATACGACAAGACGCCTGTCACCGGTATAAGTTATACTGACATTGCTCTGGTCTACCGGTGTTTCAATGGCAACCCGATCACCTGCATTTATGGTCCTGCTCACTTCAGGAAGGTCATTTACCTTAATTTTTATTGTCAATGTTTCTTTTGCAGGATTCCATACAATAGAAGTAGCCCTATCTTGTCCTTCAGGAATTCGGCACCAGAATTTTCCAAAGCCTTCAGCTGAATTTTTATCGGGCACAGGTTGTCCCCCAAAACTTTGGACATAAGGTCCAAAAGGTCTGCGTCCATTCGCTACATATTGAATACCGGGTCTTGTATTAAAACCGGACTTGCTTCCGCCGGCAAGTTGATACCCTTCTTTGGTAACCACAATGCCTTTACCCAGATAATCTGCAGAAACACGGGGCGTCGCATTTAATAGAAAGCCGCTATATAAATCAGTAACTATTCCTTTCTCCGTTTCATATTCACCCCAGATAATTGGACTTGTAATCATTTGGTAACGTTCATGATTGGTAGTATTCCCGGTATAATTGATCAGATTCAGGAATAACCTTGCAGCCACCGGATCAAGAGATGATCTGTTTGCCAAATCCAAACCGCAAAGAACAATGCTCCCTTTACCCTGAAACTGTTCAGCCAATGCCACAGATTGCAATCCTGAACTGTAATCTGCTAGTATCGCAGTATTTGCAATATCATCTCTGTTTTCAAACGTAAAGCCGTCTGTAACGGGTTTAATAGCCGGAAAACCCTTTTGTGTTTCATCCCAACCCGAATAATCGGACCATATCCGAAGGTTATCTCTTGTGATTCCCTGAAAGATTGGATGTTCTGTTCTTTCAACATTAACATAATATCCATTCCTGGGGGGCTTTGCCGAAACAGGATAAACCGCATTGTCAATATCAATATTATTGTTGCTGACCGGATTTGTTAACAACTGATTTATATTTTGCATGTGGATACTATCCTGGCGAAGAGACAACATCCTGCCTCCGGATAAAATATATTTTTGAATCACGGATTTATTACTTGCAATAAATTCGTCTGCAGAATTTTCACCGATTACTAAAATATGATCCTGGGGGATATTTTCAAAAGTCTTAATCTCATTGAATTTAACCTTTAGCCCTTCCAGTGACCTCCTGGTTAATCCATTCTTATCATACAACAAAACAGGAACACTTAGGGGACCCAATGCTGAAATAAAATTATGATCAGCAACAAAGAATGGATATGAATTTTGAGAGATGATTTTGCCTTGGCTTATGATTTTACCCTGAAGTTCATACTTTCCTGTAACAAGATTTTCCGGTATTCTAATTTCAATTTTTGTGCTTGTGCTTGCATAATATGGCACAGAAGATAAGGCGACACTATCCGCAAAAACTACAGATTGAACTTTGTCCTTTATTTCATAAATTAACTTCGCATTGGTTAAATCCCGAAAATCATTGTCGTCATTAATTATATGAGCAATAGGTTTAATGAGAGAACCGGCAAAAACATTGGGGGTCCAACATTCCCAACTCAACAAAACAGGTTGATATGAAATTTTGACCTGTTCGGTGACAGGTTTAGGTTTCATGTCTTCAAACTTATTAATTGTGTTCCAGTTATAAAATAAAATCGTAAATGGGAATACTCCACTTAAATTTGGATTAATACTTCGTAGTTGCCTGAAACTTTCGGTCGCCTGTTTTAATGTAAAACTCTGATGATAATCTGCTAACTGTGCCTGAAGATCTTGTCGTTCATGTCCTGTCCATGCCAGTTGTGAACTGGGATTTTTATGCGAAGGAGTCAGATTATATCTACCATCGGGACCGGTATAATTTCCAACGCATTCGGTAAATGTTACGGGCTTATTTTTAGACGGATATGGATTTATTTTCGATTCATCCCTTATGTTCAGAAATGTAAATGGTGAACTGTAATACCATCCCCAATAACGATGAATGTCGGTTATATCCCCAGTCTTACCATAACCGTATCCCGCATTGGCAATATATACCCGGGTCTCATCCCATTTCTTCAATTTATCAAAAGAATACGAAAGAAATTTTTCCCATAGCTCTGCTCTTTTACCGGCAAAAGGAGTTTCATTTGTCATGGCATATACCATCAAGCAAGGATGATGTGCTATCGAACCCAGTTTTTTGTTTTCGTACCATTCAACCCCCTTATCATAATCACCTGGAAAACCACCATCCGTTTCATCCCCAACGGCTGCTTGTGTTTCAACTTTTTCACCACCGGCAACACTGCCGGCATAATTGCCGCCAAAGACCATCATCCCCAACTCATCACAGACGTTATACCATTCTTCTGCATCCGGAATCCTAATAATGTTCACATTAATACTCTTCATGAACTTTACATAATCCAATGCAAACTCCCG
>JAUZOM010000186.1 GCA_030706465.1 Bacteroidota bacterium | reverse complement strand
GCAAGTCTTTCATTCGTTGTATGGCGTCCTCCGAATCCGCCACAGTCCGGCGGGCATAAGGCAACAGCATTTCACCCGCTTCGGTCAGTTCAACCCGTTTCTTCTCCCGTTTGAAGAGTGCTATATTCAGTTCCGTTTCCAGTTGTTTGATCTGTTGCGAGAGGGTACTTTCCGTAATGTTCGAGGCCTTGGCTGCATTCGTAAAGTTCAGCAAATCGGCCGATTTTATAAAGTACTTCAATTGTCTGATTTCCATGTATGCCTGATTTTTATGCAAATATACAGGATAAATGCGATTCCCCGGATGTTAAACAGCCGTTTTTGCCTGTCATTCGATCCGATTGATCGAAAAAACCGATTAATTCATAGATATTATCCTTATTAAAAGTAGGAAATGTTTGAAAATAACGCGATACCTTTGCACCCCGAAACAAGAAACAATATGAAACTCATACGATTTATCAAAAACTGGACACTCCCCATTTCCATGCTCGCAGGCGCGATGGGCTACTTTGTATATGTAAACCTACCCTTCCTGGCTCCTACCCGGCCGTTTGTTATCGAATCCGTAGGTATCATCCAGCCCCTGCTGATTTTCCTGATGCTCTTTGTCACTTTCTGCAAGGTCGATCCGCGTGACCTGCGCCTGACCGGCATACATGGATGGTTATTGCTCATCCAGGCAGGTACTTTTTGCCTGTTGGGTTTACCGCTTATCCTGTTCCCCGATACGCAATTTCGTGTTGTCTACGAAGGCGCCATGATTTGTATGATTACTCCCACGGCCACGGCTGCAGCGGTAATTACCGGTAAACTTGGCGGAAATATGCACTCGCTGGTTAGCTATACCATTCTTATCAATATCGTTTCAGCCATCATTATCCCACTGGTGTTACCCATGGTTCATCCCAATCCGCAGCTAGCCTTTATGCCATCCTTCCTGCTTATCCTGAGCAAGGTGTTTCCGCTGCTTATCTTTCCGTTCCTGTTGGCCTGGGTAGTCCGGGCCTATCTTCCGGGGTTGCATAAAGCAATACTTGGGTTCAAAGACCTGGCATTCTACCTGTGGGCCGTCGCGTTGGCTATTGCCATTGCCGTAACGGTCCGGAGTATCGTACATAGTGAGGTAGCGATTATTTACCAGGCAGGAATCGCCATAGCGTCACTGATCTGCTGTATATTCCAGTTTGCTGTCGGGAGAAAGATTGGCGGTCATTACAATGATCTTGTCGGAGGAGGTCAAAGCCTGGGACAGAAGAGTACGGTATTCTCCATCTGGCTGGGTGCCACCTTCCTGAGCCCTGTTACGTCCATGGCCGGTGGGTTCTACAGTATCTGGCACAATGTATATAATTCCTACCAACTCTACCAAAAGCGGAAAGCGGATGAATTGAAGCTATAAGCTTCCAAACCGGCTGTAAGTATAGGAAAATAAATAATGTCGTCTAATTTAAATAGGGAAATAAGGGGTAGTTGTTTTTCTTGATTTTTCTACTAATTCTACTTTACCAAAATAAAGAACGAATCCCGATAGACACACTGGTTCACAATAAAATTCATATTTTCAGCCATCTTCCTGAGTTTATAATCTTACAGTACAGATCGATAGTTGCCTATTTTGTTCTTTTTTATTTTGTTTTTGTGTCCTAATGTGACTATTGTGGTTTGAATTATTTGTTTTGTTTTAATTTAGTAAAGCAGAACTAAGGGTTAAAAACAAAAATAAGGTTTTCAATTTGCCCTTCCGGTTAAATATTAAACTTTAGTATAAAAGCCGAATACCCAAGATCAAAAACCTTATTTCCTTGTTTTAAATATCGTATTTTAATAAACAGGACAATAAATTGTTCCAACTACTTATCACCTGTACCTGTAAAATAGTTGTGCTACAATCCGACGAACTATCCTGGCCCAAAATTGTTCTTACAGGGGATACCGGCTAATTACAATTTAAAAATTAAGAATCATGGTACTAACAAATGTTTGGATAGAAGATGGTTGCACCTCCTGCGGTATCTGCGAAGCTCTTTGCCCGGAAGTTTTTCTGGTTGAAGACCTGTCGACGGTAATCGATGACGTTAATTATTCAGAATATGATGCAAAAATACGGGAAGCGGCCGACTCCTGTCCGGTGCAAGTGATAAAATTTTCGGAGTAAGAGTGAATTGGTTTACTCAAACCGGGATATGGAACTGAAAATAAAACGGGTCTATGAAAAGGCCGGGGTAGAAGATGGTACGCGTATCCTGGTGGATCGGCTGTGGCCGCGCGGGCTGACCAAAGAGAAAGCACAGGTTGCTATCTGGTTAAAGGAAATTGCCCCGAGTACCGGACTCCGGAAATGGTTCGGACATGAACCGGCAAAGTGGAATGAATTCAGGGAACGATATCTTCAGGAGCTCAAAAATAACGAACAGGAAACTTCGATACTAAAGGAACAGTTGGAAAAAGGAATCGTTACATTGGTCTATGGGGCAAAAGATGAAGCGCACAATGAAGCAGTAGTTCTCCGGGAATTGTTCAGTACTCCGGGATAACACAAAACAGGGCTTCACCTGAACGAGTACTATATCCACCTGCTGCAAGTCTCAACTTGTTTGGACCAGCAGGAGGAAAATCTACAGAGTCAAGTCTGTGCCAACTGGATATTGAGCGAAGGATTCAGTACGTCCGTTAAATTAGTTTCTACTTTAAATCCGACACAATACTGAAATTAAGACACATAACAATACATAATAGTATAAACGAAATTGTCAGTAAGTATTGAACGATAATTAGTTTATACAATTTAAAAGATATTTTTAGCGAAATAGGATACCTAACAGGTTTTAAAAACCTGTTAGGTATGTCTTGAATACTGTAAATTAATTCCCATGCTGCTCTTAAGTAACAGAGGCTAAATTATTTTAATTTTAATAAGTAAATAAGGGTTAGATCTTTTTGCTTAACATTTCTACTAAGGGGTAAAAAACAAAAATAAGGTTCTTAATTTAAATCCCTTATTTTTAGACAGTAATCCTCCGTATAAAACCTGACATTCCCCTACTAAAATCCTTATTTTCTTATTTAGGAAAGCTGTTTTAGTTGTATTTTTCAAGAAATAAAACGGGACAATATATTGTTCCTACTACTTAGTACTTAAGTTAAAATAGTTTTAATTGTTGGTAACCTATTTTTGGAGGATAAAATGTGCCAATTATAATAAATGGATTAGGCGCTACATTATGAAACTGTTTGGTTGTTCCCATAAAAAAATGCAAATCTCTTTCTTTGCACATATAATCGAAAAACTTCTCCCTTACTTTTTTGCATGCTTCCAGTTCATTTCCCTTAGCTTTAAATAGACAATTCCAGTAAAGCATTCCCAATTCCCAATCTTCTATCATTAAAGTTCGTTGAATATTATCTTCTGTAGTAAATACATAGGAGAATTTATACGGGACTTTATTTACCACCTTAAAAAATTGTTTTGTTTCTTCGACATTAAATAAACTTCCCTGTGCCTGATTAGCAAAAACAATTTCCAGCTTCTTTTTATTCCATTCACGTTCACATTGTTCCCAAATAAAATCGATAACTTTAGTGGGTTTCAGTACTGCTAACGAAACGCCTTTTTCTGCATCTTTGGCTTCGGTTATTAAATCAGATAAATTAGTGTACACATTTCTCAGTGTAATATTTCTCCTTATTCCCCAATCACCCTTTGTGTTCACCTTGTTTAATATTCTTATCTCTTTATCCAGATTGGCTGGACGATAACTCTCGGGACGGAAATCGGAAGTATTCTTTACCAAGTCAATCTCAATCCATTGCCATTTTTCGTAGCGGTTTTCATAATCTAATTTACGAAACGGAACAGGGAAAATACGAATCCACGAACCATCTTCACGAAATCCTGCTGTACAAACCAATTCGTCGTATTTTTCCGATAGGGTAGGATACGTTTTTACAGTTATCAGAACTTTCGTGAGCGCCATATTTACAAAACTTTAAATGTGTAGTTTTTATCAGGCAATTGCATTAATGCTTTTGCAACTCTGGAACGATGACATTGCAATGGATTTTTTTCAAAGCAAGTCAAAGCGACACGTCTGTCTGTGTCTAAAAGTCCTTTTACACGGAGCAGTGCTTCCCTGTTATTTGCTAAAGTAGTCTTTTCGTACCGGTCGAACAGAATGTCATAATCGGTTTGTGAACGTAAGTCTTGTCGCTGATCCGATTCTATACCCAGTTCAGGCACATGGATATATTGGATGTCAACACCATTACAGGCTTTCTGAAGTTGACTTTTTGAGAATCCGTATTTCTGGCTATAAGCATTTTTCCGCACATCACACAGGACATGCACATCATTTATAATCAGCTTATTTATATAAGTTTCAAGCGTAATGCCTTCGTAGCCGATACTAAACAACTGCGATTCGGTAAATTTACGTTTTTGCTTTTCAACCGCAGCCAACTCTTCTATCGATAACAATTCGCCAGCAATAGCACTTTTTATAGCAAAATACGGATATTTTCGGTAGGTATAGTGTATTAAATCAGTCTGACATAAATCCCCAAACTCAGTTTTTATATCCAGTAACGCCTGCCTGTCGAACATATCAAGCAATGACAAATATTGCCCGTATTGTTTGAGTTTTATAAACCGGCCGTTTGATTGTTCCACTATTTCCAGATAGCCGTATTTTTCCATAGTGTACAAATCCTGATTTGCCTGAAACGAAAAACAACCGTAACGATAAGGAATAAAATCAAAGGATTTTACAGATTGTGTGCGAGTAAACAGAAATAAATACTTCTGTAAACTTTTTGCCGTTAACTGTCCTTCAAACACTTCAAGCAAAGCTAACAATATTTTTCTTCGGTAATATAACATACAGCAAAGATACATTTTTTTCTTTGCAGAGCTTTTCTCTAAAATAACAAACTATTAATAATTATATGACTTATACTATCATCTGTTTCTCAAGACTCGTTATATAATCTAACATACCCCTGGCGTCTGTTCATCCAATGTATTGCCTAGGTTGTTGCCAATAGAAATAATTCTCCGCTTGCCGGGACGAGTTGGTCGGTCCGGTCCTTAAAATAAAGTTGTTCCAGGTCCTTTGATGAGCATGTTTTTGCTTCCTTAAAGCCGGCTTCACGTGCTAAGGTCAATACTTCCGTTGGAGCAAAGAAACTCACAAACGGAGTTCCTGCTTCCCGGGCGCCTTTTTCGGATATTTGTTGCAGGAGCTTGTCTTCTTCGTCAATGAATTCCAGGAGTAAATAAAAGGTCATAGCCACGGTTGAGCCGGATGCCAGGGTTGACATTTGCTTTAAAGTGGAAATAATGGCATCTCTTGTAAGATACAGACTGACTCCCGTGCAGGCAACGACAGCCGGTTTGCGGATGTCAAATCCGGCTTTTAATAACTGTTCCCACCAGGAGGAGGTTTCAAAATCGACGGAAAGGAAATGTAATTCCTGTGGAATGCCGAAACCAAGTTCGATTAAGCGTTGCTGTTTCCAGGTTTGTGTGTCCGGTTGGTCAATTTCAAATAACTGGAGCCGGGAAGCAATGTCCGGCCGGCGTTGGGCAAAGGTATCAAGCCCTGCACCAAGAATAACATACTGGTCGATGCCCCGTTGACTTTGTTCAATGATTAAATCCTCCATAAAACGGGCACGTGCCACCATGGATGCCTGGAGCCGTTTTGTAAACTCTGGATGTATATCCGGACGTTGCCGCCAGTCCTCCTTCGGGGCTATCAAGCTCAAACCTACTTCATCTTCAAGGATTGATGGCTTTGCATCAACCTGAACGTGCATAGCTCTCCACAATGCCGTTCTTACCGCCGTGTTGTCCGGCTCAGCTATTCTGTTGTTTAGTTCCATAATGCAATACGTATTTACTGTTTGCATGAATTCCATTCTTCACTTTATACCGTGTTTCAGCTCGTTTTAAAAAACCCGGCCTGCCGGTGATTGATTTTAATCGACTAGGATCTTCTTTCTGAAATTATCAACAATCAGGATGTGACGAGAGTTCAATACAAGCAACAAATTAATCATTAGCTTTTACATATCATAACCTCGTTTACATTTCTAAGGTACTTAGAAATATCAAAACATTGTTTACAAATACCCTCGGGTATTTGCTCGCTAAGGCGAGCAAAATATCAGGAGTTCATTGACATATTGTAATTTTAAGGTAACGACATTGGAAAAGGATAAACCTGATACGTAAAGTTATTTTGCGTCACGGCCAGCAGGTATTTATCTAAAATTATCTCGGCAATCACATAACTGTATTTGAGAGCTGGATTCATGTCAAATATTCCGTCAAGTATGCGTAGTTTCAAATCGCTTCGAATGAAACGTATAAAGAAAATACGCCCGCTTTCAATGAATATTTTATTGGAAAGATCGATATCCTTGTCCAAAGTGTTTTTATCTGCCATTAACCGAACTAATTGATTAGGAGTTCTATTTCCCTGTGAGGAATATCTATGATTCTCATTGTGGAACACAGAAAACTCTTTTGACCTTTGGTTTAGTTCATCGATACTCTTAAAGGTTTGTGTATCATAGAAATACTTTAAAACATTATTGTTGAATTTTTCTATAATGCCATTCCTCCAAGGTTCGGCAGGCGGTATAAAAACAGGAGAAACGCCATTTGAGAGTGCGACTCTCATTAGTAGACCCAATCCCCTGGGATAACGATTACTTCCTCTAAAGGATAATTCGTTGTCCATTTGCAGGAAATCAGGCATTTGGTAATTTCTCCAGAAATCGATCAGACAAGGTGCGATGCTTTCAGCTGATTTGTTTAAGATAGGATATACACCTGCGTTGTGGTTTGCCGTATCTATAATATTGAAAAAATAGAATCGAAAACCACCCTTTAGATATTTAGGTCCTATCAGATCCATTTGCTGAACATTAAAGAAGTGATCTGGATATTCAGTTTGCTTTTTTCGTTCAACTTTGGATTTCCTGATCAGATTGTTGCGACTTAATATTCTATTGATAGTAGCTAGTGAAGGTGGTCTTACTCCTAATCGCTCCAGTTCATATAGAATACTAATGGCACCCTTCTGAGCATATGGCAAGCCTGATAAACGATTACGTATCTCAATAATCAAATTTTGTAATCCCTCATCGATTTTAGAATTTATGGTTTTGGGAACAAATGATTCATTGACGAACCAATTTTTGTTGTCTGTTTGGGCATAACGTTTTAACCATTTATAAACCCATTGTCGAGTCTTCTGAAGCTGTTCTGCTATTTCCGTTGCAGTAAAGCCCTGGAAATGCAATTGAATCGCTTTTTGCCTTAAAATTTCTTCCTGATCCATAATTTAAATATTAATTTGTGAAGCAGAAAATTACAATATTTCAAAGAACATTTTGTCGTATGTAAACGACCTTATGATATAGTTTTTAAATTAAAATGTAAACGACCTTGTGATACAAATTTGTAAACGAGGTTATGAGATTTATCAATTAGTGATTAGTGATAAATGATTAATAATTGGCATGGAACTATTTGTCATGAGTGATTATAGAATATTATTCCCATCATTAATCACTCTAATCGTTAATCATTCATCACTAATTGTTCATACACTTTTTTTAAATTTTCAATGTGTTTCTCAATGGAATATCGTTCCCTAACGAATAAGGATGCTTCGATTGCCTTTGTCTGATAAGGTGTTTTATCTTGCAAAAATAACAAAAAATGCCGGAGT
>JAUZOM010000185.1 GCA_030706465.1 Bacteroidota bacterium | reverse complement strand
TACCACTCAACCCTGATGTTGTTACTTGTGCATTCATGGCTGTTGTGAACAACAATAATGCAAACACTAAGAACTTTAATTGTTTAATCATAAAATTGTTTTTTTTGTTATTACTAAATTTCTAACTAAGACTTTCTTTTGTTTCTATATTTGTATGAAAATTAAATACTTATATGAATAATTGTACGAGATTCAGCTCCCTTTCCGTATAATAATTGTTGAATTACATAAACGTAGTTTTAGTATTATTGACAATTTCTGCAAATATAAGGCTTTCACTGTTAAGAACTATTTCATTTATATGAATATTTATCAACAATTTATGAGGAAAAGGCAATTGATTTTGGTTTTTAACCAGTGGATTTTTGCTTTTTGTTTCAGAATGAAATAATTGAGGTCCCAATTCAATGATTTTATGTTAATACATGTGGATGTTGGTTATTAAATGATATGTAAATAGCTATATGTTAATTATATTTAATTGTTTTATTTAGGCATATTTACGAGTTCTTCAAAAAAAGGCCTTACCGGAGCATTTATCCGAAAGAGGAAGCTGACGATAAAGGAACATTGACTTTTAATAGTCGAATTATAGATCTTCCACATCCAGTCCAGTAAAACCATAATCAAAAAAAGACTATCTTTGTGGTGTTTTTGAATAAAATGGATACTTAATTGATGGACTATAATAAGAAATTTATGCGCAAAGCCATTGCTTTGTCGCTTGAAAATATAAAAAAGGGGGGTGGACCATTTGGAGCCGTAATTGTAAAAGATGGCAAAATAATAGCAACCGGAGTGAATCGTGTCACTGCCAATACAGATCCAACGGCTCATGCCGAAGTAAATGTTATCCGGAAAGCAGCCAAAAAATTAGGAACCTTTGATTTGGGCGGATGCGATATTTATACTTCCTGCGAACCGTGTCCCATGTGCCTGGGAGCGGTTTATTGGGCACACCTCGATAAAATGTATTATGGTAACACGAAAATAGATGCGAAGAAGATAGGTTTTGATGATTCGTTTATTTATGACGAGATTGATCTCAATCCCAACGATCGTAGGGTCAAGACCATCCAATTATTGCCCGAAGAAGCTATAGTCGCTTTTGACGAATGGGTTTTGTCGGAAGATAAGGTGGTATATTAGATAATTGGTTCATTCATTAATCAGTTGGTTTGTGGCTTAATTCGCTGATAGAAGATGAATAAATTAATTGAGTTTTGCGGAATTCAATCCGATTTTTGTTTTTGCAAAACTACTCAACCTTTGAATAACTATTAAATCAATCGACTATTTAATGAATCAACTAAATCAACCAATTAACGAATAAACATTGATTCTTTCTGATTTTCAACAACTTTATGCTCATCATCCGCAGGTTCATGCACTTGTAAAATGGGCTTCTTCACTCGAACCGAATTTAAAAATTTCCGGTTTGAGCGGATCCTCATCGGCCTTGGTGATTGCGTCGCTTTTCAAAGCACATCCCAATAACCATATCATTGTAATGGATGATGCGGATGAGGCCGCTTACCTGTATAATGATTTGAAGCAAATGCTCTCCCTGGAGGATGTCTTTTTCTTTCCTTCATCATTCAAGCGGGCCATCAAACTCTCGCAACTGGACACTTCCAATGAAATCCTGCGCACGGAAGTGATGAACCGGCTGGCTAATATTTCTTCTCCCTGTGTGGTGGTGACCTACCCTGAATCATTGATGCAAAAGGTGGTTTCGGCAAACAGCATGAAAACACGCATGTTGAAGATCCATGTCGGTGAAAGTTTAGGCATCGACTTTATCGTGGAGATGTTGACTGAATACCACTTTGAACGTGTTGACTTTGTGTACGAACCGGGCCAGTACTCTGTCCGGGGCGGAATTGTTGATATATTCTCCTTTGCTAATGAATTGCCTTATCGATGTGATTTTTTCGGCGATGAAGTGGAATCTATCCGGGTTTTTGATATTGAAACTCAATTGTCGCAGGAAAAGAAGACTGAAATAATTATTATTCCGGATCTACAGCTCGATAATGCTTCTCCGCATGTTTCTTTTCTTGAATTTATTCCTGCTACCTGTTGGTTTAGCTTTTCAAATTTGCCTTTTGTACGAGAACGAATAAATCAGCTTTACAACGAAGCATTAGTAAAAGCTAACGAGGCTGATCATAAAACGCCACATTTAACCAAAACTAAGATAACAGGTGATCTGTTTGTGGAACAGCTTCAATCATTCCGCAAAATGGAGTGGGGGACAAAGACCTATTTTCCGGTTAAATCTACTGTCGCTTTCAATACTTCAGCACAACCGATATTTCATAAGAATTTCGATTTGGTAAGTGAGAATCTTACAAATTGGCTTAAGGAGAATTATAAGCTTTACATCCTGAGCGACAGCACGAAACAAACCGACCGTATCGCTGCTATTTTTGCTGACCGGGGTGATGCAATTCCTTTCCAACCGGTAAAAGATACCTTGCACGAGGGTTTTATTGATCACGATTTATCTTTGCTATGCTATACCGATCATCAGATTTTTGATCGTTTCCATAAGTACCAGCTTAAGACCGATAAAGCCAGGCTTGGTAAAGTGGTGATGACCCTCAAAGAGTTGAACCAATTCCAGATCGGGGACTATATGGTGCATGTCGATCACGGGGTGGGAACTTTCGGCGGATTGGTACGCACCAATGTGAACGGCAAAATGCAGGAAATGGTAAAGTTGATATACAAGGACGATGATATTATCTTTGTAAGCATTCATGCTTTACATCGCATTTCAAAATACAAGGGGAAAGAGGGCGAAGCACCCCGTATCAATAAGCTTGGTTCTGGAACCTGGGAACGGTTGAAAGAACGGACTAAGTCCAAGGTGAAGGACATAGCGCGTGAACTGATTAAGCTTTACGCTAAACGGAAAGCAGAACAAGGTTATCAATTCTCTCCCGACAGTTATTTGCAACATGAGCTGGAAGCTTCATTTATTTATGAAGATACTCCCGATCAGGTAAAAGCTACGGCTGATGTAAAGAAGGATATGGAATCTTCCCTTCCCATGGATCGGTTGGTCTGTGGGGATGTTGGTTTCGGAAAAACGGAAGTTGCCATACGGGCTGCCTTTAAAGCAGTTGCCGACAATAAACAGGTGGCTGTGCTGGTACCTACCACCGTGTTGGCTTTGCAGCATTATCATACATTTAAAGACCGTCTCAAAGATTTTCCGTGTACCATTGAATACCTGAGTCGTGCCCGCACCAGCAAACAGTCGGCTGATGTACTCGGCCGTTTATCGAAAGGTCAGGTCGATATTGTTATTGGAACTCACAAACTGGTAAGTAAATCCGTTAAATTTAATGATTTAGGATTGTTGGTCATTGACGAAGAACAAAAATTCGGAGTTACCGTAAAAGAAAAGCTCAAGGAAATGAAGGTCAACGTGGATACGCTAACCATGACAGCAACCCCGATTCCGAGAACCCTGCAATTTTCTTTGATGGGAGCACGCGATTTATCCATTATCAATACGCCTCCGCCAAACCGTTATCCGGTACAGACAGAAATTCATTCATTCGACGAAGATGTTATCCGGGAGGCTATTCAGCTTGAAATGAACCGGAACGGTCAGGTTTTCTTTGTTAATAACCGGATTCAGAACATTTACATCATTGAAAACATGATACGTCGGTTAGTTCCCGGGTGCCGGGTTGCCGTGGGGCACGGCCAAATGCCGGCTGATAAACTGGAAGAAATTATTGTCGATTTTATTGATTACGAATATGATGTGTTGGTCGCAACTACCATTATCGAATCGGGGATTGATATTCCGAATGTAAATACCATCATTATTAATAGTGCACATAATTTTGGGCTCAGTGACCTGCATCAGTTAAGGGGGAGGGTAGGACGGAGCAACCGCAAGGCATTCTGTTATTTGATGGCGCCCGAACAAAGCCTGTTAACCCCCGAAGCCCGAAGGCGGTTGCAGGCAATTGAAACTTTTGCCGAACTGGGAAGCGGATTTAACATTGCTATGCAGGATTTGGATATCCGTGGCGCCGGTAATATGTTAGGGGCAGAACAAAGTGGGTTTATTGCTGATTTGGGTTACGAGACCTATCAAAAAATACTGAATGAAGCAGTACATGAACTCAAAGATGAGGAATTTGCCGACTTATATGCCGATGAACGTGCTGAAGCCCTTTCTTCTACAGCCTATGTAACCGATTGCCAGATGGACTCCGATCTGGAAGTTTTGTTTTCCAGTGATTATATCGAAAATGTTTCGGAACGCATAAGCCTTTACCGGGAGTTGGATAATATAGAATCTGAGACTGAATTGCAAGAATTTGTGCTGCGTCTGGAAGATCGTTTTGGTAAAATACCGGCCGAAGGACAAAGTCTTATTCTGGTGGTGAAGTTACGTTGGCTGGCTATGCGATTGGGAATTGAAAAGCTGGTGCTGAAAAACGAACGTATGACTGCATTTCTGGTCTCTAAT
Organism: Bacteroidota bacterium; assembly: GCA_030706465.1. Classification (GTDB taxonomy): domain Bacteria; phylum Bacteroidota; class Bacteroidia; order Bacteroidales; family Paludibacteraceae; genus Paludibacter. The sequence goes on along the minus strand of JAUZOM010000185.1, from coordinate 3,287 downwards.
CCGCAATCCCCGTATTATCAATCCGAGCCATTTGGCCGCTTATTGCAATTTATGACTTCAAATCCCCGTAAATGTCAGCTGCGAGAACAGAATCATCGTCGTTCGGTGATTTTCAATGATGTAAAGAGTGTTGAGAAAGCCTGGGAAATATTAAGTAGCGTCGAGCGTTGAGGATTGAGCATCAAGCATTGAGCATCAAGCGTCAAGTAATAGGTTGCTTTTTCATGTTTTTTCGGGCGGTAGAGATTATCTTAAGAAGTTCGATAGCCTCATTCTTGAGATTTAAGAAGTAATCTGTTGGAATTAAATGAGTTTCTTCCACTAATTCTAACCAAAAAACCGATTCATCGATTTCTTCAAGGACAATACAAAGTTTTGAAAATTTCTCAGCCTCAGATCTTCCTCGGGTGAAAGCTCTGAAATTTGCTGCTACGGAAGTGGATGAACGCAAATACTGTTTGCCGATTATTTTGAGTTCTTCTGATTTTTTGCAGTAATTTACATAGAATAAAATACTTTGAACGGCAAACTGTTTAGTTCTTAAATTATATTTCTCACTAAAACTTAATTCTGTCATATTCAATGAATAAAGTTTATAAATGATTTTCAATACCAGAACTCAATGCTCGATGCTCAATGCTCGATGCTCAATGCTCGATGCTCGATGCTCGATGCTATAAAAGAAAAAACCGCATTGCCGTTAGTTGAGAAAACTCCTATAAATAGGATTTGAGGTGTCAGCTCTCGTTGTAATCTGCCGTCCATAAAGGATACCCGGAGGCGCAGCCCGCCATAAAGAACCAGCATGACTCGTTAATTTTTTTAACGTTGAGTTTTCCAATCTCAGGACAATGCGGTGTACTTTTCTGATACAAATATAAAGCTTTATTTTCGATAATGTTCAATCTTAGAAGAAATATATAGTTAAATATGCTACTCTGCTCGTGATTTTCACATTCGCTATGGGTATTTATTGGAGCATTAAAAAAACACAACTAAAAATTTCGTTATCTAAAAGAAAATATCTACTTTTGCAAACTCTGATTTAAAAATGTATTAACAAAAAAGTAACTAATAATATAATCTTATGTCGAAAAAAGAGGAAAAGAAACACGACGAATTAGTAAATGTTGAACATGCTTTGACTTCAACGGAAGTGTTTATTGAGAAGTACCAGAAACAAATCATATATGGGGTAGGTGCTGTAATTTTAGTGGTTTTAGTTGCTCTTTCCTTTCGTAACTTTTATCTCGAACCACGTGAGGTGTCCGCAGAGAATGAAATGTACAAATCGCAGGCTTATTTTGCAAAAGATTCTTTTAAAGTTGCTCTCGAAGGTCACGGATCCGAATCAATCGGCTTTAAAGAAATTGTTTCAGATTATGGTATTACAGCTTCGGGAAAACTGGCTGCTGCGTATGCCGGTATCTGCTATTATAAGCTAGGCCAATATGATAATGCTATCAAATATCTTTCTCAATTCGATGGTGGGGATACTTATTTCGCTACTTCTGTGATCGGTTTGACCGGTGACTGTTATGTGGAAATGGGTGAAACCTCTAAAGCAATCAGCTATTTTGAGAAAGCTGCCGATAAGAAAAATACCGTGTTGAGTCCGGTTTATCTGAAGAAAGCCGGTTTGGTTTACGAATCACTGAATCAACCGGAAAAAGCAGAGAAAGAATACACGAATATCAAAGAGAATTACCCCAAGAGTCAGGAAGCTGCAGATATTGATAAATACCTTGCCCGTGTTCAAAAGTAATTTTTAGTCTTTCTTATAACATATTAAAAGCTACTTCTGAAACTGAGGTAGCTTTTTTAATTCAACTTCATTCCTCATTTCACATTCCTCAATCCTAAATTTATGGCAACTCAATATCAAAACCTTTCGGACTACGATGCCGATTTAATGCCGGATCAGGCAAAGGTAGCCGAACAACAATATGCTATCGCTGTAGCCGACTGGAATCCTCAAATTACGCAATCTTTGCTTCAGGGGGCCATTGCTTCGTTAATTGAAAATGGTGTAAAACAGACTCAAATTAAAATTGTACACGTACCCGGTACTTTTGAATTGACTTTTGCTGCGAAACAGTTATCGGATGATTATTATTGCATGATCGATGGTATCAAGGTTCATAAGTATTCGGCTGTGATCGTCCTCGGGTGTGTCATTCAGGGAGATACTCCGCATTTCGATTTTGTTTGCCAGGGGGTAACGTATGGCATTTCAAAACTAAATACGCGTGCCGATGGCTGCCCGGTTATCTTTGGTGTATTAACAACCAATACCTTACAACAAGCTCTCGACCGTGCCGGTGGAATTCATGGAAATAAAGGGGTGGAAGCCGCTATAACAGCCATAAAAATGGCAAATATTGTTTGGTAGTTTGGAATTTTAAAACTATCTTTGCACTGCTTTTGATAAGGTAACGGGCAGTTACCAAAGTGGCCAACTGGGGCTGACTGTAACTCAGCTGTCTTTCGACTTCGGAGGTTCGAATCCTTCACTGCCCACAAGTTTTGGAAATCCGAAACTTCTATCAAAAGTAAAATTGCGGAAGTAGCTCAGTCGATAGAGCATTAGCCTTCCAAGCTGAGGGTCGCGGGTTTGAGTCCCGTCTTCCGCTCTCAAAAAAAGAGATTCTAACTACGGTTGGAATCTCTTTTTTCTTTATGTACTTATCCTGAATTTACAGTTGAAGATGTAGCCGGGCTGATAATACATCAACCGGCCCCCGGTCTTTGTTGTATCCCGGATTGATAATGTGCTGATAAGCTGCCGACAATACTATATTTTTTGTCATTTGGAATGAATAATAGCATTCCGTTAGGTTTTCCGGTGAATAATTCAGGTTACCATCTCCCAATTCAAATCCTTTGCCTCCTGTTTTTAAATAGTTCCGGTGTGAAGCCGAAAGTCCCGATACAACGTGCGCTAATCCCACATTATCCAGGGGCCTGTTCCACCGGTCCCCGGTTGCGGAGAGCCCCAGGGATAGCGTGCGGTCAATTTCTGTAAATACCCATGTCTCATTGTTTCCATCATTCCAGCCGGCCCGGATAAAAGCTCCCAGGTCATGGGTGATAGCCTGTTCGGCATTCATACAGAAGCCATACTTGGTCCGCCCGTTCTTCCGGGTCGCGGTAATATCGGGAGCAGACGGGTTCAGTGCAACACTTTCCCGGTAATTTCCCATATTGCCGGTGTTCAGGTACGATTCCAAACATACAGCTCCCTTTTCGTCCGAAAGGGAATAATTACGGGTATATTCTAAAGTATG
>JAUZOM010000184.1 GCA_030706465.1 Bacteroidota bacterium | reverse complement strand
CGATGTCATCCCTGGGGCGGAAGCGGATATGATCCGGTTCCCTGATTTTACAGAACACAATCCGTTTAAACCAATAATTTTATGATTTGGTTGGCCCTATAAAGAAAAATTGTATCTTTGTCCTGCACATTACTTCCTGAAAAACAAAACTTCTTGAAAAATCAGGTAAAACATATTATCCTCTCCCCTTTTGCACTCATCTACGGAATTGTTACAGGAATTCGCAACTGGATGTTTGATCAAGAGATTCTTTCCACTACCGAATTTAGTATTCCAACTATTTCCGTGGGTAATCTGGCTGTAGGCGGAACCGGCAAAACACCTCATACCGAATATATTCTTTCCATTTTGCAAACCGAATGGAAAACAGCCATGTTAAGCCGGGGTTATAAACGAAAAACAAAAGGGTTTAAGTTGTCCGATGAACAGTCGAATAGTCAAACCCTTGGCGACGAGCCTTATCAGATTCACCGGAAATTTCCGAATGTGACAGTTGCTGTAGACGAAAAACGTGTGCACGGTGTAAAAAAACTGCAGGAACTCATCCCTGATTTACAATTGGTCGTGCTGGACGATGCCTTTCAGCACCGCTATATCCAGGCTGGATTATCCATTTTACTTACCGATTTTAATAATTTATATAGCCGGGACTGGCTTCTTCCGGCAGGCAGGTTACGTGAATGGAGAAGTGGGAGTAAACGGGCAAATATAATCGTGGTTACAAAATGCCCTGAAGACATGAAACCCATTGATATGCGTTTGTACGAAACGGAATTGAAACCGGAGAGCAATCAGTTATTGTTTTTCTCAAGTTTCATCTATGATGAATTAAAGCCTGTTTTCCCCCGGTCGGAATATGAGAAATGGACTTTTCAAAAGATAAAAGAAGCTAATGCGGAAGTATTACTGGTTGCAGGAATTGTTTCACCGGAACCTATTTTAGATCATTTGGCAAGATATACCAACAAAGTGAAAACCTTATTTTTCGAGGATCATCATGATTTCCAGCCAAAAGATTTCAGTTTAATCAACAAACAATTTGATGCTTTTTCCTCTAATGAAAAAATAATTTTAGTAACAGAAAAAGATGCTGCACGACTGGTCTCGAATCTAAACTTTCCGGAGACACTAAAAACCCGGACTTTCGCTTTGCCCATCCGGGTAGAGATATTACACGATCAAGAAACATTATTTATTCAAAAAATTAAAAGTTATGTTGTTGAAAATTCAAGAAACTACTGATTTTCTACGATCCAGAATTCCTTCAAATCCAAAGACCGGCATTATTCTGGGTACCGGATTAGGCAACCTGGTTACACAGATTACCGATAAAACAGAAATACCTTACGAGATAATCCCCAATTTCCCCGTCTCAACCGTGGAAGGTCATAGTGGAAAACTTATTATCGGCAAGTTGGGCGGTGTTGATGTGCTGGCCATGCAAGGTCGTTTCCATTATTACGAAGGGTATGACATGAAAGCAGTTACATTTCCTGTCCGGATCATGAAAGCGCTGGGAATTGAAACTCTTCTGGTCTCAAATGCTTCAGGGGGTGTGAATCCCGACTTTGAAATCGGCGACTTAATGATCATTACCGATCACATCAACCTGTTCCCGGAACATCCGCTTCGCGGTAAAAACTTTCCGGAACTGGGCACCCGTTTCCCCGATATGAGTGAAGCTTACTCCAAAGAGTTGATTGCTAAAGCCAAACGAATAGCAGCCAAACAGAACATTAAAGTGGTGGAGGGTGTCTATGTAGGCACTACAGGTCCTACTTTTGAAACCCCCGCCGAATATCGTTATTTCCGTACTATTGGTGCCGATGCAGTAGGTATGAGCACTGTTCCCGAAGTTATCGTTGCCAACCATGCAGGAATGCGTTGTTTTGGCATCTCCATCGTTACCGACCTGGGTGTCCCGGGAAAAATTGTGGAAGTTAGTCATGAAGAAGTACAGGAAATAGGTAATTCCGTTCAGCCGCTTATGACGCTCATCATGAAAGAATTAATACAGGAAGACTAAAGACTCATACAGTTGACGCATTGAAATAATAAGCTCGGAATAAAAGAAGTAAACTTATTGCTTTGTTTTTCAGTCACTAATCGTTTTATAAAAAGAAGGAACCGCAAAATGCGGTTCCTTCTTTTTATAAAGATTTACGATTCTACCAATCAGACTATTTCCACGACCTGATATCCTATTGCATCAACAGCATCTTTTATGGCTTCATCACTGACTTCATGCACCAGTTTAAGTTGTGCTGAATTCGATTCTAAGTCTACTTTTGCCTCAACGCCATCAATGGCATTCAGAACTTTTTCCACACGAGCCGAACAATGAGGACAGCTCATTCCTTTTATTTGCAATGTTTTCTCTAACATAATTGTATCTGTATTAATTGTTTGTTGTTTAGTTATTAATCGTTGGTTGTCATTTGAAGACCTTAAAACGGTAGGTTTAAACCGTAATAACCGTAAAGCATTCAGCACGACCGTCACAGAACTGAAGCTCATGGCAGCTGCTGCAAACATGGGATTCAGCTTCCAGCCCAACATGCTGTAAAAGACGCCGGCTGCCAATGGAATGCCGATTATATTGTAAAAGAATGCCCAGAATAAGTTTTGCTTGATATTTACTATCACCGCCTTGCTTAACCGTAATGTTGTGACCGCATCCAACAAATCACTGCGCATTAGCACCACATCGGCCGATTCTATAGCAATATCGGTCCCCGCACCAATGGCTATACCCAGATCGGAGCGCATCATGGCCGGAGCATCATTGATGCCATCACCCACCATGGCCACCGTTTTTCCGGCTGCCTGTAATTTAGCAATTTCCTTGTCTTTATCCTGCGGCAATACTTCGGCAACAAAAGAAGAGATGCCTAGCTGTAACTGAATGGCTGCTGCAGTTTTGGCATGGTCGCCGGTAAGCATGACCACTTCCAGCCCCAGTGCTTCAAATTGTTCGATGGCTTCCCGGCTGGTTGGCTTCAATACATCCGCCACAGCAATAATTCCCAGGACTTCCTGTTCATTTGCAATGAACAGGGGTGTTTGCCCTTCGTCAGCCAGTTTATCGGACAACCCGGCAAATTCATGCAGCCGGACCCCACGCTCTTTCATCAATCTCAGGTTGCCGGCCAGATAGCTTTTCCCATCCATAACAGCTTCTATTCCCTGGCCGGGAATAGCCTGAAAGTTTTCGACCGGCTGAATAATCAATGATCTTTTTTCTGCTTCCAGCAAAATAGCTTCTGACAACGGATGCTCGGAAGGCTTCTCCAGGGAAGCAGCGATTTCCAACAGATGCTTTTCCGGAACGGAGTCAACCGTAAAAATAGCTGTCACCCTGGGTTTTCCTTCTGTCAGTGTTCCTGTTTTATCCAGTACAACCGTATCTATCTTATGGGCCATTTCAAGCGATTCGGCCGATTTAATAAGAATACCATACTCGGCTCCTTTGCCGGTACCCACCATGATAGCAACCGGAGTTGCCAGACCCAATGCACACGGACAGGAGATTACCAATACCGCAATGCCAATGGAGAGTGCAAAGTCAAACGGATATCCCAGCAACAGCCAGACAACAGTTGCTAATACGGCAATCACAATCACAACCGGAACAAATACAGCACTGATCTTATCGGCTAATTTTGATATGGGTGCTTTGGAAGAAGATGCTTCTTCTACCAGTTGAATGATATGCGCCAGGGTAGTATCGTTTCCTACTTTAGTGGCACGCAGGGTAAAATATCCGGATTTATTAATACTGGCCGAAAGTACCGTATCGCCCGTTTCCTTGAAAACGGGCAGGCTTTCACCCGTCAGGGCCGATTCATCCACCGATGAATTGCCGCTTTCAACAATACCATCCACCGGGACACGCTGTCCAGGCCGGACGATTACAGTATCGCCCACCAAGACCTGCTCAACCGGAATCTCCATCTCGTTATTATCGCGAATAACAGTTGCGGTTTTAGGAGCCAGGTCCATCAGCCGGGTAATGGCATCCGAAGTACGGCTTTTCGATTTCGCTTCCAGGTATTTACCCAGGGTAATCAGGGTCAGGATCGTGGCACCCGATTCGAAATATAAATCCCGGGAATACTCACCGGCAGTTGACAGTTCGGCATGGCCCAGTGCGTAACCGATTTGATAAATGGCGTAAATGCCGTACACGATAGCAGCCGATGATCCGATAGCAATCAGCGAATCCATGGTTGGAGCAGCCCGGAATAGCGTTTTAAAGCCAACCTGAAAATACTTCTTATTGACAAAAGCGATCGGCAACGTAAGCAAGAACTGCGTAAATGCATAAAGCAACGCATTTCCCGGACTATGGAATGAATGGGGATAAGGCAGCCCAAGCATGTGTCCCATGGAAATATAAAGCAGGGGACTCAAAAAAGCAAGTGATACCCACCAGCGCATTCTCATCTCGTCTTGTTCCAGTCGTACATAATCAACTTTAGGAGATGTAATTTCCGGATGAACGGCTGTCTCGTGCACATGAGCGGCATAGCCGGCATCAGCTACTGCATTTTCAATGGTTAGTGTGGAGAGATTCGTTTCATCAAAACTGACAGACATACTATTGGTAAGCAAATTCACATTAACGCCCTTTACTCCCGGTAATTTGCCGACACTTTTTTCCACATGCGCCACACACGACGAGCATGTCATCCCGGTTACATCAAATTTCTCAGTTTTCATTCATCTAAAATTACTTTCATGCTCAAAAACAGTCCAAGCCCGATTTAGTTCATTGCCATTCCGCCTGCTTATACAAAATTAGTAAAAAAATAGCTTTCCATTTAAAATGAATGCCATTTTTCTTTATCTTTGTCGCAGCCAATGAATCAATGAGTTGCAAGAGCGTAACAAAAAAGGGTTCTCAGAGTGGATTTCTTTTATCGTGGGATGAATCCCCTTGTTTTATTCTACCGCCTTTGGCGGCCGGTCCTTCGTTGTCCGGTTGTTTTTTACAGGGACTACATTTCCCGGCAGAAGGAAATACCTGATATTTAAAAGATTTTCGCGGTTCAGGTTGATTTTCAGACATAGATTATAAAAATAAGGACAGAAAAACAGTATAACTCCGTGTCGTTTAGGGTTGTTTCATGCGCATGCATTTTGTTTTTTCATACTTTAACAAGGAATTATTTTATTTTAATGTTAAATCTCAGCTTTTATTTTCCTTTTTAAATCCAAAAGCAATGTTCGTTTCGTCTATATAAGAAACAAACATTAATTTTATACATTTAAATTTTACGATTATGAAACGATTAGCATTATTTCTATTAGTTCTGACGTTATGTGTCGGGGCTAATGCAGCAAAAACCACTACTATTCACAAAGACACTGTGAAAGAAGTAACAATAAATCGCACAGAAAAGGACGGTAATCTGGCAAAAGACTCCTTGTTAGTGAAGAAGCTCAGTCCCGAACAGTTGATGCAGCTTGAACAGGAAAAACTGGACGTAGAACGTAAAAAGATTGAAGCTGAACACCCGGATGCTCTTCCATTGAGCAGTTTTGCCATCTTTATGATTTGTTTATTGCCTTTCCTTTTTGTGGCAGTAATCATCGGGCTAAACGTCAGGGCTAAAAATGCTGAATCGAAACGCCGCTACGATTTATACACTAAATCATTGGAAATGGGACAAACGGTTCCTGAGAATTTCTTTGACGAACCGAAAAAAGCAAATCCTTCCTCCAACCTGAAACGGGGTATTCTTTGGACGGCTGTTGGGTTGGGTTTATTGATTTACTTCATTATAGATCAAAAAACGAATGGGTTAATCCTGGGTATCGTTCCTACCTTTGTTGGTATTGGTTATTTATTGGTTCATTTCCTGGATAAACCAAAAACCGATTCAACGGTAAAAGACGATGAGCAACACGGATGATATCCGCTGGGTCACACAGGTTGCGTTGCTGGGTGATAAAAGCGCTTTCGATAAACTAACCTGTAAATACCAGTCGCCCATACGGCGGTTCTTCCTGAACCTGACCGCGGGCGATAGTCCGTTGAGTGATGACCTGGCACAGGAAACGTTTATCAAGGCTTACCTGAACATCACGGCTTTCAAAGGACTCTCGGGTTTTTCAACCTGGTTGTACCGGATTGCCTACAATGTCTATTACGACTCGGTAAGGGCGCAGAAACATTACGAAGACATAAACGAACAGGTTATCGATAACCAACATCAAACGCTCAATGAATTTTCGGCAGAGAAAATGGATATCTATAAAGCGTTAAAAATGCTTCGCAAGGAAGAACAAACGGCTGTTTTATTGTTCTATATGGAAGACAAGACGCATAAAGAAATTGCCAGAATCATGAATTGTCCCCTCGGAACGGCTAAAACCTACATTCTGAAAGGGAAAGAAAGATTAACCGGTTACTTAACAAAAGCAGGATATGGAAACTAATAATAATGATAAATTGCTGAAAGATTTCTTCAACGGACAGAAGCAGGAAATTGCCGATAACGGTTTTACCAACCGCGTTATGCGACAACTCCCCGAACAAACCGACCGCGGATGGATCGTCTGGATTTTTGCAGCTATCGGTATGGCTATCTCCATCTACCTGGGAATCACTTTCGGCCTGATCGAACATATTGTATTACTCCTTAAACAAGTTCCCATTTATTATATTTTGGGTGGTATATTTTGCTTTCCATTGGTTGGAACGGCAGGTTTTTATTTATCTCAACATAGAGATTACAGGGTGATTTGAGCTTAAAATCAGCTTTATCGAATAAAACAGGAATAGGTTGTCTGCATTTTCAGGCAACCTATTCCTGTTTTATAAATCCCCACTACTCCCCTAATTGAGCCATTCCTCAGTTGGTATGATCGCCAATTTCACCCTTTTTTTGTTCAAAAAGCAATGCCGTTTACTTAAGCAAATGAAAAAATGGCACGCGGATAACGCGGAATTTAAAACACGGATAAATACGGATAAAAACATAAAATCTGCGATAATCCGCGTTATTTGTATCCGTTTTATCCGCGTTCAAATTCTTAACTTAACAACATTGGTTCAAGAAGAATTATTCCTTATCCCACCCATTCATTTGGCGAAGAATTTAAATTCCGGGTCTTCCCGGTTCGATTCCCGACATAAAATTCTCAATGCTTCACAAATCCGGGTTTTAATCGTTTACCCGGTTCCTCCGGCTTTCGTCCTATGTTTGCTTTAGGTCTGTTCTAGGTTTAAATAGGGTATAAATAGGGTTCAGATAGGGTTTAATTACATATACAATATAAATACCATATATATACCATATATATACGATATATATATCATATATTAAAATAGATATATGATATTTATATTAATAATATATTGAATTAAAATTGAATTGAAAATTTACATATAATTGTACCCTATCTAAACCCTATTTATACCCTATTTAAACCTAGGACAAACTTAGAACGAACTATACAGGTAGTATACGGGGAAGGTGAAGAAGCCGGCATATTCCTCCAAACTTCCGGATAATGATGCAATACGGAAAGCAAAGTTTCCCGATCAGCCTTGGCGAAGCAAAAGAGGCTCAGCCAAACCCAAAACCGGCAACCGGTCCTGTGCCACCAACCCCCGATGGACACATGAAAATACCGGGAAGCAGGATGATACTTGATTTGCCTCAGAAGGTGCAACTATATTCTGTTGATGTGCACCGGTCTCTAATCCGGAGGTACGTGGCGAAGGTACAATGGAAAAATACCTAATGATATATTTCCATTGTAACCTGTCAGGTGGCTCGTTCTTTATTTTGGTAAAACAGCTCTAAACGGAATGTTTTACAGG
>JAUZOM010000183.1 GCA_030706465.1 Bacteroidota bacterium | reverse complement strand
TTATAGGATATAAAGATATTTTATCTCCAAAAGCTCGGGAATACTATAATATTCTGATAGATCAGTAAATCCGTCAGAAAAAAAGGACTTTTCAGTTTCCTGAAAAGGAAAAAAACACTTACACTTTAATAAGTATAAGTGTTTTTTGGGGTATAGAATAACTTTAAAAATAGTAAATCCGTCCCTTATTTCTTTATTAAACCCCGATCGATCAGCATCGGTTGTATGTCTGGTTTGTGTCCACGGAAGTCACTAAACATTTTGTTGTAGTCTTCTGTATTTCCGCGCGATAAGATCATCTCACGGAAACGTTGTCCATTTGCACGCGTCATCCCGCCATTTTCTTTAAACCAGTTGAAGGCATCGTCTTCCAGCATTTCTGTCCATGAATAGGCATAATAGCCAGCAGCATATCCATTGCCCCAAATATGAAGGAAGTAGTTGGAGCGGTAGCGTGACGGAACCTGGGGAAGATCAAGATGGGTGCGTTTCAAGGCAGTAGCTTCAAAATCGTCGACTGATTTTATCTTAGTGCCAACCGGAATGGTATGCCATTCCATATCAAGGTCAGCAGCTGCCAGAATCTCTGTCAATGCGTATCCCTGATTAAATTCCTGTGATTTCTTGATTTTATCGACCAGTACCTGAGGCATCGCAACCCCCGTTTTGTAATGCACGGCGTAATGATGGAATACTTTTGGCTCTAAGGCCCAATGCTCATTAAACTGCGAAGGCAGTTCCACGAAATCCCTGGCCACGTTGGTACCCGATAAACTGGGGTAGGTTTGGTTGGCAAAGAGACCATGCAAGCCATGTCCAAATTCATGGAACATCGTAGTTACATCATCATAACTAATTAATGCAGGTTCACCGGGAACCGGTTTGGTGAAGTTGCAGACATTGTAGATCACAGGTTTTGTGCCCAGTAATTTTGATTGCTCAACTACATTGCTCATCCAGGCGCCACCTGATTTGTTGTCGCGCTTGAAATAGTCACAATAAAATAAACCGAGTTCGCTGCCATCTTTATCATAAACTGTATATACGCGCATGTCGTCCTGGTAAACCGGGATGTCTTTTCTTTGTTTAAATGTTAATCCATACAATTGGTTGGCGGCATAAAACACACCGTTCTCCAATACGTTGAATAATTCGAAATAAGGTTTAACCTGATTTTCATCTAAATCGTACCTGGCTTTACGAACCTTTTCTGCATAATGATCCCAGTCCCAGGGTTGCAGTTGGAATCCGCCATTGTCTTTATTGATTACAGCCTGAAGATCGACCGCTTCTTTACGCGCTTTGGCTGTGGCTGCAGGTATTAGTTTCTTTAAGAAGCTTTGAACGGCTTCCGGTGTCCTCGCCATTTGATCCTGCAGGTTCCATGCGGCATAATTTTTGAATCCCAATAAACCAGCCTTCTCAGCACGGATTTCTGCTAATCGTAGAATGGTCGCACGGGTATCGTTTTTGTCTCCTTTTTCAGCCCTGTTCCATGAGGCTTCAAATAATTGGTGACGTATATCCCTGTTATCCAATGATTGTAGAGCAGGTTGTTGAGTGGTATTTTGCAAAGATAGCAACCATTTCCCCTTTTCCCCAGCATTAGTAGCATCCTGTGCAGCCGAGTTTATAGCACCATCCGAAAGACCTTTTAAAGCATCTTTGTTGCTCACGACTAAGCCGCCGGCTTTAGCTGCTGCCAGCAACTGGTTGGTAAATTTTGCTCCAAGACCCGCTTCTTCTTCATTGAGCTTTTTTAACTTTGTTTTGTTCTCATCGGAAAGGTTTGCACCTGCACGGATAAACTGAATATTATAGTATTCGAGCAATCGTGCTGATTCCTTGTCCAGGTTGAGTTCATCTTTCTTTTGGAAGAGGTTTTTGATTCTTTCGTAAAGCTTTTTGTTCAGAAAAACTGCATCTTGCTGGGCAGCCAGTTTTGGTGCAATCTCCTCACTCAACTTCTGCAAAACCGAATCGGTATTGGCTCCGGAAAGCATATTGAACACTCCATTGACCCGGCGAAGAAGTTGGCCACTCTTTTCCATGGCTACCAGCGTGTTGTCAAAAGTGGGCGCTTCCGGATTGTTGGTAATTTTATCAATTTCTGCTAAATGTTCTTTTAAACCTTCTTCAAAGGCGGGTTCAAAATCACTGCTATTGATTTTTTTAAAATCAGGCGCCTGAAACGGTAACGTGCTGGCATGCATCAAAGGATTTGATGCCAGGTCTTTATCAGTGTCCATGGATTTCTTTATTCTTGAATTTGAGTTGCATGCTGTCAAAAATAACAGGAGCATTCCGGTTGCTAAAATAGATAACTTCTTCATCGGTTAGGGTATAGTGTTGCTAATCAGTTTGGTGTCAATTTTTTGAATTCATAAAATAAGCTTGCAATATACAAACATTTGATAATATGATCAATTGGAGGAAGAATATGTTCATTTAAATTTTAAAGTGTGTCAATGTCTTCATTGGCTAAGATCTCTTCCTCTTTATGGCCTCCTTCGAGTATGGTAATAGCCGTTTTGATATCATATGTACACATGCTGTGTTTGTTGCTCAGTATAATAATGATGTAGTCATTCGAGGGACTGTACCAGAACATGGTTGAATAACCCTGCCACCAACCGGTGTGATAAACATACTCAACCTTTCTCATGTTGGTATTTTTGGTCATGAGCCGGAAACCAAGGCCATAGTTGTGTCTGCTTTTTTTCTCAAGATTGCGTGGGGTAAAGGCTTGCTTGAGCCAGTACTTGTTGAGCAGGCAATTGTTTTTGAGTGCATAGTACCATTTGGCCATGTCTTCAACGGTCGAATAAACCCCCTTGTCGCCATAAACCCCGTCATAAAAGTCGCGCTGGTTCACCCTATTGCCATTGTGCCCCGAGGTGCGGAGTTCCTTCAGTGAATCCGATACAGGGGTATCGATGTAGGAATGATGCATTTCAAGCGGTTCAAAGATTCGTTTTCTTATGAAATCAGCATAGCTCATTCCGCTCACCTTCGCCAGGATACATGACAGCATTACAAAGTTTGAATTGTTGTAGCTGAATAATTTTCCGGGCTTCCCATAGGGCGCGGGCGTCGGATTGGCTTCACAGAACCACTTTAGGATGCTATCGTTTGTGGGGGGTGCCTCATTCCGCATTCGCTTGTTTTCAAATGTATAGAGGTAGTTGGGCAACCCGCTTCGATGACTCAATAAATCGGCGATCGTGATGCCGTGGTAAGGAAATCTTGGCAGATACTGTTGAATGGAGTCATTCAGCCTGAGCTTTCCTTCCTGGATCATCATTAAAATGGCTACTCCCGTGAAGGTCTTGCTGATGGATGCCAACTGGAATGCACTGTTCAGCGTTAGCTTAGTTTTCGATAAATAATCACGGTAGCCGAATGCATTTTCATAAATCGTCACCCCTTTCTGGGCAATGAGCACCGTGCCATTTAACCCCTGACGGGTATATTTCTTTTGAAACAAGGAATCCAGCCTGGCAGCCTTGGCATCGGCATGAATTTCAATGCGGATGGCCGAGTACTGTGCTGCTGTTAATCGGTGTTGTTCGAAGCAGGTTTTTGTTTGGGGTACAATTCTCCTTTTTTGTTCCCTGCTTAGGCATGCCGATAGCGTCAAAGTAACCGTGAAAAATATACATAGTTTTGATATCCACTTTGTATTCACTTTTGTCGGGTTGATGATTGTGAAAAGTAAAAGAACGAATAGTTCTTCAATTTTATGCGGAGAGTAGAATATGTTTTTCAAAAAATTACTAAGGAGAAGAATATCATCACTAATGTCCCTCAGATTCTTACCTTAGAAAGACAACGAAATAATTGAATGAAAATCCAAAATATTAATTGATTAAAAATATTTTATCATACAAATCTTCGCCATAACTTGTTTCCTGTGGCTCTGCTTCTTCTAATCTGAACGTTCGGCTAGTATCATTTTGCCTCACGGCACGAAGTGAGATAACGTTTGGCAGCTTTCTGACGTAGATACTATTAGCAAAATCATATAAATGCGTTACGAAATAAACCCGAATGCGTTTTTCTAATAAGGCGTTGACGATCTGTCTTGCTATCTCTGATCCTTCCCTTTCATTAGTTGCCGCAAAAGACTCATTAAAAAGCACGATGGAATTTGGTGTCAGATGGTTTATGATATCGTTCATCCTGCTCAATTCTTCATCAAGTTTTCCGCTTTTCATGGTTATGTCCTCTTCCCTTTTGAAGTGTGTAATGAGAGAATCGCACAAATTAGCCTCAAAAGTCTCTGCAGGCACAAACATTCCACATTGCATCATCAACTGGGATAAACCAATACTTCTCAAATAGGTAGTTTTGCCGCCCTTATTGGCGCCGGTAATCAACACCAAAGTCTTGTCATCTACATTGGTAGTATTACCCACAGTTTTTTGTTTGAGGGTTAAAGCAAGGCAGGCGTCGTATAATTCCTCAAAAGAATGTTTGTGTTGCTCTTTAGCCAAAGGGGAAGGGAAAGAAGTTGGTTCTCCCATTTGGGTGAGTTGTTCATGTAAATTCAGGCAACCCATATAAAACGCCAATTCAGTCTGTAACATAGTGAAAAAACTATGAATATGGTCTGCAGATTGAGCAAGCGCATTGGCGACCAGGTTAACCCCTTCGCCTTTCAAATCAGATAAAATTCTCATGCCTCTATCATCCTTGTGATAGATACTAAAGGTGTAAGAGGATGATTTTTTAGGAAAAAGACGCCTAAACCAACACTCTCTTTTTGCCTTAAATCTATGCAAAATCCAATGCTTACCCTTATTCCCTTTTCCCAATTCTGCACTGAGCAAAATACCATTTTCTAATTTCAGTTCCTGGAGATGGTTTTTTACTCTGGTAAAAAATTCATCGTCAAGTTCTTTTTTTAACATCGCGAACAACATAGTAAAACCCTCTGAGTGAAAATTATCGGAATGATTGTCCGCTATAGTTCTGAGTTGTTGCAAAAATTTAACAAACAACTGCATCACTCCAACCGCATTTTGTAAAGTAGTAGTAGGGTAAACAAGGCTAAATTCGGACAAGTATGACTTATTATTGCTTTTAATGGCTTCAACTGAAATTTTGTACATTTTCTTGATAATTGAGGCATTATTCAGGCTGTCTCTAAGTGTATTCTGACGATACAATATTGTATTTACATCGTTATATACACCGGATAAAACAGCTTTCTTTGCTACTTCAAAAATAAAATCGTCACCTTGTGCCATTCCATTGAATAGCGTGTTTAATTCAAGGTCCTGGATCAATGCTTCTTCATTCCATGCCAATTTCTGCTGCATAGAGAAATTGGTTTTTTCAAACATCAGAAATGCTTTCATGATTTTATGCGTTGCTTTAAAACTTCGTAGGTCAGTTGATATTTTTCAACCATGGATAGGGTGTAAGCAAGTCCATTGGCAGGTCCTCTGACCATTTTATAAGTCCGTAATGCCGTATTTTCGGGAACTACCGAACTAACAACACTTACTGTTTTCTCGCTAAATGAAGCTAACTCATCAATAAAAGTTACCCAAACGCACAATAAATCTAATTGGATTATTTTTTCCATTATCTTTTTACTCAGGAAAACAGCGTCTTGTAAGGTTGTTGAGGTTAGGATTTCATTCATAATGATGATGCTGTTAGGGGTGGCCCCGTCGAAAATGTCGTGAATTCTGACCAGTTCATCCTCTAATTTACTGTGAAGATTTTGGATGTTTTCTTCCTTTTCAAAATGTGTAAAGAGTTTATCGAACAAAATGAGTTTCGCTTTTCTGCCCGGAACAGGGAATCCAAGGTTGGCCAAATAAAACAGCTGACCAAAAGTTCGGGCAAAGGTGGTTTTACCACCTTGATTAGGACCGGAGACAACAAGTATGCGTTCTTTATTTTCAAGGTAAAAATCGTTAAGAACAACAGATGACTTTTCTTTGATAAGTTTATAAGAGAGTGCTAAATCAAACACCTCAAAATCATAAACGCCTATTTCGGGTTTGGAAAACTCCGGGTAACAAAATTTCAGGCCCTTCTGTTTGAATATTACCAGATATTCCAGATATGCTATGTAAAACTGTATTTCACGATCAAAGATGACGATTTTTTTATCGGTATAATTCTGGTTTTCTTCGTAAAAGGTGTCAAGATCCAGGAAAATATCGGGATACAGCAGGACTACTCTATCCAATATTTTCGTTTCCACATGGTTCATCGTCAGATGATGAGAATACTCAACCATGTAATCGCTCACTGCCCCTTGTTTGAATTTTGCAAATGCTTCCTCAATTTCTGCGCTAAAATCGTTTTCCGAATCATATTTGCGAACCTCTACCTGGAGATCATTGATAATTAAACAATATCTGATTGTAGACAAATCGCTTATAATTTTATTAGTCTCAGCACATAGCTTTGTAAAATTACGGGATTGAATATAGTTCTTCAAATACTCCCGAAAAGCCAATAAACCCTGAGATTTTAAATTGACTTCAGATAATTCTTTTCCAAGCGTTTTCACTGCTTCACAGTAAATTTTCACTGAATCTAAAAACAATTGTTCAAATTGATATTTGTAATAAAGCTTTTCTTTTTGAACAAGATCATCGCGCATTGCTTTCATTCCGGCAGCAAACGATTTTATATCCTCAAACACAACGGAATTTTCAAGATCCTGAATTATTTCATGACGATACATGATGGAATCAAAGTCTTTCAAAGAAGTATAATAAAAAGGCTTTAAATTATACTCATCTTTGCCAGATGTGATTGCGTTTATAATCTGGTCGAGGTTTAAGTCTACAAAAAAATCAGGCGCTACAGGAGCTTTCTCCTTGATAATGACATCAGCGCTTTTATATAATATACTGTGGAAAGTCATGGCGAAACTGTAATTTGAAATAAGAGTCATCAGCTTTTTAGGCATTAAAGGCTAACGCTATAGCCCTAATTCAAAGATAAGTATATTGTGAAATAAAATATATTACTTGAAATTTATTTATCTTTGATTAGTAAATCAATGGAATATTTTATGAAAAAGTAATATAAGGACCAATGAAAATTTATTTATTGGATTAGGAGAGGCAGGTTTGATTACCTCTCCCTATTCAAAAAACAAATCAGCAGTGGTCTCTATGCCTAAAAAAGCTCAAAACTAAATGAGAAAAACAACCTAAACCTTTTGAGAAAATCTGTCCAAAAATACAGGGGTTAAGACAGAGCCTTTTGAAAATAGAAGACCTTTTCTTGTGTAAAAATCATTTCAAACCATTTAGGTATTAAAGTGAAATTATCTCACGCCTCGATCCATCTACCTTAATCAATGTTTAATCAGAAAAAAACACAAAAAGTAACTCTTTTTAGAATTTTTTTATATATTTAGTCTATCGATATTGATTTTAAAAAGTTTAATGGGTTATGGTTCGTCTGGGGTTAATCTCCCCCATGACCTTGGGATGAGTGGGGAAATACCTCCCTCTGCTTCGTGAATGGTCCGTGGCATCTTTATGTCCGGTCCGTTCCAGCTTCGAGGTAGTTTCGCCCTTAGAATACGAAGGGAGCATGAAAGATCTACCTGGAGTCCATCTCCTTATATTAAATATAAGGAGAATCATAGAGAAATCATCCAGGGATAATATCCAAGTATTCAATGGCTTATTTGAATTTGATCGCAGATTTTGCGAAGCAAAATGGTACCCCCATCCTTTATAAATCCGGAATCTACAAAGATTCTACGTCACCTCTAAATCAGCTCTCTAAACCAGCCATTATTCCGGGCAAACAGGTAGGTAATCCTACCCAGATTGGACTAGCTGAATCGAATCAGGGTAGGATCACCCCC
>JAUZOM010000182.1 GCA_030706465.1 Bacteroidota bacterium | reverse complement strand
TTTGCCAGTGTGGCAAAAAAAGAAGGCTATGAACAAATTGCAGCCATCTTTATGGAAACATCCAATCAGGAAAAAGAACATGCAAAACGCTTCTTTAAATTCTTAGAAGGTGGAACAACTGAGATTACGGCCAGCTATCCATCCGGTATTATCGGGACAACAAAAGAAAACCTGAAAGCCGCCGCTGAAGGTGAAAATGAAGAGTGGACCGATTTATATCCTCATTTTGCTGAAGTTGCCAAAGAAGAAGGATTTCCCGAAATTGCAGCTGCCTATAAAATGATTGCTAGAGTGGAAGCCGAACACGAACGCAGATACCTCAAACTATTACAAAATGTTTCCGAAGACAAAGTATTTATTAAAGACGGTAAGGTTTGGTGGAAATGTTTGAATTGCGGTTATGTGTATGAATCGGAAAAAGCATTGGAAGCTTGCCCGGCTTGTTTACACCCCAAAGCATATATGCAAGTCCGGGAAGAAAATTATTAACGGAATAGGTTGATTTGAACAGGCGACTCCATTGGTTCTTTCAGATGGAGTCGTTCTTTTATCCTGCAAGCGGGAACATCTTTCATTTGTTTTCATTCATTAACACTCCTCCGATTCGTTGTACAGCCGAACAATCCGGTTACAGACTTGTTTTAACTATAAATAAAAAATTTAAAGTAAAGTAGAACAAATGGCAAAACTAATTTTAATCCGTCATGGACAATCCGTTTGGAATAAGAAAAATGTATTTACAGGTTGGGTGGATGTACCGCTTTCGCAGGAAGGTATAGCCGAAGCGGCTCAAGCCGGCGAAGAAATAGCCGGTATCGAGTTTGATGTAGTTTACACGTCCGTGCAAATCCGGGCTATCGAGACTGCAATGATTGCCCTGGCCGGTAATAAAAGTGAAAAGACACCGGTAGTCATTCATACCGATGGAAAAATGGGTGAATGGACTACCATTTATAACGACACCATGAACAAGAACATCATCCCGGTTTATCGCGATTGGCACTTGAATGAACGGTACTATGGACAGTTACAGGGGAAAAACAAAGCAGAGACTGCAAATATTTACGGGGAAGAGCAAGTGCATTTATGGCGGCGGAGTTATGACATTGCCCCCCCCCAGGGTGAATGTTTGAAAGATACAGCCGAACGCACCATTCCTTTTTTCGAAGAAAACATACTCACACAACTGCAGGCAGGTAAAAACGTCCTGGTTTCAGCACACGGCAACAGTTTGCGCTCCATTGTTATGTTTATCGAAAAGCTGAGCCAAAAAGAAGTGTTGCAGTTGGAAATTCCAACCGGTGTTCCGCTTTTTTATGAGTTCAAAGAAAATAAATTGGAGAAAGTAAAATAGACTATATCAATTGGGCAAATAACAGGCTATCTCATACACCGACTCATTAACCTGCTTATTTGTTTATCCCGGCATTAATAATAGAGGTTATAAAAACAGTTTGAACCTGTTTTATAGCCTCTATTATTAAACGAAAAACCGGAATTTAGCCTGAAAGCACATATCGGAACCCTGGCTGATTTAGTGGTATCCTCCCGATGTACAGGCAACTTTTGTTCTTCCCGTTGATACCTCCGAAACAGGGGCACAACTTTATCTTCCCGGGGCATGGCCACATTTAGCCGGATCTTTTGTTGGCTTCTGGGCTAAATTTTTCGTTATTTCTCTTTTAATATCGCAGCCATTACAATCATCACACGCAGATTTTTCTTTTTTACGGGCGTTTTTTACAACGGCATATACCGAGTAAGTAATGGCCAAAGCAATAATGATATATACGATGATCGTTTGAAACATATGATACCTGCCTCCTATAGGAAAACTAAATTAGTACTGTTTATCAGAATTCTTCTTATTGTAAATGGTTTGCTTTAATTGCGTTCTGCTCTTTTGGCTTTGACCTTTTCTCGGTTAGGTACCGGTTCTTACACAAACAAACTTCCTATCTGATAAGTTGCAAAAGCTAACAGCCAGGCAATAGCAGTGGTATATACCATTGTAAACACGGCCCAATGCCAGCTTGATTCTTTTTTTACGGCCGCAATAACCGCTATGCAGGGGAAATAGATCAACACAAAAAGCATAAAACAGAAACTCACCAAAGGGGTAAACACTTTTTGTCCCTTTAATTTGCCGGTATTATGAGTCTGGGCTTTTATTTCTTCCTTGAGGGAACTTGAATTTTCATCGGCTTTCATATCGGTTTGATAAAGTATTCCCATGGAACTGACTACAATTTCTTTTGCTGCCAATCCGGTTATAATACTTACCCCCATTTTCCAATCAAATCCCAACGGTTTGATGGCCGGTTCAATGGCATGTCCCAACTGGCCGATATACGATTTTTCCTGGCGTTCGGATTCTTTGTATATCTCCAAATGCTTGACCAAGTCTTGCTTCTGGCTGCCGTTTAATTTCCGGCTGGATTGCACACGTTCTATTTGTGTATCATAGTTGGTGGAATAGGTGGTATGCCGGGGAAAGTAGCCTAATGCCCAGATCAGAATGGAAGCCAGTAAAATGACATTCCCCATTTTTTTGAGGTATTGCTGCCCTTTATGCCACATGTGCAAACTGGTGTTTTTCATCGTCGGAATCCGGTAAGGCGGTAATTCCATGACGAAAGGGACTTCTTTTTTTGCAAAAGCAATTCGTTTCATAACCAGCGCAGTCAGCACGGCTAGCGTAATACCTATCAAATAAATAGAGAATAATACCAGCCCCTGGTTTGCCGGGAATATAGCCGATATGAGCAATACATATACCGGCAACCGGGCGCTGCACGACATAAACGGTGTGATAATCATGGTCAGTATCCGGTCTTTTTTATTGTCCAGCGTCCGCGTAGCCATGATAGCCGGCACATTACAACCAAAACCCATCACCAACGGAATAAACGATTTTCCGTGCAGTCCGATTTTGTGCATTAACTTATCCATGATAAACGATGCCCGGGCCATATAGCCGGTATCCTCCATCAATGAAATAAAGAAAAACAAAATTATAATATTGGGCAGGAAAACAATAACCCCTCCTACCCCGCCAATAATCCCATCAACCACTAAGTCGCGCAAAGCGCCATGAGGCATCGTATGCTGCACCCATTCACTCAACAGGCCCACACCTGAATTAATCCAGCCCATCGGGTAGCTTCCCAGGGTAAAAGTAGCCTGAAACATTAGCCACATAAAGAAAAGAAATATCGGAAATCCTAAGAATCGATGAGTCAGTATATCATCCAGTTCACGTTTACTTTCCCGCTTGCCTTTTTTAGATTCTTTGTAAGTCTCCTTCAGCGCCCCATCAATAAATCCATATTTGGCATCGGTAATAATGGTTTCGGATCGTTCGCCGTATTCCTTTTCCAGTTCGGCAATGGTTTGTTTGGCAGTGGATTTAATTTGTTCATAGTTATTGAAGTTTTCCAGTTCGGCCAGGGTGCTTTTATCTGTTTCCAGTAATTTGATGGCCACATACCGGGATGATAATTTATCGGTTATAGCTGGATTTTTCCAGATCACATCCTGAATATCCTTAATGGCCTTTTCAATTTGAGGCCCGTAATTAATGTGAATATGCCGCACACTCGGATCAAGGTCTTCATAGACCTCAATCAACTTGGTAAACAACTCATCAATTCCTTTTCCTTTTGAGGCTACTGTAGGAATAATCGGGATCCCAAGCATTTCGCCCAACCCGTTATAATCGAATTTCACCCCCTTCTTTTCCAGTTCGTCATACATATTCAGGGCAATCACCACCTTGATATTCATATCAATAAGCTGGGTAGTCAGAAACATATTCCGCACCAGGTTGGACGAATCAATCACATTCACCACAATATCCGGCATCTTTTTTGTAATGTGCCTCCGTACATAGAGTTCTTCGGGGGAGTATTCGGTAATGGAATACGTTCCGGGCAAATCCACAATCCGAAAAGTATAACCGTTCTTTTTCATGGTAGCTTCTTTCGCATCCACGGTAACGCCGCTATAATTCCCCACCCGTTCATGCGACCCGGAAGCATAGTTGAAAAGGGTTGTCTTGCCGCAATTCGGATTTCCAACCAACGCTACATTGATGACTTTCCCTTTTTCCAGCGCCGAGACTTTAAGTGTTTCTTCATCAATGGTTCCTTCAAATTTTATTTCGGATAAGCTGGCGGCGTCCTCTATGGAAACTACTTCCACCAACTCCGCCTCACTTCGCCGGAGGGATACATTGTACCCCATAATTTCGTATTCCACCGGGTCCTGTAACGGGGCATTCTTGATTACCGTCACCTTTTTCCCTTTTACAAAACCCATTTCCGTAATGCGTTTACGAAAGGCGCCATGGCCTAATACTTTGGTAATGATAGCTTCATCCCCTGTTTTTATATCAGAAAGATGCGTATTATTTGTTGTCATTTTATATATTAATTACACGAATTTTTGCGATAAATACGAATTACACGAACTGTTACGAATTACATGAATCAGGGTTTTCTCCTGAAAAATCCGGTCGGTAATATCGGCGTCCTGCAAAACAAGACTTAAAATCAATTAATACAATACTGCCCGGTAATACGGGCTATTTTTCTCTTCTCCGTGAGAGGGGACATGAAGTTTTACGTTTTAGAACTCAATCCCAAACCGGATAAATCCCACTAAAGCATTACCCAGTTTCGTTTCGGTACCCGCCGGATTAATAATATACTGCATATCCGGCCTCACATAGCTATTTTTGTTCACCTGTAATTTATACGTCAGTTCAATCGCCGTCTCACTGCCTACGAAATTATCATCGATCCCGGCATAGGCAATAGCCATGCCAAACTGGTCATCCGGTCGTTTTTCACTCACATTGCAATTGATCCCTATACTGAAATACCGGTTATTCTTATTCATTTTCTTCGGACTCAGTCCGATTTGTGAGAATACCGACAACCTTTCGGTGATTTGCTGGTCACCCACAAAGTAGAACCCGCCATCATTACTTTCGATGTTTAGGGTGTCTATATGGTGATGATAGTAAACTCCGGCCTTATAAGTTCCCTTTTCCCCGGGCAATAAACTGCTATGGGTCTGAAACTCGGTTATTACCAGAAAACCCTGGTTCTTGCTTAGTTTCCAGTTAATGTTGTACGGGTTTTTATCAAAATCATCGGGTGTACCATCAAAGACGGCTGCCTTCCACATAAAACGATCCGACGGGTTCCAACGGATGGTTGCGCCCAATGCCGTCAGCGGAAAGATAGGCGGCGATACATTATCTGCAATACTGGAATGTATTCCGAATGAACTATTGGTAAACAGCGCCCCGTTTTCACACGTTGCAAAGTTGGCGTTTAAATCCTGCAGACCCACCGTGGCATCCACCTTCCGGAAGGTTTGTTTATACCAAAGCTCATAGAGAAAAGAATGGTTGCCTGCTTCGATATTCGATATCCCCTGGAAATCACCCACCATTGTCGCCGATGGTTCCCCTCCGTGGGTATTTCCTGCATTTATAAACATTTCACCGCCCTTCCACCAGTTGGCTGTTTCGGTATTAAAATCTGCTTTGATATTGGCCAGTCCCAAATAGACCGTTCCTGTTTTAATGCCACCGCTAAAATTCGTGACTACATCGCCCGTATAGGAGGCTTTGAAACTTAAAGCAGGCTCTACGGCTGCCGGTTCCGCCTGCTGAGCCCAGGCGCCGGTTGAACTAATGGTTACGGATAATCCGAATATCATGGGTTTATACTTTATCTTCATTGGGAATCGTCCTTGTTTTCGATAGTGCAAAAATACTATCGTCCAATCAACTCCACTATCCCCATTAATGCTGATTATACCCGAAATCAGTAACTATAAATGGGTATATATCATTTTTGATGGCTTTGCCTCCGTCTTCCTTTCGGGTAGGAGGTCAGGCAATCCTGTTTTTCTTAATCTCCTCCAACTCCACCAGCTTATTCACGATTGCGTAGATCGTAAGTCCGGCCGTACTGTGGATCTCCAGCTTCCGGGCAATATTCCGTCGGTGTGAAATGACCGTATGCGTCGACAGGAACAACTCCTTGGCAATCTCTTTGTTGGTAAGCCCTTTTACCACACACGTTATAATTTCTTTTTCGCGGAGGCTCAAGCTATTTGCGTCTTCCGGTACGTCTGCCGCAGAGGGTTCGAATAGTCTCTCTATCTTTTCTTTCAATTGCTCCACGCTGTCATACAGGCTGACGGTATCGTCGTAATTACGCAATAAACTTACGTCGACGGCCGAGTACAACAAAGCCAGGCTTTTGAGTCGCGGATTCTCCGTTTCTTCTTTCAGCCTGGCCATATCAAAATGTCCCCAAAAAGCGGGATTGATAATCAGTATATCGGGTTTATGGCCATGCAGGTAGTTATTGAGCGAATCCAGCGAAATTATTTCTACCGGCTGGATCCGGATTCCCGGAATTCGCTTCAGGGCCACGGTAATACCGCTGCGAATGATTATCGAAGGTTCTGCAATGGCTATGGTCAGCAGTTCTTTGTTCATTTGACAGGGGTCTCTTTTCGTTCAATAACTTCAATCGCCGGTATAAAGAAATAATCTTCTATCCGGTTGTGTGAGGCTAAATCAGCTTCGCAGGATAGGATATCGAATAAAACTTCAGTAAGCAAATGATTGTTCCCTTTGGCCGGATAGTATTTGATCAGGATGTTTTTCAGCTCAATGAGCTTCGAATCAATCTCGTTATGCTTTCCCCGAAAAACTGACATACTGTATTTCGGATCTTTTTGTCCTTGCAGTAATTTCAGTACATAGGGGAAAACCACCTTGTCTTCATACTCCATGTGCTTCCGTACCTCGGAAAAGTACTCATCAAAGAACTTCATAAAGATAACCCCGTATGGAATGTTTTGATCCGGTACCTTGACAGCCTCGAACAACTTAGTGCGGATAGCCGGCAGCTTGAAACCCAAAAAGTAAATATGGGAATTCTTCAGGTAATCGATAACCGATACGATAGAAATATTATCATACACATTATCTACTTCAAAATTACCTTCCGATAGAAAATTAACCACCGCCAGAAACGTATTGCAGTCAATGCCACTGGCCTCGCAAACTTCTTTCACGGTTTTATCCCCGAAGCCTAAGGACAGCCCGAAACGGCTTATCACCAACAACAGGGTGTGGTCTTCCCGGATCAGGTCACTCATTTTTTCATTGGCCGAGAATTTTTGTTGTTTTTGCATATCTTCTGTTTTATACAATTGGAAGTTTAAAATAAGTCATGTAAAATAAATGATGCCGTATCATTTTATAATAATCTTCTACAACCCACCACGCTATCACTCTCTCCCGGGCAGGGAAGACCGCATAAAAACGCTGGTTAAAAATAACCATACTTTTAAATTGAAATTCTGCCGGATCTTGTATCTCTGTTTTGCACTGCAAAGATACTTATTTAGATTGATTCTAAAGACTGAAAACCCAAAAAAATAAAACAAATCTTTAACCTGCATTTAGACTAAGTACTAAACAATTGGGAACAAAAGAAACAAACACGAAGACACGAAGGCCACTAAGTCCCCGCGATCAGGGATCGAACATCAAAAAATATAACAAACCACAATAGACACACTGGTTCACAATAGAATTCATATTTTCAGCCATCTTCCTGAGTTTATAATCTTACAGTACAGATCGATAGTCGCCTATTGTGTCCTTCTTTATTTTGCTTTTGTGTCCTAATGTGACTATTGTGGTTTGGATTATTTGTTTTGTTTTAATTTAGTAAAGTAGTATTAGGTATGTCTTGAATAATAGATACTAATTCCAAGGCTGCACTTATAACGAATTGCGAATGCTGCCATATCGAGCTCACGCTAATTTAGGAAGATAAAAACATGTAAGTAGTTGGAACAGTTTATTGTCCTATTTTATTCAGTA
>JAUZOM010000181.1 GCA_030706465.1 Bacteroidota bacterium | reverse complement strand
CCGGAATAAATGAATCTGGCTCATTCGTTATAAAAACGTTCTTTCGTTAAACAAAGTTCTTAACAAATTGTTTTGTTCTTCACGTGTTAGATACGAATTGTCAATCACGACCGCATCATCCGCCTTACGCAACGGGCTTTCAGCACGGTTCTGGTCCCGTTCATCGCGTTCTTTTACATTAGCCAGCACTTCTTCATAATTTGCAATTTCTCCTTTGGCTTTCATTTCGTCCAGTCGCCGTTGTGCCCGGATTTCGGGTGAGGCTGTCAGGAATATCTTTAATTCAGCCGCTGGAAAAACCACTGTTCCTATATCGCGGCCGTCCATGACAATGCCTTTCTTTTCTCCCATCAGTTGTTGCTGGCGCACCAATTCGCTCCGGACAAAACCGAACGTGCTCACCCGGCTGGCACCGTTGGCAACTTCCAGTGACCTTATTTCTTTTTCTACATTTTGTCCGTTCAAATACGTTTCGGAATTTCCTTCGGCATTCGGTTTAAATTCAATCTGAATGGAGGCAATATTCTTTTCCAGCTCATCCCGGTTGATGCCGGAATCTGTTATCCAGCCATTTTGAATACAAAAAAGCGATACCGCGCGATACATAGCACCGGAATCGACATAAATGTAGCCCACTTCATGGGCCAGTTCTTTCGCCATAGTGCTTTTTCCGCAGGACGAAAAGCCATCAATGGCAACAATTATTTTATTCATGCGTATTTTGAAATTTTGGAATATATCCCCCTATAACCTGAATTCGTTCAAGGAGGTACTTATGGAAAATTGATAGGCATAGTTACCAACCTGGAATTGCGTCATGCCAAATCCCACCTGGAATTTATAAAGCCGGATACCTCCTCCGAATGAAAAACCGGCCATACTTTTAAAACCGGACATGCTCATTTCCTGTTGGCGGCGGTCATTGTAAGCCGCTGTTAGATAGAAGTTTTTGGAAGGTATAAATTCTGCGGCAAAAATCGCGTGCCGGAAAGCCATATCAACAAATCCTATTTTATTGGTCGGAGCCGTACCGGTCAGATTATCTGTCGGTTGGTTGGTCGATTCGTAACTTAAATCCCAGTGTTGCAGATTGTCCAACGTCATCGAAAGTCGAAGGGGAGCATGATTAAACTTTTTGGATATACCCAATTGGATATCAAAAGGCAGTGGTTCCAAGTGCTGGTCCCCGTCGACTGAATAATACCCTTTTAGCTGTGTACCCATATTCTTTAAGACCAATCCTGCCGAAAAAAAGTTAGCCGAATCATTATAGCTGACACCGGCATCCATTGCCAACCCATAGCTGGTATAGGTCTCATAAACCGAATACACGGGTTTTAGGGTTGCCCCCACTGTAATTCTATTCGTTAACGGCCTGGCATACATAATATTTAAGGCCATATCCTTTGCGGTAAAATACGTATCGCCTATCTGATCGTTTGCTTCTGTAGCATATTTAAAGTTTCCATAATCGACATATTGAATTCCGACAGCGAAATAATTCTTATCACCGAAATTTCTTCCATAGACAGCAGAGCCAAATTTAATATCCGCCAAATAATTAGCCATGTTAAGTCCTATCATGTTATTCGTTTCGGAAGTTAATAAGGCCGGATTTTGGAAGGCAAAGTTAACATCATTGTCCCGCAAGGAAACATTGATACTCCCTAAAGCAGCCAAACGGGATGAAACCGGTAAGTTCAGGAATTGATAAACGCCAGTTCCTGCCTGAGAAAATGCGAGCACAGAGGCAGTTACTGATAAAACTAATAGAAGGAATCTTTTTGTCATTAAAATCTTTTTATTGTGAGCTTAGCAAGTAAGTTTTTAAAAATAATTTCACAATTAATTTTTTTTTCAAAAAACACCCAAAGATACACTATTTTTGCGGTCTGAAAGTGCTGAAATAAAATTTCTATTTGACTAAACGGTAAAAAAGTGAAAAATAATATCTTACTCTCCAAAAAAAAATATGAAATCTTGATTTTCATTCTACGTTGACAGATTTATGAATCGCTGGTTTCCTACCGTGGAAATAACTTCTATTCGGGGTATAAAGTGGAATCGAATATACTTTAGATAAAGTTCGGATCGGGTTTAGATAGATTAGACATACCTATCCGAACCCTAACTGAACCCCCACTATACCCTGAACGAAAGGCGGAGAAAAAAATCGTTGGACAGCACCTATTCCGGATTAGAATAATCCAAAATCCGGGACGACACACTCTAAGATAAAATAATATTTAAAGTTTAGCAATAAAATAACTTATTGAAAATAAAGGACCTGAAATTATCAAAAAGAACGAAATTCGCGATTAGTTTACTATTTATGAGCTGGTTAGGAACAAAGCCGTCAAATCACCAAAACCCTGCTTTTATGGAAACAAGATTATCACCTGATGTTGAGTTGTTTTAATAATTACCATCCTGTCAGAACCGATATTTACATCATAGGATTACGAACGTGATAGAAGCCTGAAATTCTTTCCTGTCTGCCATCCAAAGCACGATAAAGCTATACACCGAGAACTATACAGGCTATCTACCTCCGGAGAACCTCCTGGAAACCTCCCGAGAAAGGACTTATAAAAGAGTTCCTAAAAAGATTGGAAATACATAAACAATACATAGTTAATATATATCTATGTAAATATGTTTTAACTATGTATTGTTTATGTATTATATATGTTTTATATATGTATTATATAATACCCTTTTCAGGAGGTTCCCAGGAGGTTCTGCACAGCCTGGTAAGAGAGAGTCCCGGTGAAACAACGGGAGAACTGTTTGAGTAAACTCCTGCGAAACTTTAGTAATATTACTCATTCCCGGTCGGGTACCACCAGCTATAAAGAAATATTATTTTTTTATGTGTGATAAAATAAACTTTTAAAAAAATATAGTACATTTGTTTGTTTGAAAACCAGCAAGTGAAATAATATCAATATTAAAAGAACAGCCATAAGCATCAGCTCGATTCAAAAATGAACTTAGTATTAATTCGTTTGTTTTGGGTTAGGCCTCCGGTTATCTGTTTTAATCCGATTGATTCGCATAGATAAGCTTTTACAACAGTCTGCTTTGTCACAGGCAAACCAATAAAAACACACAACGGTTGGGATCAACAACCGTTTTTCTAAAAAAAACGAATATGAAAACAGAAATATACGAAGAAAAAGCAGTCCTGGTGGGAGTAATTACCCAGAACCAACGGGAAGAAAGGGCACGCGAATATCTTGATGAATTGGCATTCCTGGCAGAAACAGCGGGTGCATCACCGGAAAAGCTTTTTTTCCAACGGCTGGAATATCCCAATCCAAACACCTTTGTCGGCCCGGGAAAGCTGGTTGAAATAAAAAACTATGTGGATGAAAATGAAATCGGTGTAGTTATCTTCGACGATGAGTTATCGCCGAAACAGCTTCGGAATATAGAAGCCGAATTGCGGGTATTGATTCTCGACCGGACCAGCCTTATCCTGGATATCTTTGCTAAAAGGGCCCAGACAGCCAACGCCAAGACGCAGGTAGAACTGGCCCAGTGCCAGTATATGTTGCCTCGCTTAACACGGCTCTGGACACACCTCGAGCGCCAGCAGGGAGGTATCGGCATGCGTGGCCCGGGTGAAACCCAGATTGAAACCGACCGGCGAATCATCCTTACAAAAATCTCCCTGTTGAAACAAAACCTGAAAGATATCGACCAACAAATGTCCACCCAGCGTAAAAACCGGGGCAAGATGGTGCGGGTTGCGTTAGTTGGCTATACCAATGTGGGAAAATCGACCTTAATGAACCTGATCAGCAAATCAGACATTTTTGCTGAAAATAAGTTATTCGCCACGCTGGACACAACAGTCCGGAAAGTCATTATTGACAATTTACCTTTTTTACTTTCCGATACAGTCGGGTTTATCCGCAAATTACCGCATCATTTAATCCAATCATTCAAATCGACTCTGGACGAAGTGCGCGAAGCTGATTTATTACTTCATGTAATCGATGTTTCACATTCTAATTTTGAGGAGCAACTGGAAGTCGTAAACCAGACACTTCAGGATATTGATCCGCAGGAGAAACCAATGATACTGATATTTAATAAAATAGACTCATTTGGGTATACTCCGAAAGAAGAAGATGACCTGGCTCCTGCAACACGCGAAAACATTAGCCTGGAGGAACTGGAAAAAACCTGGATGGCTAAAATGCACGATAACTGCATCTTTATCTCTGCCCGGGAAAAGACAAACATCGACCGGTTGAAAGAATTGTTATACGAAAAGATTAAAGCAATCCACGTGGAACGATACCCCTACAATGACTTCTTATTTCAAAACTACGCTGACATTGAATCAGAACCGGAAGAATCAGTGCAACAATAACAACAATTTATCATCAAATGACAACTTATCGTCCACTCGCCGACAAAGAAATAGCGACCTTAACAGTCTACGGTTGTTCTGCCGAAAACTGGAAAAACGTTCTTGTTGCTGAGGATTTTTCACCGGCATTTATTTCAAATGTTCATTTTTCGGGGACCATACATCTCGGTTCCTATAACATCGTGTTTGAAATTGCGAATGGGGTAAAAAAACACTCCGGCATTTACAACTGCCTGCTTCATAATTGCATCGTAAAAAATGATGTTTTTATCGACAGAGTCCATAATTATATCGCAAATTATGAGATTGGAGAAGGAACCTATATTGAAAATGTCGACTTAATAGCTGTCGAAGGGGTTTCGTCATTTGGGAACGGGGTAAAAGTGCCGATTATGAACGAAGGCGGTGGCCGGGAGATACCTATTTTTGATTCGTTATCCGCCCCACTGGCTTATATGCTGGCTTTATACCGGTATCGCCCCGAATTAATACGATCCCTTCAAGACCTGATCGAACAATATTCTATCAAACAACAATCGGATAAAGGTTCCATTGGGAAAAACGTCCGGATAGTAAATTGCGGCAGCTTAAAAAATATCCGCATAGGGGACTCCGCAATTCTTGAAGGGACTACTATCCTGGAGAACGGCACCATTAACAGTAATGAACAAGCCCCCGTCAAACTGGGCTTTGGCGTAAAGTGCTACAATTTTATAATCGGGTCAGGGTCATCCATCACCGATTCAACAACGGTTTCGGGATGTTTTGTAGGACAAGGTTGTGTACTGGGGAATAATTTTTCAGCTCTTGATTCGGTGTTTTTTGCAAACTCCCAAGGCTTACTTGGTGAAGCCGCTTCTATTTTTGCAGGCCCCTATACGGTTACACACCACAAATCGAGCATGCTTTTAGCCGGTATGTTTTCATTTTTCAACGCGGGAAGCGGAACAAACCAAAGTAACCACATGTATAAACTTGGCCCAATCCACCAGGGAGTTACAGAACGCGGCGTTAAAACTTCGAGCGATTCATACCTGTCGTGGCCGGCAAAAATTGGTGCTTTTACTTTTGTAATGGGCCGGCACACCAAGCATTCCGACACTTCTGAATTGCCGTTTTCGTATCTTATCGAAAATAATACCGACAGTTTTTTAATCCCGGCTATCAATCTACAAAGTGCAGGGACAATTCGGGATGCTCAAAAATGGCCGAAACGCGATTTCCGGACAGACAGCCACAAACTGGACCCTATCAACTTTAATTTACTCAATCCTTACAGCATTCAAAAAATAATGAAAGGGGTTGAAGTCCTCAAAAATATCCAGGATGCATCAAATGGAAACTCAGACGTATTTTCGTATAAGAATTGTAAAATTAAGAAGGCCTTCCTGCTGAAAGGCATTGATCTATACAATACAGCCATTATCAAATTTTTAGGGAACTCTTTGATTAGCCGATTAAAAGATGCTGAATTTAAATCGATCAATGAAATACACCAGCTTCTAAAGTCCGAAACGGACAAGGGTTCAGGCGAATGGATTGATTTATCAGGACTTATCGCACCAAAGGATGACATTGACCGGTTAATGGTTTCCATTGAAAACAAGTCAGCCGGACTTGAAGACATTCAGCTTCAATTTGAAAATATTCATACGAATTATGACAAACTGGCCTGGACATGGGCAAGCCAAAAACTGGAAGAGTATTGGGGTAAACCCATTGATAAGATTGGAGCCGATGACTTGACCGCTATTATTGAGCTTTGGAAAGCATCAGTCGTTAAACTGGACCAATTAATCTATTCCGATGCCAGGAAAGAGTTTGACCAGAGCTCGAAAGTTGGTTTCGGAATTGATGGAAATGAAGAACAAAAACAACAGGATTTTGAATCGGTACGTGGAAATTTTGAAAACAATGCTTTTGTACAGGGAGTTCTTAATCACATAAAAATAAAGACAGAATTAGGGGATGAACTGATAAATAGATTATCAAAAATAAATCAATAGTAAGGTATGAACAATTTCAATTTTTATAGCCCAACATTTTTTGTCTTCGGTAAAGAGCGCGAAAACGAAGCAGGAAAATACGTAAAACGTTTTGGTGGAACAAGGGTACTAATTCACTATGGTGGCGGCTCTGTTTGTAAAAGCGGCCTGCTGGACCGGGTAAAAGAGTCACTTACAGCCGAGGGTATTTATTTTTCCGAATTAGGAGGTGTTAAGCCCAATCCCCGTAGCGGATTGGTTTATAAAGGCATTGAAATCTGCAAGAAAGAGAATATTGATTTTATATTGGCAGTCGGAGGCGGAAGTACGATCGACTCATCAAAAGCAATCGCTTTGGGTGCGTTGTACGAAGGTGATTTCTGGGATTTTTACGAAGGGAAGCGTATTGATAAAGCGTTGCCTGTTGCGACAATTCTAACCATCTCAGCTGCGGGAAGTGAAGGATCTACAGGTTCAGTCATTACCCACGAGAACGGCATGCTTAAACGCGCAGCAAATGGCGATGCTTTACGTCCTGTCTTCTCCATTTTGAATCCTGAATTGACAGTAACGTTGCCAAATTATCAAACTGCATGCGGTGCCACCGATATGATGGCACATGTGATGGAACGCTATTTTACAAACACCAAAGATATAGAAATTACCGACCGGCTGTGTGAAGGAATCTTATTGACCATTATTAAAGAAGCTCCTAAAGCACTGGCAAATCCAACTGATTATGAATCGCGGGCAAACCTAATGTGGGCCGGTATGGTAGCACATAACGATATTTGCGGCGTGGGACGGGACCAGGATTGGTCATCGCACCAACTGGAACATGAACTTTCGGCCCTATATGATGTTGCCCATGGAGCCGGCCTGGCTGTGATGTTTCCGGCGTGGATGAAATATGTAATGTACCACGATGTCATGCGCTTTGCACAATTTGCAGTACGTGTATGGGGTTGCGAGATGGACTACCAGCAACCTG
The DNA here is from genome assembly GCA_030706465.1 of Bacteroidota bacterium. GTDB lineage: Bacteria > Bacteroidota > Bacteroidia > Bacteroidales > Paludibacteraceae > Paludibacter. Next base: position 571 of record JAUZOM010000181.1, on the reverse strand, counting down.
AGAATACGGCTCGCCAAGGGATTGCCAAACTGGAACAATTTTTAATTTCCATAGGTATGCCGGTCCGGTTTGCGGAATTGAATGCAAAAGCAGAAGATATTCCTGCCTTAGTAAAAACATTAGGACTCGGGAATCAGACCTTGGGAAGTTTCGTAAAACTGACCGAAAAGGATGTAACGGCAATTTACAAATTAGCAATTTAAGCCTTTGTGAATTACCGAATTCATTTTATTCCATTCCTGTTTTAGTAAATAGACGTAGTCTTTGTATCGTTGAAATGTTGTATGTAAATTATGAATTCCAATAAATTATAGCTTGCAATAAACAATTTATTGCAAGCTTTTGTATAAAAAAAGACACATCTACTTTCGAAATAAAAAGGTTTAAGTAAAGGAAAAGAAATAATGTCGTATAATTTAAATAAGTGAATAAGGGGTAGTGGTTTTTTCTTAATTTTTCTACTAAGGGTTAAAAACAAAAATAAGGTTTTCAATTTAACACCCTTCTATTTGGATATTAAACCTTAGTAGAAAAGCCGAATGCCCAAGATCAAAAACCTTATTCCCTTGTT
>JAUZOM010000180.1 GCA_030706465.1 Bacteroidota bacterium | reverse complement strand
CTGTTATCTCGCTTACAATTCGAGTCGTAGGCGTGGTAGTTGTAAAGTCTGAAACGAGCATATTGGTCAGTTCTTTGCCTGTATAATCACTTATTTGATTTGTAAACTGAGGGAAAACAGCTTCCCAATTGCTGTTAGGATATCCGATAGTTATTGCAGTTGAGAAAACAGTCAAGGTTTTCTTTTTTTCGAAGTTTACAATTTCCTTTCTAAATTCTTCAGCGTTATTGGTTATGTGTCTCGCAAATCCTTGACTAATCAACAGCCAAACGATGTCGGGCGATAACACAAACGGTCGGTGTTCCTTATAGGCCGTCAAAATTCCCGTAAGAAAAGGATGTTCACCAAAAGTCACCAAACTGTCTGGAAGTTGTGAACTCTTTTCAATGTTCGCTTTCGAAAACTTAAAAGCATCAATAGAAGGTCTTTGATATAGAAGTTTTGCTGGCGGAGTCAAACTCTCAATTTTATAAGTTGTCGGAGTTTGAGCAAATCCCTTTACACCAATAACAATAAGTAAAATGATAATAATTTTCTTCATATCGCTGTTTTTATTTTCATTTTTATAATAACCTCTAACGACCGAGGAGTGTGCTAAGGGTTTGTAGCTTCATGTTTCCCTGTTATTTTTTATGTCAACGGTTTAAATGCAGAAAATCTGTTCATCTCACTTTTCGGTCAGGCCGTTCTGATATTTCTCAATGTAATTTTTGAGTTTTTCAACATCCTCAATTTCCAGAACTCGTCTTATTTGATTGTTTTTAAGTTTTATATCTAAAATCATGAAAATTAATCGTTTATTTACCTTTATTGATTTTACGTCTTCTAATAGAATAACACTTCTCGTTGACTTTAAAAATCTCTCTACAATAAATACGAATATTAATATTACAAGACCTAACCAGGAGTAATAAAAGAATTTTTCACCTGTTTGATTAAATTTCAATATGTTTATAACTCCAAATACTGAACCCAAAAGGTAAATAATTAGTGTAAAATACTTGTCTGATTTTGCATTATCTGAAATTATAATCTTATCTCCTTCAAATGAGATTTCACCGTTCTTAAGTCTAAATGTATGGTTCATATTTTAACTTCATGTTTGATAAATCGTTTGTATCCACTATAAACTCCGTTTTCCTTATTTTCACAGATAGTTCAAGTCTGCGACTTGAATTATTCAGCTTCTGCATACTTGGGCGAAGAAAGTTATTCAGGCAACTGTTCTGTAAACGTTTTACCCAGTATTCTACTTGTAATTTTACAATATGCACAAGGATAATAAATGCCCAATGTGATAATTGTAAGTAATATCTGTCCCCATAAAAACAGAAAGTCTTCTCTAGGTTCTAGCTCGAAACCAAATCCTTTTTTACTGTTTTCGGATACAGCAAAAGTTTTCTCAATAAAGTATTTGTACAAACGTAATATTGCATAGGGATAATAAATGCCTACAGTGATGATTGATAGGATTATTTCCCAAAGTAGCTTTCCACACGAATTCCAGAAATTGGTTTCCCAACGAATGGTATAATCCTTGAACTTAATATTCACTAACCAGTTGTAGAAATAATACAGGTAAGGTATCATGATAATAAGGGTAATAAGGTTTGTAAACAGACCAAAAGAGTTTGGATCAAAGTCTGCTGTTTTGAGTTTAATACCTGCCATAACAATGGTCAGTAGCATTATGGGAAGAAATGTAGTAAGAAGCATTATTTTAAACAGTTTACCGGCGGTTCCGGCAAACTCTAATTTGTTCGAATCGTGCGATGTATTATTAACAAAGAATTTCCGGATTTTGGTAATAAACCACGGCAAATAAATTCCTAATGTAATAATACTCCAAAAGAGCCCAAGTAAAAATTGACCGATAAATTGACCGAAACTCCCATCAAAAACAAAAGATTTCCCTTTAAATTCAACTCCTTCTATGACTAGTTTAATCATATAAAACAGAATTGCATAAGCTATTATTATCAACAAAAACAGAATGCCCATATATTCAAGCAATCCAAGAGGATGATCCGGCGGAATAACATTTTTTACATTCATCGCAAGAAAAATATAAGGAACGATAACTAGCACCATAAATGTGAGCCACACTGGTAAAAATTTTTGAGCTTGCAAATTGAATTTAAAGTAATCTTTCATTGTGTAAAAATTTATATTAGTATTGAATATGATTTATTTTTAATTATAATTTAGTTCAGGTCTGTGACTTGGACTGGGAATAAAGTTAGTTTTAAATCCTGGTTGCGCTTTGCTCAACTTGAACTATTCAGCGTTGGCATACTTGGACGAAAAGGGGATTATTTTGTTTGTTTTAAATTACCTCCTGTCGAACTTGAATGAATCATACAAGTTTATTATTCAACTGACGTTGTTTTATATGTAACTGAAGGACTTGTTCTGTAAACAAAAAACGCACATTCAGCCAACGTAATTATTATGAAAAATATCAAAGAAATAATCCAAAGCCTTTTGTTCTTCTTAACAATTCCAATGAATAATGTCACTAAAAAAACAATTGGCAAACAAAGTAAGATGGTTATAACTAATTCCATGAGATTTTATTTTTACGTGTTTAAAATTTAAATTTACTCCTTAGTTCACAACAAAAGAATTACTGGATAATGATTATTTGAGCGCAGTTCTTTTGTCCCGCTTTTAGTTTGATAAGGTACGCCCCTTTGTTCAGCTTCGACAAATCAACATTAGAGTTAGGCAATACATTAAGTTTATTAAATACTTTTACTCCTTGTAAATTAAACACTGAAACCTCTACTTCTTCGCTACCCGTAATCTGAATGATTCCTTGCGTAGGATTTGGATATACAGAGAATCCGAGATCTATCGGTGAGTTAAGGGCATTCAGGCTGTGTGGAGTCATTTGTACCGATTCAATTATACCCAAATAATTTCCGGAGGCATCAAAGTAATGCAATTTAGAGGTAGCCGTTGTAGGAGTGATCTCCAGGGTCAACAAGTGGTTGGTCAATCCATTATTGAAGTTAGGCGGATTACCAGCCTTATTTGTTCCGACAATGATGTGAGGATAAATTATTGGGCCAACAGCTTCATTCACGTCCATATAGCTACAACCACCCTGAGTGATATATTGTACACCATCGAGGACTCCTCTTTCATAACCGTGCATGTGTCCGCTAAATACGGCCGTAACACCGTATTTCTTGCTCAGCAATGGAATATTGGTTTTTACAACTTCTTGTTCGGCTCCTTGCCAACGCTCTATGAATGGAGGACAGTGAATAAAAATAAACCGGAAGGTTGCATTCTTTGAAACATCCGATCTCAGGAAGGTTTCCAACCAACCATTTGGCGCTAAATCTGCACTATAACGATTCCAATCGATGGTAATAAATACTGAATTTCCATATACATAAGCATAGCTTCCACTTACCGCAGCAGCATCCGAATTGTAAGCAGAAGGTTGAGACACAAATCCTCGAATTAAATTACCATTCCAAACATCATGGTTCCCGAATCCTTCGTAGAATGGAACTTTTGTACCAATGGTTCCCAACACAACGGGGATAAAAACATTTTGCAGATCGGAATAGATATTTCCGTCGTTTGTAGAGATATCACCGGTAGTAACACAGAAATCTGGGCGCAGGTTATTTACTAAATAAGAAGCCATACTGGAAAATGGACTGAAATTATGGCTATCGCCCCATATACCAACTTTAAATGAAGTATTGGTATTGGTGGTGGCTGTTTTAAATTTCTGTACTGCTTTAGAAGTACTATCATTCATAGCAGCCCGGAAATAATAAGAGGTACTCTCCTGTAACGAAGGAAGAAGTGCTTTGTGAATATAGGTATTTGCTCCCGACGGACTAACAGTAGCGCTAACCGTATTACCTAGCGCATCCGATATTCCATAGTTTAGCTGACCTGCTTGTGCATAATCACTTTCCCACATAATAGTGGCCGAAGTGGGCGTAACATACTGGATATACGGCTGAATTCTGAACGGTTTTAGTGCTGATGCTTGCTGTGCATAACCACCCAGACTTATGGCTTCGTCTTTGGTCAGGGCTTTATTGTATAACATCACCCGTGCTACATCTATCTCGTTGTCTTCGCCGTCGTTATCTCCAAAGAGCAAAGCGGTAGGTCTTAACGCAAAACGACCGTCGGCTGGTTGAACAACACCGTTTAAACTCTTTTCTCCATTGATGTAAATTGAGTATTCATAGCCATTGTCAACCACTACCACAGCACGGTTCCAGGTATTCGGTTTAATTGCCTGACTGGTATATCCGGTAGTGCTTACCCCGATATTCCCAACTTTATTGACAAATACTGCAGCATCGGAATTGTTTTCAGGAATTGTTTGTAATAACGAATGCCAGATGCTGATATCACTTACTTTGAAATCGAAAACAAAAGAATAAGAATTGACCATTATTCCATTGTTGGGGGCAATTCCATGAGTACAAATATAATGGCTGCCAACACCAATACGGGTAGCACCATCGGTACTTGTTGGGCCACTAACAGCAGCCTGACTTCCGACCAATACCAACGGATTACCTACAGTAGCGGCTACCAAATTGGACGGATTGTCGAACTGCCAATCACCCACAAGGCCCGAAACAGCAGGAACTACCCTAAATTTCACGCTATCAATAAGCGTGTATCCATCGTTTGCTAATAAGCAAACTTTATAAGCACCCGGAGTTGTTAGTCCTGCTCCAAAATTAACTTCACCCGACTGAATAACCGAAGTGCCGGCATCGTGAGTACCATTGGTATATGCCCAGCCCAGATTATTCTGCGAAGCCGGTACTATGCCCGGGGTAAATAGTCCTAACCAATCTTTAGTGGAAGTAGAACCACTAAACCTAACGGTTATAGCTTCGCCCACGTTGTAAGTGTTTCTTACTGTCGTAAGCTGTTGTGCCTGTGTATTTCCAAATATCAGGAACAAAAAAGAAAGATAGAAAAGTTTTTTCATGTGATTAAATATTAGAGCCAAGAACAAAGATCCAAGAACAAAGACATTGTTAACCATGCCTTTGTGTGTCCTAAATTTTTGGTTATAGGCGTTTCATGTGATTAGAATTATCCTATTTGTTTTCGAGCCTATTTATAATTTCTCTCAATAAGTCATTTTGCTCTTTTCTGAGAGAAAGAGATTTGTTTATCCAAGTATAAATTAAATAAAATATTCCTCCTATTATTGCTAAATAGAGAAGAGAAATTAGTATGGGAAAGATAAATTTGAATGAAATGAGATTCATAATTGACTAATTTAAAATACACATATTTGGCTGTTTCTCTTTTTTGTTACATAAAGATTTACAGTAGAAGCGGATTAACTCTTTTATTAATGAATACTGAATTTATAGATTTTATTTAACTACTGAATCTTCAATTAAATCGTTATTTAGCATGTCGCTAGGTTTAATGAGATTTGACATCAGCACAAATTTTATTTTGAAAAAGCATCTAATTCCAAGTCAAATAGATTTATATTGAAATTGTCATTCTTCACATTTCCTTTGGCATCAATTATTACATCGCGGGGCAAACTTGTGATAGCAAATAATTGCCGAATATAGTTGAATTCATCAGTAGTTAAACGGAATGAGTGAGCAAGTTCCTGTTCTTTCACAAACGTATCATAATCTTCCTGATACGCAGACTGTTCTTCAGAGATGAAAATGAAATCAAAGTCCCGGTTACCAATATACATGTCTCTTCTGGATTTCGTTTCGGTAATATTTCGTGTACTCACACTGTTGTTTAAAGCCCAAAAAGAAATAAACAACTGCTTTCCCTTAAATGGGTCAATAATCTTTTTTAAAATGCTTGTTCCTGTAGTATCGGGTAATGCATAAGCAGTCGGAGCAGTTTTTTGTAATTTTTCATTCAGATACTCACTCCCTACCCTAACAAGTAAAGAGTCAGTTATTCCTTTTTTCAACTTACTCCAGTAATTCACAATTTTATCCGACTGGACTTGATTGAACGTAGATTTCAGCGTTCTCACCTTCATTGTTTCGTAAACAAAATTAGTTTGTAATCCAAACTTTGACAGCAATACCGAGTCTTTCAATTTCCAATCCTTCAGGTTGTTTTCAAAGAGCATATCGCCAACTTGATTGGATAAATAATTCTTGGTGTAATCCTCTAACATCGATTTATTTCGTTCGAAAAAACGAGAGATTTCAGTAGCTCTTTTTTGTAATGCAGAAACACTGTCATTATTGTTTTTTATTCTATTCACAAATGATATTAACTCCAAATCACTTGCCGATAGCAGGTTCTTTTTTTCTAGTGAATACTCATAAATATCTTTACCTGGTTTGAACATTGCTTTTCGTGGAGCAGCAAGAAAAGGTTCACTATGTTCAAATCGATGTATAAAAATCGAGAACTCTTTATTTATTAGCATCGATTTATCGTTTAAGGGTATCAGGTTCGTAAAATCATAATAATCTGCCGGGAGAACTTGTTTATAATTACCATTATTGCTTTTCATGGCTTTCGATGCTTTGACAATGGCATATTCAAACAGCATAATGCCTGATTGCAAGGAGATTTTATTCTTGAGAATACTCACCGCTTTATCGCTAAGTGAATTTTTAGTACGAGCTTCTTCAAGCAAGTTTAAATTCTTCTCCCTATCTTTTAACTGCTCAGCCTTAAATATCTCCGGAGTTTTCTCGTTTACGTATTGTTCAATTTTATTGTTTTCGGTTTCGTTGAGAATAACCGAGTTTAACTCCGTGTTTAGCTTTTCAAGTAGACCTGTGTAATGAATATTTTTAAATACATATTGTCTTGATGGATTGCGACTTGCTACGAGAAACTCCGACCAATTAAGTCCGATGGACAACGTGCTTCCCGGCTCTACATAAAATGGCACATACTGATTGGAAATAACTGCGCCCAGATATTGTGGATATGCTAATGGGAAATGAGCTTCGAACTTGCCGTCTTCGGCTATTTTGAGCAATACAGTTTGAGGTTCGTTAGTAATGGCATTCGAGAATTGTATCATCCCGGAAGTAAAACCAAATCGTTTATCGTATCCATTCAGATAGCCGACTATATGTACCGTATCGGGCCTAAAAAATGAATTTGCGTCATTTTGTCGGGGCTTATACAAGTTTAACTGATTGTTTAACCAGTTTTTTATCTTCGCAGGTGTTTCTTTGTTCACCTTAACATGAGGGACATTTTTTTCTAATGAAATACCAAATATCTCGGTGTTATAATCTACTTTTTTTACATTTTTGTCCAAGGGTGGAAACACAATTACAATAGTACTATCACCGGAATCGGGCATCCATATTTTTTCATCAAATTTGGCTCCTTTTAAATCAACAGCTTCATACTTTTTCCCTGTTTTGCAATCAATAATACATTCGGGTTTAGTGAACGACACCCACCAATGTGGACAAAACGATATGTGCAGATAAACAAGGGTTTCATTTGTACCAAGCTCAATTTTATCAACATTGTAAAGCCCAGATTTTTTTAATTCGTAAGGTGGATTGATAATTGTAAGTGGCTTAGCACCAAATACAGCTATTGAAACTGTAATAAACAACAATAAAAGGAATGTGATTTTTTTCATTTGTACTGATTTATAAACTATTTTTTTTTAATCATTTGTAAATATCATATTTTATTTCTTCAAACGACTTACTTTTTATATCTGCAATTATCCTCAGGTTTGTTTTGACGATTTCGTTCTCGAAACTATCAGCTGGTACAATACAATAAAATTTTTGTTCTCTTCTAATATCTTTAACTGTTGCGGTAATCTCTTTATCATTCAGATGAATAATAAAAATGTAATTTATTCCATCATATGTCCTTGGAATACTATCGTCGACTCTTTTATTCTCAAAATCTATTACTTTCTGGAATGATTGAACCATTTTTTCTTTAAATGAATTGCTTATAGGAACTATAATATTCTTTCTTTTTATATCAAGT
>JAUZOM010000018.1 GCA_030706465.1 Bacteroidota bacterium | reverse complement strand
CGTTAATCTCTCTTCTTTCTACCTCCTGCAAACCTCCTATGTAATTCCGTAAACGGAAGTGATGACAAAGTCATTAAATAAATTAAAATTACAAATTAAATACAAATATAATACATATTTATGTAAATATGTATTTACTATGTATTAAATAAGTATTGTATATGTATTATATATGTATTATATAATAACTTTCCCGGGAATTACGCAGGAGTTTCTGCACAGACTCGTAGGAGAAAGGCAGGGACTAAAAGAGCTTAACCAACCCGGTTACTCACATTATTTAACTCTCGTTGAAAATAAGTTGGAGTTATTGAGGAATTTATACAAGAGTCCACTCCTCAACGTGTTTTTTGTACGCGAAGACCCGTAGACGCTAAAATTATACAACTTAAAAACAGAACTTTGCGTCATTGCGTCTTAGCGTGCCTTTTAATAATTAGACTTATCGGAGAAGACTCATACAATAAATCTGAATTTTGCAAACACAAAACGTTAATTTGGATTCTATGAACAGGTTGGACTGTTTTATAGACACAGATGGCACAAGAAGGAAAAATACAGAGGACTCACAATTCATTGAAGGGCTGAATCTTGCAGTAGGATAGTAAATGAATGTTACAGATAAATGAGTTAGATGCTCAAAAATGAGGCTCCTAACAGAAGAATAGGACGGAATCCGAAGGATAAGTTAGAGTGACGATACTCAACGGGATAACTGAGAACAACATCCGCCCATCGGGAGATGTAAAGCAAGAAACCACCGTATACCGAACGGTACGTACGGTGGAGTAAGAAGGAGAGAAACGGGATATAATCCAGTTTCTCTCCTTCTCGATTGTGCAAACGGTATTAGTTGCGAATGATCGACTTTTTATACAGACGGCTATTTGAATCTATAACCAGTAAATAATTACCGGATGCTACCCGGTGTAAGTCCAATTGGAATAGTTTGCTGTTGGCAGTAGTTGCCATAATTATTTTTCCATCCATGTCGTACAGTGTAACACGGGCATTTTTACCGGTGTAATCAGGAATGCTGATGTTTAGAATGTCTGCAGTCGGGTTTGGATAGGTTAATAGATCACTTTCTGCCATGGGTTCAGCAATTCCGGTAGATAGGTTAACCGTCCAAATTCCATTTGCTAAAGTACCTAAAAACACTTCATTATTAACCCGATGAATTCTATTGACGGTGATTCCTTTTTGCCAGGAGTTTATGTCGTGGGTAAGGGTCCAGTTGGCCCCGCCATTCGTGCTTTGGTATAAACCCAGGTTTGTTGCCAGAAGCCAATTGTTATTGCCCGTGTTTTTTATGCAATTTGCCACATAGTTAGACGGAAGTCCGGTTGTATAGATTTCCGACCACGCATTTGTTCCGTTATTGTACAAATACAGCCTGTCTATATTGCCCATCGTTCTGTCGGTTACAACAAATATTGCTTTATTGTTTGCCAAGTCAAAATCCAGGATGGGATCCTGTTTATTTCCATGCCTATCGGATACCCGCTTGATCAGGAAATTGCTGTTGAATAAATTATTCGGGTTTATGTTGGTAAAGCTAAGACCAAAGCTATTGGCTTTAGACACATTGCTGAAATCATTCCATTCTTCAGGGTAGGCCGTAAATGCAAATAAACACTTCTTGGTCCCTTTCAAAAAGGTAAGCTGATCAGTGTTCTGGCTATTGGGCTTTGCCCAAGAAGTCCCGTTATTAAACGTAACGATTAAAGCATATTTAGAACTGATAGAGTCAAAATAATTGACAAATAAGGCCGAATCACATTTTCCGGCAAAGGTATATTGATTCCCTTTGGAGTAAGGTGATGGAAAAGGTGAAACTGACCAGGAGTTTCCATTGTTTGACGATTTGTAGAGCGTGACCAGATCCGAAAACGGACTTGGTTGAAGGATTGAAAAAAGCGTGTCCTTTACTTGCATTATTTCGTTGACAAAATAGGCTATTCCTCCAAAACCGGGTATTCCGGTATTGGCAGTACCCCAATTTGCCCCTTGATTCGACGAAGCTATGATACCTCTGTTTTCTGACGTAAAGAGCAGTGTGCTACCCGAGAGGGTAAGATCTCCCGCATAGGAAGCTGTAAATTGATTGACCGGTTCCGACCAGGAGCTTCCTCCTGTGGAGGAGACTAAAATTTCGTTATACAAGCCATTCCCGATAAATACGTTAGCAGAAGCTTCAATAATATTACTTATCATAGGAGTTGTTAAACCGGTAGCGGTTTGTTCTGTGAAAGTAGCGCCCTGGTCGGTTGATTTGTAAAATTTTATGTCCATGGCAGGATTCATGACAACAAGAAATAAAGCATTATCTGTAGCGGAGAATCCCATTATCTGATAATTGTCCGGCATTTTCCCGGTAATAAGATTACTCCAGGTTCCGGACGTAAAATTATACTTGTAAACCGCATTGTTGTTGTTATTATTGTAATAATATAAATTACCTGACGCGTCTCCCTGAATATTGTCAGAATTATCAGAAAAACTCGATATGTCAAGTCCGCTTACAGAAACCGGATTCAACGTGTTGCCATCGGTCGTGTAATATAAACTATTCTGTAAAATAAGGTAAAGTTTATCCTGGTTGAACGATAACAATTCGCAAGTTCCACTTGGCTGGTTGCTACCGGTCCATATAGTTGCCTTCTGGGTCCAGTTACTCCCATCGATAGAAGCATACAGAGCTCCCCCTGTTACATAATTACTGCCAATCACATACAACGTGTTTGCCAATTTTCCTAAGGACACTGTTCCCCAGGTGGTAGAGGGTAATTGCGACCAATTCAGGCCATTGTCATTGCTCTTGTAAATTGAATTTCCTGCATAGGTATTGCTCTGTGCATAAAAATCATTGCCAATGCTTACAATTTTATCGGAATTCACCGAAAAGGGATTAAACGTTTGAGTACCGTTAATCCAGTTTTGTCCCCAGTCGCTTGTTTTAAATATTCCGCCTTTGGTAGATACTAAAACACAGGAAGAGTTCCTGGCATACGCCTTAATTTTTCCTCCATACATTAGGGAGTTGTTTAACTGGTTCATCTGGCCCTGTAGCAAAAAACAGAACATGAGCCCAACAAATAAAGCATAAAATTTTTTCATGATATGACCGTCAGTGATTATCGTGCTGACACCGCACTTCAAAAGTTTAAAACTAAATAATTTTAAAGAATGAAAAGCAATTTATATCGGAGAATATCTACGATACAAATATGCGAATACTTTTAGAAGAAATTATATGTTTTTTTGTTAAATGTATAAATTATGACAAAAATAATCTATATTGAATTATAAAAAGTTAAAATTACTGCCTTGGTTTTAGATAAGTCTTTCCGAAATGGATAAAGAACGCGATATGGAAATCGTGTGTCCCTAGTATGAATTTAATCTTCGGGTTACTTAGTGTATTAAGTGGCTTAGTGGTAAATACTTTGTTTTCAATCATATAGTAACTTAATCTGAATAAAGTATAATATACTTTTCATTCTCCTGTTTTGCTCTTTATGATCAATAATTTTCGTTCTTGTTTCAAGCTGCATTCAGACGAAGATAAAATACGAATGATATAGCGTTAAAAATCATCAATAAGCAAACAAGTTGATACGAAAAGAGGCCGTATCAACTATGTTTTGATACGACCTCGTAGGGTGGCCAAAGGATAAATTTTGTCTGAAGAATTATCCGGGATTAGTTTTTTTTGCTTGAATAAAAACCTGAGAGATTTATCCGGCGTTCATCCGTGTTCTTTTACCGAATATTGTTAAAAATATAATTTTAATATCCAACCATAAGGTCCAGTTCTCAAGGTAAATCATATCATATTCCACTCTTTTTTCCATCTTCCAGAGTTCATCTGTTAACCCCCGGTATCCGTTTACTTGCGCCCAGCCGGTGATACCCGGTTTCACATAATGGCGTACCCGGTAGTATTCTATTAGTTCCGAATATTGATCGGTATGTTTGAGCATATGCGGGCGTGGTCCTACAATCGACATTTGTCCAACTAAAACATTAAAGAATTGGGGAAACTCATCCAGGTTTGATTTACGTAGGAAACGACCCATCGCCGTTATGCGGCTATCACCCTGTGTGGCCTGCCTGGTGTCGGCATCTTTATTGAGGCACATACTCCTGAATTTAAGGCAGGTGAAACTTTTATTATTAATCCCGGTTCGTTCTTGCCGGAAAAATACCGGTCCTTTGGAGCTCAGCTTAATCAATATACAGATGATCGGAAATAGCCAACTGATAATGAATAATATCACCATAGATGAAAAGAATATGTCAAAAATCCGCTTAATGAAACGTGAATTCAAATCATCCAGGGGTATTTCCTGGGGATTCACAACCACTAAGGAGCCCACCGATTCCAAGTTCTTTCGGAACTTAAACCAGTATTGATTTTCCGGTACAAATCTCAGTCTTACCCCTAACTTGTTGCAGGTTGCCAGTAATTCCTTAGTCCTGGTTGAATCGCTGTACGCCGAGTCTGTTACAAAAAGAATATCGATTTGATGTTTTTCAACCAACGGAGCCAACTCCTCCAGTTGTCCCATTACATCTTTTCTATTCAATTCAGGTTTATCGGCAATGTATCCGATAAACTTATATCCCAACATAGGGTTGCTGCTCATTAAATTACGCAGAAAAATACTCATGTCGTTCGAGCCAAGGACTAATACCCGATGGATGTAAAAACCTTTAGCACGGATATATCTCAAATACCGGTATACAATATAGTAAACAATCAATTTACCGACATAGAAAAGAGCGGTATATTCCAATAAGAAGAAACGCGAAAAGGTTCTTGGTAAAAATAATTGAGCCAGCACGTAAGATACCATAACAAACATCACGATCCGTTTGCTGATCCGCTTCACTCTGTTTAAAAAGTAATCGTGAATGTACAGATTCCTGATTGAATAAAAAGAATAGGTAATTACCCACGAAAAATTAGCATGCAATATATATAAGCTAATATCATGATAATTTAATTCCTTTATGAACGGAGTTATTAAAAAAATTACAGCAATCGCAATATTTAGAATGATCAGGTCAACGGCTAAATATAGAAATTTAAGTCCGCTTTCATTCGTTTTCATAGTAAAGGTTATTTTAAAGGTTATAGAAAATTATCGTAATAAACAGATATAAATCATGTAATACAAAGCTATGCTATACGATCGGAGATAAGTTTTTATTTTGTTGTACTTTTATTGTTTCTAATCCCAGTTGTCCTAGGGTGCATTTTCAGCAAGTCATGGGGTGGAAACGGAGTTTACCAGTATGCCTGTCAGTTTCGTATCTTTTCCATCATCACATAGCCAATAAACTTTGCATTACCTATCAGGTATCTTCGCCACATCCGGCGAGGTTCTTTGAATAAGCGATACGACCATTCCAGACCTATTTGTATCAACCAATTTGGTGCCCGGTCGATCGTACCGGCATAAAAATCGAAAACAGCACCGATGCAGCACACATGTCCGCTCTGCAGCTGATCGAAATGGCGGTAGGCCCATTTTTCCTGTTTCGGGGCCGTCATGCCAACAAACAGGACATCCGGTTTAACCGCATTGACCGCATTAATCATCCTGCTGTTCTCGTCTTCACTGAATTCAGCTTTAAAGGGCGGTGAATACGTGTAAACCTGAACGTTTGGATATTCTTTTGCAGCTCTTTTGCGTATTTTTTGTAATGTTTCCTCCGAACTGCCCAGGAAGAAACATCTACCACCCAAAGCATTAATGCGTTTCATTTCATAGAAAAACAAATCGGCACCCGCTATTTTTTGCAGCTTTTTTCCTGTTAACATGCGCATGGCCCACACCACACTAATCCCATCCGGTAATAATATATCACTGTATTGAAGAGCCTGATGAAAATCCTCATCTTTTTGGACGGTATTAAATGAATGAGCATTGAGTGTATTTATAAGTGCCCGCGGCTGATTAATTGCCGTTAACGGTTGATTGAATAAAGTGTAACTTTGTAACATAATTATTTCTTTAAAAAGTAGTAATTAAAAACAGTATAATTCCATAGTATAATTATTGCTTTGATAGATTAAACAGGCAGTCCGGTAAATTATAACATTTATGGACTTGTAAAGTTTAATTAAGGAGAAACATTAAGTAATAATATATGTGACTTTTCTAAAATTTGTTGTAGCATTTATTTTTACCTTTATTTGGCAATATTCGCCGTTTTTTTGCATTTTATACTTCCCGCTTTTCCCATCTGTTGATTCGATTCATAATTTCCGGTCACTACTTTCAATTTAGTTAAAAAGATATTATTATAAGTCTCGTTTGCGAATTCGTGTCTTGGTGTGTCTGTTTTTTTTATTGTACATTAGGATATTATGGCATTATTAATTAGTGTCTTCTGTCTTAAATTGACGTATTTTTTTGTATAATATTGATTTGCAAACAGAGTGATGTCTTTAAACTCGTATGGTTGACTTGGCTGTAGCAATGAAGTGTAACACGGAATGTGAACCCTGTTAGGGGTGACATAAAAAAGGCGGACACAAAAAAATCGTATCCTATCATTAGTCTATGTAAGCCATAGCGCGGAACAATAAGGTTCGCAAGGAAATAAAAGAAAGAAATCAGGAAAAGGTAATAAATAATTTCACACCTACGGAGTTAGATGTATGTTGATATATAGTTAATTACAATCATTGTACCCCTAACGGGGTTAAAAGATGTGGTTGTGTTTTCTGCTATTACACAGATTACTATTTCTTTTCTCGTCCGGACTTGTCCAGGTTAGGAAAAATAATGATTGTACTCAATAGGCTTTATAATTGGGAATAGTCAATTTAATGGGGTTCGCGATTTGGAAATCGCGGGTTCAGGCCCTATCCCGTATCATTTTTTAAGCATCCTGCTTTTTTTATCCCGTAACTGTTCTTCATTCAGATTACGCTCCTGCTAAACAACAAAACAACAGGTTTCTTTCTCCATTTGTTTGAAGTCTGGATAGGGTTCAGATAGATTTTATATTATACCTGAAGCAGAAGCATGTTAAGATCCGTTGGATGTGGATTAAAAAAGCAACTGCAAAGATAATGGGTCACCATACACCTCATTCTTGTCCAGATATTAATTTTTTATAATCCAACAGTTCTTTCCGGGTAATTCGGACTTGTTTCCGCAATATATCAGGCAGAACGATTCTTTAAATAGAATGTCATGGATAGAAAATGCGATGTTAGTTATTTCCAATGACTTTCGATCTGATCATTCCTGATAGCTCAAATGTTGCAGGATATTTTTCAAGCGCTGTTCAAATATCTCCAATGTAAACTCCTTTTTGTATTTCAATCTTCCGGCTTTTCCCATCTGTTGACGCAATTCAGGATTTTTAATCAACACTTCTAATTTTTCCGCCAGCGCTTTTGCATTTCTTTGCGGAACCAGAAAACCGGTTATCCCTTCTTCGACTATATCAGGAATTCCTCCTTCAAAAGTAGATACTACCGGTAAACCATCACACATGGCTTCAAGCAATACCAAGGGAAAACAATCATTGCAAGTGGGGAATGCAAATATATCCGCCCGAGCGAATGCTGCTCTTTTTTCCCTTCCGTATTTCATTCCAAGGTAGTCAACATGTTCTTCTAATCCTTTTTGCTTTACATAATCGTTGAGTTGAAAAGCATTCAGCTCATCTTCTCCTCCTATTAAATGACATTTGAAATCTATTTTTTTTTCTTTCAGTAGGCTACAGGCATCCAATAACACGACTATACCTTTGGACAGGATGAGATTTGACAAGAAAAGAATTTGAACTGGATCCTCCGGCTTAATTTTTCGGTTTTTTATATTTGCAGGAGTCTCCTCAACTCCGTTCGGGCAAATATAGACCCGTGATACGGGTACGTAGGTCTTAATGTCTTTATACAAAAGTTTTGAAAGTATGATTATATCTGCATCCTTGAATACAAAACGGTAGAGCAGCCTATTTATCTTTGATCTTTGACAACGTTTAACTCCTTTGTTGTGTAGATGATACACACGCTTGATCCGGAAAAAACGTAACAGGGCAACCAACAATACATCCCTATAAAAGGCTGCCCTAGTTGATGTTAATGCCATATAACAAATATCTGGTTTTTTCTTAATAATCTCGATTAACAGTTGGAACCATAGACCGACAAACCGGAAAATTTTCTGGTAACTCGTTTGCCCCGTTTCATTTAATTTACGGGAAGCCAGGATATTTATATAGCGGCATTCAAACGCATTGTTTATAAGTGTACTCTCCTTAATTAATAGGCCTACTCTAGAAGAACCATGCACCGGAGGTGGTAAATGAAGAATAAAAAGTATGTTTTTCATTTTGGTTGTAAATTTCCAGGAAAAGTTTAGTTGCCCTATTTGTTAATAATCCCACTTTGTCAAAATAAAGAGCGAACCACAATAGAGACGCTGATTCACAATAGAATTAATATGCTCAACTAGCTTCCTAAGTTTATAATATGACAGTTCCGACCGATAGTTGACTATCGTGTTCTTTCTTATTTTGTTTTTGTGTCCTGGTGTGACTAGTGTGGGTTAAATTATTTGTTTTGTTTTAACACCGTATGCACCAATACCAGAGTCCAATTTCGACTTCGTCTCATTGGCCTATTCAGTTGTTTTGCAACGGCATTAACCATAGTCCGATTATAAAACAGATTGGACTTTTTTATAATCACGGATGATATAATTTAGTAAAGTTGAAATAAGTACTATTAAATCTAATCGACATAAAACACAAGGATCCAAATTACAGGGATCAATATTTGTTAGGTTAATGATACAATGTCTATTCTTTAAAAAAGAAACGTTTCAGGCCTAACAATCCGTTTAGGGCAGTTTATCCTATGGAAAACAGGGTCTTTACTTTTTCAACGTATTTAAACATAACAATACTCCATCTTTAAAATTTTCGACCATTACTTCAAGTGTTATTCTTTCAGCTGATAATTTGCACCCCTTTACTAAATCCAGGTAACTTTTATTCTTCAAGACATCAATTACTTTTGAGGAATAGTCATTTATGTTGTCTTTTGTCATAAACCCGTTAATTCCATTTTCCAGGTAATCGATTTCAGGCCCGTGAAAAGGATTTGAAGTCGTTATGAGTGGGGTTTCTAATGCAAAGGAGTCCACTAATCCAAGGCCTACATAGTATGGCATCAACTGAATGTGTGAAATTTTGAAATACTTTATACGGTCTTTTCCAAACTTTGAGCCGACATAATGTATCCACGCATTCGATTCTGAAGCCTTAATAATTTTAGCTGCTTCGATGCCAGATCCAATAAAAATCATATGAAAATCCGGTATTTCTTGTTTCACCAGGTAGCAGGTCCTGAGGATAAAATCAAAGTTCTTTTCGGGATACATGCCTCCACAATACAAGGCTACCGTACCATTATATATGTCCAGTTCATTCCGTAATTCAGCTGTTTCACTTTCAGTTATTTCTGAATAATATTTCCGGATACCACGAGTATCGATTGTATTCTGAACGACTGTAATCCTGTTTAAAGGAAAATTTCTTGATGTTAAGATGTTTTTAGTTGTGTTTGTATAACCAAACCACCAGTCGCATTTATCTAAGAACAGGTATTTAAATTTATTCCGCCAACTATTTTGATCCTCCTGGAGATTTCTGCCGTGACCCCAATAGGCTAGCTTGTATTTTGAAAATTTACGTACAGCAATCAAATAATAATTAATCAACAACTTATTTGCATTTTCTATAATCACCAGATCTTTATCTTTCATGTCTTTCAGACATGGTTGAAAGATTAGTTCTGTTTTTCCGATTTTAAAAGTTTTATTTGGAATATATCTTGCCCATTCTATATCTACTTCGTCGTTTTTTAGAGCGTTTACATCATTGCTTTTCCCATAAATCACTTCCAACTCAATATCATATTTCAATAATACTTCTTTTAATAAGTGAAAAAAATCAGTCCTATATTGAGGCAATAAGATATTTATGAATGCTACTTTCTTCATCTTTGAATTTTATTTGTAAGTTTATCCGGTTCAATAGAGCTTTAATGGAAATGTCCACATCCTAAAAGAATTATTTTTACAAAGTTATTCCAACTGTTTCTTTGTCATTTTTATTAAAAGAAAGTATTCTGGTCTTCGATTTTTCACAAATAGACTTCCAGGTTTCCGTGTTATTCAAATAGGTTATCCGATCGAGGGAACTTATTAGTTTGAATAAATCTTCTAACTGATTCCATAAATTAAACCGCTCTATCTCCCAGGAATGGCCCCAAATATGAAACACACTGTTTGATTCCCTACATTTTAAAAGGTTATATTCCGCCAGTTTAAGAAAGCTTTTATTAAATGGGAGGAAAAAAGAATTGTGTAGGATTGGTCCTATGTTGAATCGTTTTATACAATGGCGCAATAAGGTGGTGCTTGAATGGTTTTGAGTTTGGATTGAAGTATTCATTAAGTTGAACTTAGGATTCGAGGCAGACAACAGATTTGTTGTTCTTCCAAACAAATAACCTGCATTTTTCATAAATAAAACATCCCGATTTGAAAATTTACCACCCGGGAAACAAAAGGCATATAGCGGCTTACCAATAATTTCCTCTAAAAGAACTTTACATTGCGTTATTTCATATTTTGCAACCGGATCACTCAGATGATTCAAATAGGTGTGACTTATAGTATGCCCTCCGATTTCCTGATAGGTTGAGAGCTCTTGTATAAGGCTCTTTCCCATAACCGGATTCTCTGAATTCGATAAGGGTATATAGAAAGTTGCTTTCAAATTATATTTCTCAAGCAATCCCAATAATTTGAGATCAAGGGGATGACCATCATCCCAACTTGTAGTTAAAATCATGTTTGTTGATTTTTTAAGTGATAAGAATTATCTTTATAATCTAGCCCGTACTAACAATCACACCTTCCAGCTCTTTTTGCGGTAAAATTTAATTGCATTTTTAAACGGTTGGGTGAGTTTAGAATACCCAAATTTGCTCAAAACGCTGAAAAATATTGTTTTAACGGTTCTTAAAATGTATTCAAGGGAATAGGATCTAAATAGAACATAGGTGAACAATAAATGAGGTTTAGCTAAAAATCTTTTTTTCAGTTCAGTTTCTCCCCATAAAAAATGGACTGTTGAAATTCCTTTCTCAATCGAGAATTGGATTAAATTAAATATGCATACCTCCCCTACATTGTATTTAGAAAAACTATCATCATGGGCTATAACATGTAAGAATATTTCTTTGTTTAATATAGTAGCTATACAACCCGCTGCAATCACCCCATCTATTTCCAGATAGGCAACACATCCGTAGTACTGAGAGTACTTATAGATATTATTCTTATACGTGTAGTCTATTCCGGGAATTATTCCCTTCTTTTTCATTCGGTTGCAGTTCAATTGTATGATTTTATTCACAATATTCTCTTCAATCTCATCACCGTATTTAGTAACAAAACTAACTCCCGGGTAATCCCTTGATAAACGTACTTTACGATTTTTAATGTTTTTGCGTGTGTGATATCCAAGTTCCAAATAGTAATCATCTATCGTCTGGGGTAAGTTCAAAATATGATCATCAGATTTCGGACACGATACAGCTTTTGGCAAGAGATATTCTTTATAAGAGGCTACAATATCAATTTTTTGAATGGAAGAGTATTTCTCGAAAATTTCTTTTGTGAATTCTGCCACGATATCTTGATCAATATCAACAAGAGAATTAAGGCATGTAGAAGTGTTCCCTTTATTCCCGAATAATATTAATTCAATCAGGATGTCATTCTCATATATAAGCATGTAATTGATTTCATAGGAGCTATAATTTACTTCAATGTACCGGCAAGTGGTTATAAATGAATTGTACCGCTCTATTAGAAAGGATTCATATTCTATTGGCAATCCGCTGTAACATTCAATTGAAATCATACATTAGTTATAAAAGTGTGTAAAAAACATATTGTTATCATTATCCAGGGGCTAATTTCGGCAGAAATTATCTATGGATTTTCAACCTAATCAATGAAGCAAGGTTTTTGTTTGTTTCTTTTATTTTGTTTGAAAGAGGGCTAATTCTTTTTACTGGTTATCAACCATTACGGAATGACGTGTTTAAAATCGTTTTCAATAAGTCCTTTGTATCTTGATTTGAGTCGGTAATTTAAAGGAAACTTTGTTGAGAAAGTAAATGAAGTTCAATAACGGAAATTATCCTTTCCAATTTTTTCTTCGATAGCCTTTAATGGCATTTCTAAGAGGTTCAATAAATTCTGATTGTTTAATTCTAATCATAATAAGGAGAACGGTCGTTTTGGCTTTATTAAAAATATAATCTAAAGAATATGATCTATAGATAATATAGGAAAACAATACATGCGGTTTTGCCAATAATCTTTTTTTTAAATCGCTTTTCCCCCATAGAAGATGAAATGTTGATAATCCTTTTTCAATGGAAGTTTGTATTATGTAAAATGCGCAGATTTCGCCTATATTGTATTTAGAAAAATTATCATCATGTGCATTCACATGTCCGAAAATACCTTTATTTATTATACTAGATATACAGCCCGCCACAACCATTCCATCTATTTCCAGATAGGCAACACATCCGTAGTACTGTGAATACTTAAAGATATTATTCTTATAGGTGTCATCTATTCTGGGAATTATTCCCTTGTTTTTCATTCGATTGCAGTTCAATTGTATGATTTTATCCACAATGTTCTCTTCAATCTCGTCGCCATATTTAGTGACAAAATTAACTTCCGGGTAATCCCTCAACAACCTTACTTTACGATTTTTTATGGTTTGGCGGGTGCTTGACCCAAGTTTCGAATAATAATCTTCCATAGTAGAAGGCAAGTATAAAATATGATCATCAGATCTCGGGCACAATACAGCTTTTGGAAAGGTATATTCTTTATAAGAGGCTACGATATCAATCTTTTGAATGGAAGAGTATTTCTCGAAAATTTCTTTTGTGAATTCTGCAACGATATTTTGGTCAATATCAACAAGTGAATTAAAGCATGTAGAGGTGTTCCCTTTATTGCCAAATATTAATAATTCAATCAGGGTATTGTTCTTATATACAAGCATGTAGTTTATATCATAAGTAGTACAATATACTTCGATATACCGACAAGTGGTTATAAATGAATTGTACCGTTCTATTAGGAAAGATTCATATTCTATTGGCAATCCGCTGTAACATTCGATTGATATCATACATTAATTATAAAAGTGCGTAAAAAAACATATTGTTATCATTATCTGGGGGCTAATTTTAGGCAGAAATTATCTATGGATTTTCAACTTAAGTAGTAGGAACAATATATTGTCCTGTTTTATTTCATGAAAAATACGACTAAAACAGTTTTTCTAAATAAGAAAATAAGGGTTTTAATAGGAGGGAGTTAGGTTTTCTACGGAGGGTTACTGCCTAAAAAATAAGGGCTTTAAATTAAAAACCTTATTTTTGTTTTTACCCCTTAGTAGTCCCTCAAAAGGATGCTAAAAGCCCCAATAAAAGCAACTTTATAAAATGCTGATATTGTGCTAATTAAAATTTAGTTACATAAGAGAAATATTAAGCAAAAAGACCTAACCCTTATTCCCGTATTTAAATTAAAATAATACAACATTATTTAGTTTCTGTTACTTAATCAATGTAGCAAGCTTTTTGTTTGTTTTTTTTATTTTGTTTGAAAGAAGATTCATTCTTTTTACAGGTTATCAACCATTACGGAATGACGCGCTTAAAATCGTTTTCAATAGTTCTTGTATCCTGATTTGAGAAGGCAATTTAAAGGAAACTTCGTTGGGGAAGTAAATGAAGTTCAATATCGGAAATTATCCCTTCCAATTTTTTCTTCGATAGCCTTTAATGGCATTTCTAAGAGGTTTAATAAAATCTGATTGTTCAATTCTAATCATAATAAGAAGAACGGTCGTTTTGGCTTTATTAAAAATATAACCTAAAGAATATGATCTATAGATAACATAGGAAAACAATAAATGCGGTTTTGCCAATAATCTTTTTTTTAAATCGCTTTTCCCCCATAGAAGATGAAGTGCTGATAATCCTTTTTCAATAGAAGATTGAATTAAATAAAATGCACATATTTCGCCTAAGTTGTATCGGGAAAAATTATTATCGTGTGCGATTAAATGTCCGTATATTTTTTTATTTAATATGTAAGATATGGCACCAGCTGCCATTACGCCATCTATTTCTAAATAGACTACGTAACCATAGTGTTGTGAATAGCTATAAATATTATGTTTGTCGGTATTGTTTCTTCCGGGAACTATTCCTTTTTGTATCATTCGTTCTGTATTCAATCGTATGATACTATCAATAATACTTTCTTCAATCTCAGTTCCCTGTTTTGTAACAAAATTAACGTCCGGGTAATCCCTTAACAACCTTACTTTGCGATTTTTTATAGTTTGACGTGTACTACGGCCAAGTCCCAAATAATAATCATCCATTGTCGCAGGTAAGTTTAAAATGTAGTCATCAAATGTAGAAGTCAAAAAAGACCTTTTTAAAGCGTAATTTTTATAGGATGCTACAATTTCAATTTTCTGTACCGAAGGATATGCCTCTAATAATCTTTTAGTACATTCCAGCATGATGTCTTGATCAATTTTAGCGAGCAAATTGAAGCATGTAGAAGTATCTCCTTTATTTCCGAATATTAATAATTCAATCAGGTCACTATTTTTATATACAAGCATGTAATTTATATCGAAAGCAGTATAATATAATTCCAAATACCGGCAGGTAGTAAAGAATGAATTATATCTTTCGATCAGAAAGGATTCATGTTCTATTGGCAATCCGTTGAAACATTCAATTGAAATCATAGATTATTTTTAATGGAACAACTGGTTTTTCTGTGAATAATTTTAAATTACAAAAGTTGAGTCCACTCCTCAACGTGTTTTTTGTACGCAAATACACGAAGACGCTAAAATTATACAACTTAAAAACAGCAGATTGTGTCATTGCGTCTTAGCGTACTTTTTGATAATTAGGCTTATCGGAGAATACTAATAATTTAATTAAATTTGTTCAAGAATTTCCTTCATCCGATGTTCAAATTTGTTTAAGGTAAATTCGTTTTCGTATTTTTGTCTTCCGGCCTTTCCCATCAGTTGACGCAATTCCGAATTTTTAATTAATGCTTCTAATTTTTCGGCTAATACTTCCGCATTTTTCTGAGGAACCAGGAAACCTGTCATACCATCTTCAACGATATCCTGAATTCCTCCTTCAAATGTAGTTACAACCGGTAAACTATCGCACATGGCTTCTAAGAGTACCAATGGAAAACACTCATTGGAATAATAAGTGGGGAATGCGAAAATTTCCGCATCCGCGAATGCTTCCTGCTTCTCTTTGCCATATTTTTTACCCAGGAATCTGACTTTTGTCGATAATTGATTTTGTCTGACTCTTTCATTGAATTGAGCAGCATTCAAATTTCCCTCAGCACCAATAAAATCACATTCAAAGTTGATCCCTTTTTGTCGTAAAATGGAGCAGGCATCTATCAATACAAAAACTCCTTTGGATTCAATCAAGTTTGATAAAAACAGGATCTTTACAGGTCTCTCTTTTGGGAAAAGACGAGGTTTAAAATTTCCAGAAGTGTCTTCAATTCCATTTGGGCAAATATGCACACGCGACTGCGGGACGTAGGCTTCAATATCATGGTATAACTGATTTGAAAGGAGAATTATGTCAGCATCATTAAATACATACCTATAAAGAATATTATTTAATTTTTTTGAATTATTTTGGCTAACGCCTTTGTTGTGAAGATGATATACCCGTTTTATGCGAAAGAAACGCAATGTAGCCACCAACAAAACATCTTTGTAAAAAGCGGCACCCCTGCTTGTCAATGTCAGGTAACAAACTTCAGGTTTATGTTTTATAATTTCCACCAATAACCTAGACCAGACAATAAGAAACCGATATATCTTTAAGAAGCTCATTTTGCCTATTTCATCGATAGTGCTGGAAATGAGGTAGCTTATATAGCGACAATCGAGAGAACTGTTTATGAGTGTGCTATTCTTAATTGTTTGGCCAACGATAGAAGAACCATGTACCGGCGGTGGAAGATGGAGGATAAAAAGAATGTTTTTCATCGTATTGACTTACTAATAATTATAAATTGAAAAAAATAAGGAAGCAATAATAGTCTATAGATTGGCTACATACTTCTCTAATTGAAAATAAGAATCAATCAAGTCATCATTATGCTTTTCTGACTCCAATAAATACTTTAACTCTGAAAATTTATGTAAATAGGGTTTCCAATTTGTTATCTGAAAATAGCTGAAATAATGTTGAATCAGGTTCGCATTTTCCTTCAGGATCTGGTTAAACCGCAACTTTTCGCTCACTAAAAACTCAAATTGAAAAATACAGGTGAAGAGGTCGTAACCTAAAGGATACTGGCCGGCCATTTCCCAATCATATATTCCGATATTTCCGTCATTAATTAACATATTCCAGGGACAAAAATCCCCATGGGCAAAACAAGTTCGTAAATCGGAATCATATTCCCGGTTACTTTTCAGTTGCTGGGCTGATAACGTGAAAAGTATAGTCAGCATTTGTTCATCCGAAGGCTGTTGTTTCATTTTTGCTCCCTGCAAAACCGTTGTCTTGATTAAGGTGAAACAATTCTCTTGCCGAACACTCAATTGTAATTTAGGGACAAATGGCAGGTGCGATAATTGTTGTAAAACAATGCTTTCGTTCAATACATTCCTCGCAGCAATTGGCTTGGTGGCATATTTAATAAAGAACAGATTATTTGTTTTCGTATTTACTCCTAAAATAGTTATCTTTTTTTCAACGCCTTCAGTTCCAAGATTGAATGCCATAATTGAATCCGGTGATATATATTGTTTTATTTGCTCAATGGGCAAAATCTTTTCAGGCTGGGTTGTTGAGAAAAGAGTTCGGAGCATTTCAGACGTTTGCCAAAATTTCCAGATGAGTTTTGCACTTATTTTATAGGGATGATAAAATGTTTTAAATACCGGATAATTATGAAAACCTTCCGGGAAATAAAATCTTTTATTTATGGGGTTGAAATAATAATACCGCATATTGTTTTAGTGTATATGTTTGAAATTTGGTTTGATATAACCTTTTAAGTTCCCGTCAAAGTATACTACTATGCGGATTGTTATATCTGTTTTTGTTGTGATAGTGCAATGTAAAAATACGATTTAAATTTTATTTAATAGCTTATTGCTTTAATCCGATAAAAGAAAAGTTCTCGTTTTCTAATCGCATGAGCATATTGCAACTTTTCAAACAATTTATTGGGTAATGCCCTTTTTATTTTTACAATCAGTTTTTCTCTGAATATTTGAAATCTTGATAGGTCGTAGGTTGTCCATACAATAGGCGTTTGCCAGTTGTTTCCATAGTATATTTCTAAGAACTCAACATAATCTGCAGGAACTCTAAATTTTTCATCTTGAAAATAAATCTCAATTGTATTTGAAAGATGTTTTTCCAAAACATAATCAGAGCCACTATACCTGACTCCGTTTTGAAAAGGCCGGAAGATATAGAAATCGATATATTCCCCATAGCGCATTACGGAATATAAACCACGACGATCATATCGGATTAAATCAAAGCCAGACTCTTTCATATCAAAGAACAATAATTTTAATTTTTCTTCTTCCTCACTCAATACAAATAAATCGGTATCTTCATCGTGTGATATAAAATCATGCTCTCTAACAGCGCCCAAAAGAGTGCCGTTAATAAGCCCAAAGTATAGGTCGCCCTTATCCAGTATTTTCTTTATGTCCAAAATATTGTCTCTTGCAATCTCTTTATTAATCTGCTTTTTCCCCAGAAATAAATCTAACTGTTTAAATTTATAGGGGCCCCGATTGGTTTTTAAGATTGCCATGATTTACAATGCTTTTATTAAATTATTAACCCTTTCATTAAATGAAACTTTCATTAAATTAGGCTTTAACGTAATATGTTCATTCTTACTCTTTATGTTCGAAAGCAATCTATCCAGATTTTCTGTAATCATATCGATATTATATGGATCGACCACGTATCCATTAACATGCTCTTCAATCAAGCAATTAGAACCTGCTTTCTCTGAAACGAGTACATAGTTCCCGGCCAATAAGGCTTCATTCGTAACTGCCCCAAATGCCTCCTGCACACTTAATAAAACAAAGACATCACTCACATTGTACCAGGCCCGTAAGATATCTCCTTCTAAACGGCCTGTGAAGATTATGGTTTTATTAATTCTTTTAGCTTGTTGTTTTAATGGGATTTCTTCTTCGCCTGACCCGACAATGATAATGGCACAATCTTCCTTTAAGTTCTCAACTGCAGTGAGAAAGCGGGATAAGTTTTTTAAGGCCACAAGTCTTCCAACAAAGAGGACTACTTTCTTTCCTGTTAAGTTGTATTTTTCGTTGAGAACGTTACTTAAAGGAATAACACGTTGGTAATCCTTAATTTCTTTATTTTCATCCCGGATAATCGGAAACCATATCCCTTTTGTATAATGTTGTTGGTACCAATCCCTGACTCTCGGTTCGACAACAATTATATCATCCAGTAGTGGGATAAGTATCCTTCTTGCATATTCATGTATGATTGTAAAATTGTTTCTATTGACAATCATATCATTACTGTCATCACACATAGAAACAATCTTAAATTTCTTTTTTAGTAGGAACCGGCAGATCCAAACTTGAATAGCTACTATCTGAAATTCAGGGACAATGACAATGTCTGGTTTGTTGGATTTAAGAAGACGGTATATCCCTTTACATAACTTTCTCGAACTACCACCTAATTCATACCCGTCTAAATAATGAGAAGTAAATTCACATTGCTGCTCCAATAGCTCCATGTTGGTATCTTGGGATAAATCTTTTCTTCTGTAAAAATACAGCTCCATATTGAGATAAGTATGCAAGGCATTATACAAATCTAATCTGTAGGGGGCTAGTGTTGCGCGAAAAAAAAGATTATTCATAGATTCCGATAAGATGATTAGTCTTTAATATTCTATAACTAATTAATAGCGTGCTAAGTATTGAACTATAATTGGTTTATACAATTTTTAAAAGATATTTTTAGCGAAATAGGATACTCACAGGTTTTTAAAACCTGTGAGGTGTGTCTTGAATAATATAAACTAATTTTCGTGATGTACTTATTATAAAATAGCCCTGGCTTTTCAATACCTGCAGAATCAAGATGGTCTGCTAAAATAAAACCTGGGGATATTCCCGGTTGGCAAACCTGTTTTACTATGTTGACCGGTTTAAAAGGAAATATGATTTTTCAGATTGATTCTTCGGGTGTTTTCTTCGGATTGTCGTGTTTTAAAAAAGAGATTAGCTTGGTCATTCGCTGATTAAAAGTATAGGGCATCAATGAATCATCAGTTGATAAATGATTCTTTAATGGCCTTTTTTTGTTTAAAGTTTCTTTAAAAACTGAAAGTAATTCTTCCGGATCGTTTGGATTAAAGGTTACACCGTTTTTTTTATTGATCAGGCTGGAGGCACCGGCCAGATTCGAACATATCACAGGAACCCCGGCTATTAATGATTCATTTACAACTGCACCAAAAGTCTCCGATATACTGGGAAGAATGAAATAATCTGCAATTCGATACCAGGCATAAAGCTCTTCATTTTCAAAACGACCAGCGAAGATAATGTTATCCTGGATTTTCAACTCTTCAACCTGCTTTATCAGCTCAGTCTTTTTGTCACCATCGCCTATCAATATCAATACTGCATTTTGGTTTGTTACTATATAGTGCGAAAAAACTTCCAAAAGAAATCTTAAGTTCTTAACTTCTACCAGTCGGCCTACAAAAAGTAATAGGTTTTTATCTTTTAGATTATACTTTTTAGTGTATTCGGCAGATATCTGTTGGGCACTATTAATGATAGACATAATTCTTTCCTCCTTTTGTATGATAGGAGAAACAATGGTCTGAACTTTAGGAAAGTTTTTATTATACCAGTCTTCCGCAAAATCATTTCCCAAAATGATTCCATCCAATAATTTTAATTCCACGAATCTTCCTATCCTTCGTGCGATGGAGCTTTTCTTTGCAACATCTACACTATCATCGCAAAAGGTGTATACTTCCGTTTGGGTAAAAAATGCTTTTGTAAATAGAACTGTCAGGAATGTTAATATATTAAATTCAGAACATATAATTATGTCCGGTTTATGAAGAATGATTTTTTTTAAATAACCGAATCGTATCATTCCTTTCTTATGATACAAATTCAATCCTGTTGTCAGAAATTTTGGTGTGAAATTTAATTGACTTTCTAATTTTGTAACATCAAACTTTTGTGAAATCAAGCTTCTACGAAAAAAATAAAAGTCAGCGTCAAAGGTTTCATTTAATCCATTAAAAAGATCTATCCGATAAGGAGCTAATGCCGGATGGAATACTAATAATTTTCTCTTCATATTTTCTCTCGTTTCTAATAAAAACTTGCTTAACAGTATTCTCCCTATAACTATTTAGCAAATTGATGATAAGACGTTAATCTGTTTCCTTCAATTATTCCAGGTAAATGCAGGCTTAGATTTTCTTTCGAGTAAACGTCATAAATTTGATTGTTAATTATTTGTCCCGGGTGAACCATGAGTTCAATGATTGAATTTTCTTTAAATGGCTTTTTGTAATTCCGTAAATTTAAAGTGCTTCCAAAATAATCAGTCCTGGTTAGTTTGTGAAAATATAATATGGAATTATATGAATCCCGGTAAAATCTGTTTACAAAGGATGTTTTTTCAATGTTGTTTGTAAGCCTTAAAAAAGGGATATTCTCTTTTCTCAAAATATCAATAAGCAAAAGGAGCATTCCCGGCTCTTCATGAACATGGTTATGCGAGTCGGCATGCGAAATAGGAATCCCAAGTTTCCGGCATAATTGTATTTGGCTTGTCAGTTCTTCCTGAACGGCTTTCTTTTCCGAACTGGTAAGGTGTACGATTCGTTTGACTTTATTGTAATGAAACAAACCATCCTTGTCACAGAACCGGCTTTCATTTCTGATTTTAGCGGTCAAAGGGAAACCTTCCGTTAAATTGAGGTGGATACCCACATTATTCTTTTTTTTCGTTGAGGTCGCCAGATCAGCTGCCTGCGCGGAGTCCTCAAAATTTACAAGGAGTGTGGTATCCATACAGAGATTTGAATCCATCAATGCCATGATAGCAAGGTTTACCTCTTTATTTTTGCCAAAATCATCTGCATTTATAATAATATTTTTCATTATCTTAATTCTTATGTAACTGGTGTATAATTTAATTGGTTTTGTTGGATCTGTTGTGGAAAATCTATAATTTTACAATTAAGAGTCACCGGGATTGGATCTTTTATTATCTGCTTCGTCTACCGGAAGCTTTATCGAATCCCCAGCGAAATCTCTCCTTTTCCACTTTTTACCTAAAACGGAAGCCGGTAAAGATGCGTTGGGGGAGAATATAAAAAGATAATAAGATTATAATCCTCCATTCTTTTATTGAAACTAATTTTTGATGGCTAAGCGGTTCTTTCCTGGCAATTCAGGCTTATTTTCACGATCTATCCGGTAGAATTATTTATTTGTTAAAACTATATTGTAAAATCAAATGTAAGATCAGATTCGTCCGGAAACAGATCATATGGTTGTTTGGCCCGGATTCTTTTTAAATTCATCCCAAATAAACGGGAATAATGTTTTTAACCAAAGCATAATAAAATAATAAGGCAATTGATATTTGAAATTTTTCTTTAAATAATAGATTTGCTCTTTATATGCTAATCCTAAAGGGCTATACAGATAACTGATCCGGTCTTTCAAAGAGGTGTCAGCTGAAAGCCAGCTTTTTTCATGGTCATTCATACACTTGCCGCCAACCCCGGGGCACACTAAGACCGGAATCCCTTTTTTAGCTGCGGTGAGTGAATAATCATAATCGGCAAATTGATGTGTGTACGTTGGATCTAGGATGCCAATAGCCTTTACAACGTCCATTGTTACCATTAAAATATTGGCATTCGCCATCGAACAGGGTAAAGGAACATCACCCGGATTAATTCTAACTGATTTTAATTTTATTCCTTTGTGTTTAATCAGGGTTCCACCATAAGAAATCTTTGAATTAATCAGATCCCTAGTCGAGCTGACATAGATTCCCGGCCGATTATAATGTTCCAGGCAATATTCGTGGGTGCTTAATAGCTCAATAAGAAAATTCTCCATCAGCATTACATCATCATTTAAAAGTAAGAAAGAATCATAATGCGGATCTTTGGTTAAAGCGGTTTTCCATGCCAGCCTCATACCTCCGGCCCAGAACAATTCGCCAGACCCCTTGATTAGATTTATCTCCGGGAAATGCAACGAAACTTGCTCCGAAGTCCCATCCGTTGAACCATCATCCACCAAATAGATATCAAATTTAATCTTGTGATCAGATGACTCGAGCGCCTGATGCAAAGATTTTAAACAATTAATAGTTTTTTCTTTCCTATTATGGCATGTAAGTAAAATTGCGATTTTTTTCATTGATAACCTTATATTAATCCACTATTATTAAATATTAAATTGATAACCTTCATCTTTCGAATCCACCGCTTGAGAGTCTAATTAATTTTTATCTTAAACATGTCCTGAATGATTGTAATTAATATTCGCTTCTATTAAGATTCCGGTCGCTGTAAAGTAATCGAACGAATAGAATGAGCTATAATTTTCTTCTTAGCGCCCGGCAAAGTTCTTCTCCTTGGGAGAGGGGTTTAGAGAGAGGCCGGATTCCATAGAAAGACATTATTTCTTGACCATTACTTAAATAATGGACTTTAAAAATGAATTAGTAATAAATCGATTTTCACTTACAACGGTGACCTGTGATAAGTATTGCTAATTGTTGCTTCTTCACTTATCGATTCAACCATTTTCTTTCCGGATAACTTTTTATAGTTTATATTAAAAATTCCACGTGCCCAATAAGTCACTTCCTTGTTAGACATGGCTCTGAATGACTTTGAAAAACAAAGGCCTATCATGAGCCAAAGCATAAAAAAATTCAAGGAATAATTATTAACATCTTCCACCCAGCCATATAACCATCGAAAAGCTATAAACATCCCAATCATTTTGCTAAAAATATTGTTCGATCGGTTTAAGGCTATAAAAGATGCTCTATAAAATACGAGCAGATAGAGTAAAACGCCTATAATTCCGCTCCATGTAAAAACATTCAGAATAGCGACCTCATTGCTTAACCGTTCACCCCGGTGATTCTCATCTTCTTCACCAAAGGCTTCACTTATATTTCCTCTGGCCGGACTGCGCCCGATCCACCAACAGTTATACTTTTTTGCTGTGAACAAAACTTCTACATACAAAAATGTACGGGTATCAGCCTTAAGATTGTTTTCTACTTTTTCACCTTTTGCATCACGTTTCACTTGCTCATAATTGCCCTTTATGTAGTTATCCATATTGAATACATTAAAGATACCACTTGCTGCTAATGAAAATAGTACTATAGGTAATATAATAAGAATGTTACGCAATAGCTCCAACCATTTTATGGAGATGAATCTCCTGAAATAATAGACAAGCAATAACACAATAGGCACTCCGAATTTAATTACGTTGCTACGCGCATCAAAGTCTATCAATAGTACCAACATGGTAAAGGCTGCTACGACTACCTTCCAGCGGGTGGTTAAAATGGGGAAGAACAACATTAGGAAACTGACTGGTACCAAATAAAAACCATACGCATCGGTACTAATAAGTAAAATGAAAACGAAAAAAAGCGGTAAGGTATATTTTACATAAAACGACAACATGGATTGCAAAATCTCTTTATTGGTCCCCAGGTAAGCAACAATGGGAATAAGCAAAGCCATTGTGTTTCCAATCAGTCCTTTCCAATCCCAATAAGTTTCGGCAATAAACGCCCCCCTAAAGAAACAGAAAATATTCCAAATGAGATACCACCCGACTACTCTCAGGTTTTTAGAATTAACGCGATCATAAAAGAAGCGATTCATAGTTAAGAATGCAAGTAAAACCAATGCTTCTATCATCCACCAAAAAGTTGTGTTTTGTAGGAGGACAATGGCATTGGTAAATATGCCGGGGTATGGAGTTACTGAAAAAACAGCAACCGGTAGTATTGTAAATGAGATAGTATTTAGTAATAATTGTCTTTTGGTCATTTTTGTATTATTTTTATCGGAACGGGGCTTGTTAGTCCACCTGTACTTCATCTTTTTTACAAGTGCCTTTAATTACAACCATGCTTGCTTTTCCCCTTAATTTAATATGTTGGGGCGTCTCGTTAAATACGTTACAACAGGATGGGCGTACAAGTTCTTAAATCCCTTCATTTGTTCATTTATCTTCCCATTTCCAACAGAAAACCGGTCCGCCAATTGTCGTTGAATTATTTCGCTGCACGTTTCGCGTATAAAATATCCGAGATAATTAGTTGCCAGTAGTTTGATCAATTACTTCGTTATAAATTTCAAGTTGTCTTTTCACAACTTTATTCGCATTGTTTCTGTTTAACCCCTCCTCTCTGGCTTGTTTGGAAAGTTTTTCTGCCAATGCTTTATTAAATAATAGCTTTTCTATTTGACATGCACAAGACATATAATCGCCCACCGGAAAATAGAGTGCCGATTCATTATGGCGTGCCAGTTCAGGCATTGCACCCGCATACGAAACAGCTGTTGGTACTCCTACTATCATTGCTTCAGCTAATACCAAACAATACGATTCTACATATGAAGGTATAACCACTGCAGAAGCAGCATGAAATTGATCGACTATTTCTTCAGCATTCAGCCCCCCTAACCACACAATTGAATCAACTATATCTAATCTCTTTGCTTCTTTTAGTAACCAGGCGGAATATCCATCTCTAATGTAACCGTATTTTGCATATTGGATAATACCGGCTATTCGTAATTGAATGGTTGGGAATTTTTGTTTTAATACAGCTATGGCTCTAAATAATACATGTAATCCCTTATAAGACACAGAACCCGAACTTGAAGTAAATATTACCGGGTTTTCTCTATTCTCGATAGTCCAGGGTTGGGCTTCGTAGAACTCTTTTCGCAGCATTATCCCGGTAGGAAAAATTTTACATACCGGATTTTCATGCTCAATATAGGTTTTTACCCATTCTGACTGTACGGATATAAAAGGAGTATTCTGAATGATGTAACGTTCATGGATTCCTTTTTTTTCAAATCCACGTTTTCTGAAATATAAATGGCGAATAGGTAACAATATCTCTTTCAGTCCGATACATTCGATAAGCTCTTTATTGGTAAGCCCTCCATAATATACTTTTGCACAGGCAACTATGATTCCCTGCATATCTAAAAGAACGGGTGCTGATAATATCTTTTGAGCTGCCAGCATGCCCCAATAGCTTTCAGTTCCCCAAATATGAATTAAGTCAGGGCTGATTTCAGCTTCAAGTTTTTTTATATAGTTAATGGTTTTACGGGAAGGCAATCCTTTTTTATTTATTTTTTCATGTGGTATTATCCATTGTGATACCTTCTTACAATCTTTTCGGGTAGGTTCCTCTACGTTCCCAAATGCAACGTTATAGAGTTCTACTTCATCTGTTTCAAGTAAAGCCTGTATCATGGAACCTAACCAAGTTCCCGTCGATCGCATATTTTCCTCCCGAAACGGATATAGACTAAACCATAGTATTTTTTTCTTATTCTTCATTTCCTGGTATTGTAATTGTCAATAACATTGATCTTTAACTTTGTTGGCAAATGCGAGTCGTTCATTTAGTACAATTATACCAAGTGGAATTATTGTCAGAGTTTTTCTGTAACCCTCATTCCATCTCTTCTAATAATATAACTTGGTGATGGTACAACAGTGCAATTAGCAGGCACATCTTTTACTACAGTGGCATTTGCTCCGATTATAACGTTGTCCCCTATCGTTATTGGTCCAAGCACAACAGCACCGGTGCCAATTCTGACATTACTTCCAATCTGAGGTATCCCTTTTCCACTTTCACCTATGGAAACATTCTGATTTATCCAACAATAATCGCCAATACTTTTTGCATAAATGATTGTGGAGTTGCCGTGTTCTATAAATAAGCCTTTTCCTATCTTTTCACCGGGGGTGCCAATCCATAAAAATCTAAAACCGGGTAACAATGTTTCTAATAAAAAACCAATATGTAATTTCTTGCTTATTCCCCCAATCCGCTTGTAAAATACATTTCTATATTCAGGATAAAATAAAAGGGTTTTAATTAATTTGCTTATTGTTCCATATTGATCATCATAACCATATTTCTTTGAAAAAACTAAGATGTCAGCTTTGATAAAATCTTTATTCTCGAATAAAAAATAACAAAAAAGATGAGGAATTAATAGCGGAGTTAATAAATATTTAAGATTGTTCATATGATTTTATTCTGATTAAATTTATAAGGTGTCGTTCTGCAGTGCTGCTTTGTGTTGTATAGTACTCAAACAGCTTCCACAATTGATTTTGTTGATTTCATTAAATGTCGACAACCATTCGTTATCTCTACCTTTTCAGTTTGTTTCGAAAGTTTTGTGAGTAATCTTAATTTTTCTGAGAAAATTTCTAATCATTTGACTGGCCATTCGACGTTCGTCCTGTGTAAATCCGATAAACCAGATTGTAAAAGAAAACGATACAAAACTAATTCCAACCACAAACAACAGCCGAATCAGGCCTTCGTGCATTAATGGAAATGGAATAGCTGATATTGCAAATATTAATCCGAAAGATAGAATGCAGCGTAAAACCACAGTCTTTAAGTAACCCATAATTGATAATCCGCAAATTACACGGGCAAAGTACATGGTAACTAACAGATTAATTAATGCGAAAATTAGAAAAACCACATATAAAACTGAGGGTGAATAATGCAAAAGAAATAGAAAGTATGAAACGATAAGCGGTATTACATAGAGTGTGGAAGAATAAATCTGGTAATTTTTTATATTCCCTACGGCTGCTATGGAGGATGCCAATGTAATGTATAATTGTTCAATCAAATTACGCAGTAGCAGCAACCGACAAAAAATGATGGCATAATCAGGTACGTTTTTAAGCCATAAATGGAAGATATAGGGCATTTCAATTATTACAGGGACATAAAATATGACCAGTAAAAAGAAAGATAATTTACTTCCCAGCATGGATGCTTTCAACATCCTGGTCCGATCACCGGCACCTTCGCTTTTGGCAATAACAGGATTTAGTGCTTTTAGCATAGTGCCCGCAAAAGCTCCCAATTGTCCGCTTATCTGTCCTGCCACTCCTTGTGCTGCATTGACAACCGTGCCAAAGAACATGTTTAATACAATCCCTTGTCCATAATAGCCTAACATGCTGCTTGAGGAACCGAGGAATGACCATCCGGCAAAGCTTGTCATCTCTTTAAACAATGGTTTGTCATAATACCTTCGGATATTAAATTCACATTCGGCATAAGCCCGGTGGCAATAAATCCGGCGCAGTATCAAAAGAAAAACCGAAAGAGCTGCCATCAATAACCCGAAAGCAGATAACTTGTCGTAGGGGGCCTTTAATATAAAGAATGCAATAGCCAGTTTCAATACGGCTTCAATAATCCCGAGAATGGCTACGAACAGCATGTTTTCGTGGGCGTTAATCACCGCATCGTAAGGTACTGAAATGACCGTAAATAGGGTGCTTATAATCATAAACTGATAAATAAGTTTAGCCGCATCCATTCTGGCTTCAGAGATCTTAAGTATGCCATTGAACAAAAAATATCCGGTTCCTTCCAGCAGCAGCAAAATGAGAACCGCTATTACGATATGCAATATTACACTCACATTGAAAATTTGCTTTTGGCGATCCAATCTGCCATCTCCTTGTGAGTATGACATAAACCGTTGGGTAGCTGTTGCCATGGCATTATTTAAAAAAGTCAGCATGGCAATGACTCCTCCCACCAGATTGAAAATACCGAAGTCTTCAACACCCAATGCTCCTAAAATCAACCGGGTAGCGTAGAGTGAGATAAAAACGGTAATGCCCATCCTGGCATAAAGAAAACTGGTATTTACAGCTACACGTTGAGCGGGTTGCATTTATATTGAATTAGATATTATTAGTCTATTTTTTTTTCTTTCTCGATTCAGTTTCATACCCATACCCATCAATGTATTTTTTGCCATAGCCATGACGATAGGTGTTTTTCTTCCTATCGATGGCATTTAAAACAAAATACATGTTTTTTAGCTTTTTGTTGATAAAAAGATTGGTTGCTTCTTCAATGCTCTTCTTGGGTGTGAAATCTGCCCTTACCACATAAAGATTCACATCGGACATGCGGTTCAGTGAAAAGCTGTCGGATACCACTCCCAGGGGAGCTGTGTCAATTACGATATAGTCAAACTGTTTACGAAGTTCAGTTATCAGTTCGTCCAATGCCGGTTTTGCCAGGAGCTCACTGGGGTTTGGTGGCTTGGGCCCTGCTGTGATCACGAATAATCCGGGATGGATACCCGAGGGTCTTATAAGTTCATGCTGATTCATATGCCCTGCAAGAAACAAGGTTATTCCGGTAGTATTGTCCATCCCCAGGTACTCGTCCAACTTGGGCTTCCGGATATCCAGGCCAATTAGCAGGACTTTTTTGTCAAGAAGAGCCAGACTCATGGCTAAGTTTATAGATACAAGGGTTTTTCCCTCGCCGGCCATACTCGAAACCATATTAATTACCTTTTTTTCGGGGCTATCCAATACAAACAAGAGGTTTGTTCGTAACAGTCGCACCAATTCAGTGAAACTATCGGTACTGTTTTCCCGAATTATTACATCGTTTTTATCTTCACTCTTAAGAATTTCACCCAAGACCGGAACAATGGATAATTTTTCCAGCTCTTCTTTATTCTCAACCTGATATCGAAGTAAATCCCGAATCTTAATTCCGATAACCGGTATAATCAAACCAATGATGATTGAAATTAATAGAATGATCATTCTTTTAGGTGAGATAGGATTGCCATCGCTACGTGAAGTATCTATTATTTTGGCAATAGGTGCTACCACCGATGTATTCAGGTATTTTTCTTCTTTTTTCTGAAGTAAATACAAAAATAGGGCTTCCTTGACTCCTTGTTGGCGTTTTATTTCGGTATATTCGCGTTCCTGACGGGGTATAGCTCTTATCCGGGCTGTATTCTCGTTGCTTTTATTTGAAATATCCTGTTGAGTGATTTGCCAGTTTCTCTTCTCATTTCGTACACTGGATTGGACCGTACTAAACATGGATTCAATCTGATTTGTCAGATCAATCATAACCTGGTTATTATTGGAGGCTATACGGGAGAGTCGATTCCGTTGCAATAATAACTTATTGTAATTATTAATTAATTCGTTCAGGTCCTGGCTCTTAATGCCCGAACTGACCGGGATAAGCTGGTACCGGTTTTCTTTTTTATGCATGTAGTCATCTATGTCGGATATAATAGATAACTGAGTTCCTACCTCCAGGCGTTTCTGGGCATAATCACCGGTTTGCTGAACATACATAGCCGATTGCGAATTAATGTCGGTCAACCCCTGTACCTGTTTGTAGTTTTCAACCTTGGCTTCTACATCCCCAAGTTCCCTCGTAAGCGTCATCAGCCGGTCATCAATAAACTGGGCAGTTTTATTACCAATCGTTATTTGATCATTTAGGTCCTCCCGGTTATAGGCTTCTATGAGTTTTTTCAAAAAATCCTTACCCAGGTTTACATTTGTGGTGTTAAAGGTTATTTTTACTACCGAAGTTGTTTTGGTTGTTAATTCCATTTGCAACTGCTGTGTAATTTCATCCGCACACTTCGTGGGGTCTTGCAGGATAATTGCAATCTCCATGTCGTTAGCCGGCCTGAAATTCCCTCTTTTTATTAAAATCTTTCCAAACGGTAATACGACTTGTTTGTCTGAAATTGATGCTTTCACATTATAGCTGTTATTCAGGTAGTTTCCTGTAAATTCATATACCCCGCTTGGATGAACCAAAACTTCAAATTTGATGTCTGTATTCAACGTGTCCAGTACGGCATCCGGTAAACTTATCAGTAGGGGACACTCAGACCCGTACAGGACCTTATTATTAAATGTCCTGATTCGGGTATATTTTTCATCAATTCCCGGTTTAGTGAAAATCTGAAATGTTCCAATTCTTTTATAACTGGTATAGATTCCCATCTCACGGACAACCTCTTCTGTTAGGGTTGTTGTTTTTAACATCTCTAACTCGTTATCTACGTTGTTTTTGACCGAAAGAAGTCCCATTTCTTTAAAAGCATTCATCTCGGGTGTCCCGTTTCCTTTCTGGTCGTCTTTTAACAAAACGGAGGTAGTAACCTGGTAGTAGGGAGTCGTGACTCTCAGATAGACTTCTGCAATAGCCACACAGATAATCAGGGAAGCAATTATCCATTTCCAGTACGATATATATTTATAGAAGATACCCAGAAAATCAATGGGTTTTTCGAGTTCTTCTTCCAAATCTGAATATTTATTCATAATTAATTATATAATTAGATTTTTTAATATCAATGAAGCTAAAATTTTTTTAACCAGAAAACCAATTCTGCCTTTTATATTTTTATTTTGAAAACCGTAAAAATTAAACTGGTTAACGTTAACAAGACCGACAGGGAGGAAATCCCAAATGTTTCTGCGGCACCGTAATTTGACGACCTGGATCTGGATTTGTTTGGTTCTACATAGACCACATCGTTTTGTTCCAGATAATAGCCCGGTGAATAAATGATATTTTTATCATTCAGGTTTAATGTAATATATTCTTTATAACCGGTGGCATTTTCACGCAACACTTTTACATTGTCGCGGCGCCCATAAATAGTTAAATCCCCGGCCAGTGCAAGGGCTTCAAAAATAGTCAGCCTGTCATTCGTGGTTGTAAATTTACCCGGGCGTTGTACTTCCCCCAATATATTTACCGAGTAATTGACAATTCGTATGGTAACAATAGGGATTTCTTTACTAAAGGCTGTTGACAACTTTTCCAGAAGCAATAATTCAACTTCTTTGCGGGTAAGCCCGGCTACTTTTATTTTACCAAAAACTGGGAAATCAATATTACCATCATTGTCAACCAGATACGACTGCAAGGTAGGTTGTGATAAAAGAGAATTTTGATTTGCGTCATCGGAGATTTGTGGTACTACCAGATTGTAGATCTTGGAGGTTTCTGGTTCTGTACTCACTACGGTGATACTTAGTATATCTTTCGCCTTTATATGTGCGTCATATAAACCCGAAGAATTCCTTTGATTTTTTAATGGAACAACTTTGTTGTCAACTTTTTGAAAATAGGCAATGTCTTTTACATTTGCGCAAGAACTCATAAAGAGGATACTCAAAAATAAAATTAGAGGAAAATTTGCTTTTTTAAAATCCATAAGGCCAATTTTAATGTGGATGAAATTTTTTTTGTTTTTGAAAATTAGTTGGGACTGCTACGTGATTGGTTGTTGCTTTTTTTTGTTGTGCTTAATGAATCAACTTTAATTGTAGAATAAAATCTAAATAGTAACCCGTCGTTATTCCAATCAATTTATAATATTCTATTTGCTTCTTTGCATAAGAATGTTCGTCAGTCCCAGGAGGAAGCAACGAATTAATTTATTTTCAGGCTTTAAATTCCAACCCGGCGGTGACGATGAATGCAATTTGCCGTTTGTTTTTGCTGTCGTTTTAACTTCCAGCTTTACATTGAGCGGATCTGCGCTAATTATTCACTGTGTCCACGGGGCATGGAATGCCGGGATACATAATGATAAGCTTTATATTATTGATTTCTTTTGAGCTCTTTGATTTTTTCAATCAAAGAAGAACTGATAGGAGAGTACACATTTTGTTTCTTTTGAGTTGAAGTGACACCTTGTGTTTTCTTCTTATTTCAATCAATTCATCGATATTCATCCTCCTGAGACTCTACTCATACAATTCTATCTTGATAATTAAATATCTATAAACTAAAATCAATAAATTTTATAAAATTGCTGATCTGATTACCGATATTTGATTCGATAGTTTAATAAAGATTATCATTATAGAATGAGAACAAGGATTAAGTCAAAAAGTTTTAGAATTTAACTGAAATATTGGTTATCAGGAGTAAAAAAATTTAAATTCTTAAATTTGTGTCGTAATTTTCCATGATGTGTTCCAATTCGGTATCGAAGTTCAGGCATGTTGCAACAGGTAGTTCCATTTCCGGTTCAGTACCTGCTATTGTTTAATCTGTTCCGCTTTAGTCAAATTTAAATAACAGTGGGCTGAGAATTGTATAAACAAAATAAGCTTGAAATAAAAAAAGATGGTCGTACGACCATCTTTTTTTATTTCAAGCTTATTTCCGGACCCGGGTTCGTGATTTTCAATCGCGAATGAAGGTTGCTTCGAAGTAGGTCCCGGGATAAACCAACCATCTAATTCTGATCCTGGCGGTTCTTACTTCCGGGTATAGCTCTGTCCAATCCCTTTTATCTGAACGTCAACCCAAAGCCGGCGGATGCTACCGGGTATTTCTGGAAAGCATACTGGGCATGGAAAGCAATAACCCCCAGTAATTTCAAGCGAAGTCCTAATGTCGCATTGGTCATGACTTCGCTCGAACTGATTTTTACCGGATCGGCGATATTTTTAATTTGCATGATGGGTTTGCCGTTTTGATCCAGATCCGGAACAGATACACCACTTACCGTATGGGTTTTCGGGTCTCCAAGGGTAGGATAATTGCCTTCCATCGTCAAATCAAAATTTGAGCTTGTCACCCCGAATCCTATATAAGGGGTAATAAAAGCCAGCTTCTTGGAAAAAACAAGATTGGCTGTTCCTGCCGATGCACTGATTTTCATTCCCTGGGTGGTATAGTCGTTCAAATTGGCGTCCGGCGCATAGGAAAGATTTTCGCCGACTAATTTATCCGGAGTAATCTGGGCGGAAGTGGGGAATGCATAGTTTAAACTGAATTTGGAGTAGGCCAATACCACGGCGGCATCGAAAGGAAGGTCTTTTACAACCGGAATCCATTGCTTAATGTTATGCTTAATCCCAATTCCCCATAAGGAAGTTTCAAATCCTTTTGCTTTTACAGTTGGTGTAAACCGGATGGATACGTCATTGATAACAGGTAACCCGATGGTGAATTGAATACTGGCGGTAGGGATATACTTCGAAACGGCCGAAGGGGTGGTGAAAGAAACTATATTTCTGGTACTTGGATTTGTCCAAAGAGGGTTTGGATTACCATTAGATAAAGTTCGCGGTTGCATCAGGGTTAGTTCCACACCATCTCCTTTCCCGGTAAACGAGGGGGCCTGGGTGCTACCGGTAGGCGTTAAACTTTTTAAGCCGATTAAGCTGAATGTCTGGTCGGAAGCAGGAGACTGGATAATGCCTGCACCAATTGTTAAGTCAAACCCAAAGGTCTTATGTACTGCTGCCGTATTGTACCAGTTGGAACCTAATCCTGCGGAAAAACTATTCCCGGCCGGTTTCAGGTATCCGTTAGCGACTGTGTTTAGGTCGGCAACTCCAGCTTTGAAGATATTGGAAATATCATCCTGGGCATTTGCAATGGAAAAATAACTGCCTGCTAACAGGACTGTCATTACAGAAGCAAAGATTTTTTTCATAACAATAATTTTTTGGAAGTGTAATATTCTCGGGAATAATTTTTATTCTTCAAGGTCGATGGAAACTCTTTTGCATCGCCGTGTTGTCCATTCTAGCCGGTATTCGATCCGGTCCTCTCTATCTCCATAAAAAGGCGAGGAGCTGTTTTTTATCCGGTATTCTTTGGTTGTTATAGCCTTATGATGCAAAGATAAACATTTGTTTTCAATACACAAAATACGTAAAATAAAATGAATATTAATACCAATCGGCTCCGGCTTGTCCGGGTTAGGACAGCGCAGTCTCTTTTTTACGACACAGTTCTTTAATCAGCCGGTGTTCCCGATGTGAATAACCCCGTGTACCCTGTTTTATTCAATTTCAATTCAGAACCTCGAATCCATGCTGTCCCATCAGCACGCTATTTTTTCAGTTGCATGGATAGAGGACCTTGAATCACAGGTAGACATAAACTGTTATGAAATTGTATAAAAATTGAATTCAATGAACTAAAGAGGCTTTTATTTCGATCAAAAAGTCTATTTTTGCAGACTCATTGTTCTCAATGAGTCAAAAACTACAGAACGCCGGCTTACAGCGTTCATTTTTTTTAATCTGCTAAAAATAATCTACTAATTTATGTCAACAAACCAACCAAAACAAAGTCATCCGAAAGGCCTTTACTTTGTTTTCGCTACCGGAATGTCTGAGCGTTTCAGCTATTACGGGATGCGTGCACTTTTTGCACTTTATCTTATCAAAGCGTTATTGATGGATAAACAATTAGCTTCAACCATTTATGGGAATTATACCGGATTGGTTTACCTGACCCCGCTGATCGGTGGTTATGTGGCCGATCATTACTGGGGTATGCGGCGGTCCATCCTCTGGGGCGCGGTCATGATGATGCTGGGGCAGTTATTTATGTTTACCAGCGCGTTGTATTACCAGAGTGGGGAATTTGCCCGGTGGTTTATGTATGGGGGCCTGGCCCTGTTGATTTTTGGAAATGGTTTCTTCAAGCCCAATATCTCCACCGTGGTTGGAAGCCTGTATGAACCCGGCGATAAACGGCTGGATTCGGCTTACACTATTTTTTATATGGGGATCAATGTCGGTGCATTCATTGCGCCTTTACTCTGCGGATTTGTAGGCGATACAGGTAACCCGGCCGATTTCAAGTGGGGCTTTCTGGCAGCAGCAGTGGGAATGATGGGTAGTTTGATCTTGTTTATCGGATGGAAGGACAAATTTTTGGTTGGACCGAAAGGCGAACAATTAGGCGTTGTGGCTGCCGGAAAGGTGACCACCCATAAATCGGAAAAAGAAGCTGCTCCGGGAAAGAGTCTGAATCAAAACCTGGCGTCTCTCCTCATCTGGGGAATCGGCACGGCCGCGTTGTATGCGGTATTCCATTTTGCCCTGGGTTTCGATCTGATTGGAGCCGCTATCTTTGCTTTGTGTATTATCATTCCCGCCTATGTTATTTCCGACCGGTCGATTACTAAAATAGAACGGCAACGTATCTGGGTGATCTATATCATCGCCTTCTTCGTGATATTTTTCTGGTCGGCTTTCGAACAGGCCGGTGCCTCCCTGACTTTCTTTGCCGATGAACAGACCAACCGCCATATCCTGGGTTGGGTCATGCCCGCCAGTTACTTTCAGTCGTTTAATCCGGTTTTTGTGGTCCTGTTTGCCCCGTTACTTTCCATGTTGTGGATTAAGTTGGGTCGTAAGAACCTGGAACCGGCTTCGCCCATCAAGCAAGCCATGGGATTGTTCCTGCTGGCCCTGGGCTATCTGGTCATTGCCTTGGGCGTACGGGATGTAGCTCCCGGCGTGAAAGTGAGCATGCTCTGGTTGACAAGCCTGTATTTCATCCACAGCATGGGTGAATTAATGTTGTCGCCGATTGGATTGTCGATGGTCAATAAACTGGCGCCTATCCGGTTTGCCTCTTTGCTGATGGGGGTGTGGTACATGTCCAATGCCGCGGCGAATAAATTTGCCGGTATGCTCAGCGGGTTG
Source organism: Bacteroidota bacterium (assembly GCA_030706465.1). Classification (GTDB taxonomy): domain Bacteria; phylum Bacteroidota; class Bacteroidia; order Bacteroidales; family Paludibacteraceae; genus Paludibacter. Next base: position 985 of record JAUZOM010000018.1, on the reverse strand, counting down.
TATCCCGAGGTCGGAAAAACGAAGGCCATCTTAGGGTATCATATTACCACCTTATACGACTTCTTTATGCTCTTTGTGATCATGTCCGGTATAGCGTCCATTATCCTTTTCGGACTGTCTAAGTGGCTGCAGAAACTAATGAATGGCGTGAAATAAGATCATTCATAATTCGTAATTCATAATTCAAAAGTAATAGCAAGTGAATAATGTCATATAATTTAAATAAGTATTGAACGATAATTAGTTTATTCAATTTAAAAGATATTTTTAGCGAAATAGGATACCTAACAGGTTTTTAAAACCTGTTAGGTATGTCTTGAATAATATAAACTAATTCCCATGATGTACTTATTTCCATTTATTTCCACCTATATCCATGTATTTCAAAGTATTTCTATCTATTTCTATTTCATTTTTCCTTTAGCAAGGTTTCCTTGGCTTTTAGTAAGGCTTTCCTTTCGCTTTCAGATAATGTCGGATATGATAAATTAAGCTTTTTAAGTTCATGACAGATAATTTTCCCGACTATATAGCGGGAATACCATTTTTGATCCGCCGGAATTATAAACCAGGGAGCAGCCTTTGTGTTGGTATTTGCAATGGCATCTTCGTATGCCTGCTGATAGTCATCCCAAAAAGCTCTTTCCTTTAAATCGGCTGCCGAAAATTTCCAGTTCTTTGTCGGATCGTCTATTCTGTCCAGGAAACGTTTCTTCTGAACCTCTTTCGAAACATGCAGGTAGAATTTCAGTATGGTAGTATCGTTTTCTATCAGGTTTTTCTCAAAGCGGCATAGCTGTTTGTATCTTTTTTGCCAGAACGATTTATCAATGTCCTTTATCGTCTTAATGCTGTCATGCTTTTCATTCAAAATAAACTCGGGATGAACTTTTGTAACCAATACGTTTTCATAATGTGAACGGTTAAAGATTCCAATTTCCCCTTTGGCAGGCAAGGCAACATAATGACGCCAGAAATAATCATG
>JAUZOM010000179.1 GCA_030706465.1 Bacteroidota bacterium | reverse complement strand
AGGCCTCTAACTCCATGATATTATTCCTGGTTTTGAACACCGCCGGACTAACACTCATTCCCATTAGCATAATGGTTTACCGGGCGCAACTCGGAGCGGTAAATCCGGCTGATGTATTTATTCCGATTCTCTTAGCTACGTTTATTTCCTTTATTGCCGGGCTTATCTGCGTTGCAGTTGTCCAACGGATAAATCTTTTCAACCGGGTAGTCCTTGGAACCTTGGGAGGACTTTGTGCTCTGATCGGCGGAATTATTTATTTCCTGAGCGGATTACCCAAAGCACAAATTGCCCAATACTCAAGCTTCGCGGCCAATTTCATCCTGTTCTCCATAATCATTAGTTTCATTACCATGGCATTAATCCGGAAAGTAAATGTGTACGATTCATTTATTGAGGGTGCAAAAGAAGGATTCCGGGTGGCTGTCGGCATCATCCCATACCTCATTGCCATTCTGGTAGCCATCGGGATGTTCAGGGCCTCCGGGGCACTCACTTTCCTGACCGATGGTATTCGCTGGCTTGTGGGACTTACCGGTATCAATACGGAATTTGTAGATGCCCTTCCGACTGCTTTCATGAAGCCGTTAAGCGGCAGTGGGGCGCGGGGCATGATGATTGAGACCATGAAACTGCACGGGGCGGATTCTTTTATCGGAAGACTTTCGAGCATTATCCAGGGATCTACTGATACAACATTTTACATCATAGCAGTTTACTTTGGGTCTGTGGGAATAAAGAACACCCGTTATGCTATCCTTTGCGGACTCTTTGCCGATTTGGTGGGGATCACGGCAGCCATCTTATTGGGATATTTGTTCTTCCATTAATTAACGATTAGAGACATTGCCTGCAATGTCCACCTGAAACATACTAAAATGATACAATACATTGCCGAAGAAGTAAAGCTTCCCACCCTGTCAAAACAGACTATCAACCGGTGGATAAAGGAAACTGCTGCCCTTTACGGGAAAAGGACAGGAGAAATTGCCTATATTTTCTGTTCCGACAAACGGATTCTGGAAGTGAACAAACAATATCTAAACCACGATTATTACACTGACATAATCACTTTTGATTATTCTGAAGGAACAATCATTTCGGGTGATATATTCATCAGCATCGAAACCGTTGAGAGTAATGCTGAGAAATTTAAAGTAAGTTTCGACGAAGAATTGAAACGTATACTTATTCACGGAATTTTACATTTATGCGGGCAGGATGATAAAACCCCGGAAATGCGAACCGAAATGACCCGTAAAGAAAATCAAGCACTCGAAATGTACGCTGAATAACGCCATTTTAAGCTTATTTATCAATCATGTAAGGCGATTTGCTACTAACTCACTAATTTTGCAATTTAATGTTAAATAAAGGCGAGAGTTAAAGGGCATTTTATCATCATTAAAAGATTATCACTACTTTTGTTGCAAGATATTGATAGTATTGATAAAATTAAAACGCTAAAAATACGTTCTAAGTCTAATTAATTATACTCATTCAAAAAGTATGAAATTGAAACTAATTAGATTATTTATTTTTGGTATTTTCGGCTTGATTTCATTTCAATTATCGGCTCAGGATGAATACAAGGCCGAAATAGGCATTGAAGGTGGGGGATCTTATTATTTGGGAGAAGCCAACAGCCATCCTTTCAGCAATATGAGAATGGCTTATGGAGGCTTCTTTAGGTATCGGTTCGATCAACGTTTAGCGGCAAGGGTTGAATTAGTCAGTGCAACAGTTGCAGGTCAGGGAATTAATGATAATTCGGTGTATGCTGGGGACCTTTGTGGCGAATTCAATTTCTTTGATTTGGAAAAAAATCAGTACAAGCAATTTAGCAAAACCTTTTCGCCCTATATTTTTGCAGGGATTGGAATGATGACTGGTGTTTATGATGGACAAACGTCACCTGAATTCAGCTTGACGTTTGGAGTCGGACTTAAAGTAAAATTAGTGGATCGATGGAATTTAAATATCCAGTGGTCAAATAGAGTGCTTCTTGCTGATAATTTAGAAGGGACAGGAATTCATAGTACATATAATAATTCAAATTCATTAAATGGATCGAATATTTTAAACAATGATTTACTTTCGACTTTTACCGTTGGCCTAAGTTTTGATATTTGGAAAAAACATTGCGACTGCGAAAATTCTTCTGTTATTAAAGACCGTCATAAATACAAACATTAAATCAAAGCATGTCATTCTATAAAGAAAAATTAGATAAAGCCCGTCTACCAAAACACATAGCCATTATTATGGATGGCAATGGACGTTGGGCAAAAGAACGCGGCTATGATCGAATTTTCGGACATCAAAACGGGGTAACTTCAGTGCGTGAAATCACGGAAGCGGCTGCTGAAATTGGGATTGAATACCTCACACTTTACGCATTCTCGACTGAGAACTGGGGCCGGCCACAACCGGAAGTGGAAGCTCTAATGGAATTATTAATCGATACCATTGAAAAAGAAACCCCTTCGCTAAATCAGAATAACATTCGATTGATGGCTATTGGCGATTTAAGCCGGTTGCCGGATTATGCACGTGAAAAGCTACAACGATGTATTGACCAGACGTCCCAAAACAGCGGATTAACATTGGTGTTGGCATTAAGTTACTCGTCGCGTTGGGAAATTACGAATGCATTAAAAAACATTTGCGAAGGAGTTCAATCCGGCAAATACAACATCGATGATATAAGCGACAAGTTGATCAGCGATCATTTAACGACGAAATCCATTCCCGATCCGGACTTAATGATCCGGACCAGTGGCGAAGAACGTGTCAGCAATTTTTTACTTTGGCAAATAGCATATTCAGAATTATATTTTACACAAACTCATTGGCCTGCTTTCCGAAAAGATAATTTTTATCAAGCAATTTATGAATTTCAACAACGAGACCGTCGTTTTGGTAAATAATTCAACCAAATCTTCTACGCTCGACACCCCTAAATATATTATGCACTACAAAACGTTTCTCTCTTTTACTTTGTTGATTATTTTAAGCCAACTACTTGTAGCACAAACAGCTTCCGTAAAAGATTCCACCAATTTACCAGTTATTGAATACGGCAATTCGACTCCGAAATATGAAATTGCAGGAATTACCGTATCCGGTGCCGGTAACTACGAAGATTTTGTACTGATCGGTTTTTCCGGCCTGACAGTCGGAGATGTGGTAAACGTCCCCGGAGATGCAATTACGAACGCGGTGAAGCGTTTTTGGAAACAGGGGCTCTTTTCAGATGTGAAAATTATAGCTACAAAAATTAAGGATGGAAAGGTTTGGTTGAATATCGCGTTAAAGGAACGGCCCCGGGTATCTGAGGTCAATTATAATGGGTTAAAAAAATCTGAGATTGAAGACCTTGAGGTGAAGATAGGTATTGTAAAAGGAAACCAAATAACTCCCAATATCTCGGACCGTGCAAAAAAAATAATTGATAAATACCTTGAAGAAAAAGGGTTCTTAAATGTACAGGTTAATGTTTATCAACGCAACGATCCCAAGAAAGCCGGTTATGTGATTGTAGATATTAATGTGGATAAGAAGCTCAAAACAAAAATCCACCAACTTATCTATACCGGGAATAGCGCCTTGACTCATAATCAAATCAACCGGGCAATGAAAAAGACCAATGATAATAATTGGCGAAACTTTTTCCGTACCAAAAAGTTTGTTCGGGAAGAATACGAAAAAGATAAAATTGCCTTAATTGACAAATACAACGAAATTGGGTATCGTGATGCTTATATAGCAGCTGATAGCGTTGTCCCCTTTGACAATAAGACAGTCAATGTTTATTTGACCGTTAACGAAGGTAAAAAATACTACTATCGGAATATAAAATGGATGGGAAATACGATTTACCCTTACGACTATTTAAATGCCGTATTAGGAGTTAAAAAAGGAGATGTGTACAATCATAAGAATTTAATGGCAAGGCTCCAAAGTGATGACGATGCCGTAAGCAAACTATATCAGAACCGCGGATATTTATTCTTTAATGTTGATCCGGTAGAAGTTCAGGTTACTAACGATTCGATCGACTTTGAAATGCGTATTTATGAAGGTAAACCTGCCACCATAAACGAGATTGGCATTAAAGGAAACAGTCGTGTTTACGAACATGTGGTACGTCGCGAGTTGCGTACTAAACCGGGGCAATTATATAGCCAGGAAGACATAATGCGTTCATTACGCGAGCTGGCTCAAATGGGGCATTTCGATCCGGAAAAGATTAAACCGGATATTCTGCCTGATCCGGAAAACGGGACCGTAGACATTAATTACGAACTTGAGACAAAAGGAAGTGATCAGGTTGAATTTTCAGCAGGTTGGGGTTCTACGGGAGTTGTCGGTAGTATCGGTTTAAAATTCAGCAATTTTGCCATACAAAATTTATTCAGACCCAACACATATCGCATTGTGCCTCAAGGTGAAGGTCAAACCCTGACAATAAACGGGAAAACAAACGGGCAATCCTATTCTCAGGTAAGTTTATCATTCCTAGAACCTTGGTTGGGCGGAAAACGTCCGAATTCGCTTTCGTCCTCTATTTATTATTCAACACAATCGGACGTCAGCAGCCGGTATGCTTCCAATTACAGCAATTATATCAATTCTATGGCCGGCAATTATGGATACGGCAGTAATAGCAGCAGTTACAGCTCTTTATATCAAAGTGAAATCGACCCAAATAAATACATGCGTACTATAGGCGCTTCACTCGGTTACGGTAAAAGATTGAACTGGCCGGATGACTATTTCACATTCTACGGTGAATTATCGTACCAATTATTTATGCTCTCTGATTGGTTATACTTACCACCATTAACTGACGGTCACTATAATAATTTCAGTGTAAACCTGACATTGAGTCGTAGTTCCATCGATAATCCGATTTATACACGAAGCGGTTCGGCCTTTTCGCTCGGTTTAAAGATTACTCCGCCCTATTCCTCATTAAACGGAGGAAAAGTAAATGGAAAATCTTATTCTGATGAAACGATGCCAAATTCAGACAGGTATAGATGGATTGAATATCATAAATGGACATTCAACGGTAAAACTTTTACGCCCCTGAGTTCGGATAACAAATTGGTATTAATGAGTAGAGCCATATTCTCATACCTGGGTGATTACAACAAAAATGCACGCTCTCCTTTCGAAACCTTCTACATGGGAGGTGATGGAATGGCAAATAATACCAGTTATGGTACTGACTATGTGGCCATGCGCGGGTATACAAGCGGTGCCCTTACACCTACGGATCCAAAAACGCTCTCACCAGTGGGTTATTTATATGATAAATTCACTATGGAATTGCGTTATCCGTTATCCCTGGAGCAATCGGCAACCATTTATGCGTTAACCTTTGTTGAAGCCGGTAATTGTTTTAATAAAATTCAGAATTACAACCCATTCGATTTAAAACGTACAGCGGGTGTGGGAGTCCGTATATTTCTGCCTATGTTTGGTATGATGGGGATTGATTGGGGATACGGCTTCGATAAAATAAACGGAACTGTCAGCGGAGGCCAGTTTCACTTTGTCCTAGGACAGGAACTCTAATCTTATGATCCGGTTATTTGTAGTGCTTGTTGGTTAGTTGCACCCATTGAGACAAGTGAATCAGTTATGATACAGGATTCAAAATAATAACCACTTAGATATAGAATTTTAACCGTTAAAAGTAAAAATATGAAAAAACTAATTATTGCACTTTGCTTATTGGTTGGAATATCATTTGCGGGAAATGCGCAAAAGTTTGCTTTCGTAGATATGGAATATATCATGAAAAATATTCCTTCGTATGAGACCGCTAATGACCAATTAAACCAACTTTCTAAAAAATGGCAATCGGATATCGATGCTCAAATGCAGGAAGTCCAGAAAATGTACAAAAATTATCAAACTGAACTGGTATTTCTTTCCGAAGATATGAAAGTGAAGCGTGAAGAGGAAATTGTAGCAAAAGAAAAAGCAGTCCAAGAATTAAAACGTAGTTATTTTGGCCCGGAAGGCGAGCTATTTAAGAAACGTCAAAGTCTGATGAAGCCTATTCAGGATGAAGTATATACCGCAATCCAAGATATCAGTAAGGAAAAAGACCTTGAATTGGTTTTTGATAAAAGTTCTGCAATGAGTGTTATTTTCACCTCGCCCAAACTTGACATCAGCGATACTGTTCTTCAGAAATTGGGATATTCAAAATAATTTTTTTAAATTTGCAACCCGTTACAAATAAATAAAAACTCAAAATAAACAAAACATGTTCAAAAAAATTGCATTAGTATTACTTTGCGCACTTCCATTTAGTTTAATGGCGCAAGAAGTTAAGTTAGGCCACGTAAATTCTCAAGAGATTCTGACACTTATGCCGGAACGCGCCACCATTGAAAAAACAATTAATGATTTACAAAGTCAATGGGAAAAGGAATTGGTAAAAATGCGTGAAGAATATTACGCAAAGGTAAAAGAATTTCAAGAGAAGCAAGCTACTATGCCCGAAAGCATTAAATCTGCCCGTCAAAGCGAAATTGCGGAAATCGAACAACGTATTTCTACCTTTAATCAAACTGCAAGCGCAGATTTACAAAAGAAGCAACAAGAGTTGTTTACTCCGGTCATTGACAAAGTAAAAAAAGCAATCAACGAGGTGGGGACTGAAAACAATTATTTGTATATCTTTGATTTAAGTACTCAAAGTATCATTTACCAGTCCCCAAAGTCGTTAGATGTTACTCCGCTTGTTAAGAAAAAACTTGGTTTGAAATAATAAAAGACTAAATAGTATAAAAAAGACTTTAATGGAAATTTCCATTAAAGTCTTTTTTTATACGGTGCTGTTCACTAAAATCAGTTAGCAAATGGAAATCAGTCAGTGGATGAACAGAGCGAGAGCTTAAACATTTTTTATGACTTATACCATATGTAATTATAATATAGACCAAAAAGAATCAGAAAAGATATAGTTGTATCGGCAAATAGAGTTTATCTCATTAGCTGTAGTATTCACCACCAATTGACATATGAACGTTTCGAGTTTCTCCAGGGAGTCAAATACTAAATTTGTGAATTGCCTTTTGTATTTAGCCCACATTTTCTCGGCAGGATTTAGTTCCGGGCTATAGGGCGGTAAAAAAACGAGAGCTATATTTTCAGGGATGTTGAGTTTCTTTGCTTTATGGAAAGCACCATTATCAAGCACCATAATTTTGAACACTTCAGGATTTTGGATTGATAAGCTCTCCAAGAAGACTTGGAAATTATCTCCATTGCAACCTGGCAGTATGAGCTGCAAACTATCTCCGGTTATGGGAGAGAATGCCCCGAATAGATAAGTTGATTTGAATACTTGTTGGAATGGACAAATAGGCTTAATGCCTCTAGCTGTAAGTGTTTTGCCATTTCTAGTCATCAATCCAAATCTACTCTCATCCTGAAAGTATAAATTTATGGAACTAAATCTATGTCTTTTCCCATTCCAGATTTCTTTGCAAATTTGTCCAAAGTTTTTTTAAAAGCCTCTACCTTGTCCATATCCTTGTTTACATGACTTTTCCTTGCTACCTTCACGCTGGAATGAAAGTTTGTGACACAATAATTCACTACGGTTCTATACAAAATATCCTTGCCAAATTCTTTTCTAATCCACTCTTTTAGTTCTACATAACCCCGTAATCCGTTTCCCGGATCATTTAGTTTTTCTGCTATTCTCTCGCGTTCTGTCGAAGTGAATACAGAAGGTTTAAATCCTGTCTTGTTATGTTTCATCAAACCTTCTATTCCCGCTTCCATGTAAAGCGTACGCCACTTATGAATACTGCCGGGACATACTCCTGCAAGCAGGGATGCTTCTCGTTTAGAAATCCCTGTTGATTCATATTGCTTGAGAATCAACAACACTCTTAACCTTTGGGCGATAAAGGGAGTAGATACTTTAAGAAGATGCTTTATCTCCTTTTCTGT
>JAUZOM010000178.1 GCA_030706465.1 Bacteroidota bacterium | reverse complement strand
CTGTACCAAGAACGGGGTAATTAAGAAAACTTCGTTGGAAGCTTATTCGCGTCCCCGGTTGAATGGTGTGAATGCCATTACCATTCGGGAGGATGATCAGGTAATACAGGTTCGTTTGACTGATGGTAACTCGGAGATATTGATGGCTAACCGGAATGGACGTGCCATCCGTTTCCCGGAATCGAAAGTACGTCAAATGGGTCGTACGGCTACCGGAGTCCGCGGAATGACCCTTGATGAAGATGGGCAGGATGAAGTTATTGGTATGATTTGTGTAAACAAGGAAGACAACGAAAACATCATGGTGGTATCGCAACAGGGTTATGGAAAACGTACATTGTTGGATGACGAAAATGGCGAAGCGGTTTATCGGGTAACCAATCGGGGCGGTAAAGGAGTTAAGACCATTAATATCACTGATAAAACAGGTAAATTGGTTGCTATCAAAAATGTAACGGATGAGAGTGACCTGATGATTATCAATAAATCGGGTATAACCATTCGCCTGAAGTGTGCCGATTTCCGGGTAATGGGACGTGCCACCCAAGGGGTCAGGATGATCAACCTGGAAAAACGCAATGATGAAATTGCAGCCGTTTGCAAGGTACAATCGGAAAGTATTCCTGAAGAGATATTAGAAGATATTTTGGAAGAAGAAGGACTTGCCGATAGCCCGGTTACCGAAATAGAAGAAACAACTGAAGATTAATTATCAATGGAAAGAACCGATACCATGATGTCGGTTCTTTCACCTAATTATAAATATAAAAACTATTACACGTCATGAAAAAAATTATTTTGTCCCTATTTTTAGTGATAAGCTTTACGCTTTCTTTTGCTCAAAAGGCAAATATATCGAAAGCAAAGAATAAGGCTTTGATGGAAAATCCGGATTTTACCGGCGCACGCGAAGCTATCAAATTAGCTTTGAAAGACTCTACTACAAAAAATCTTGCTGAAACATGGTATGTTGCCGGTTTGATTGGTAATAAGGAAAATGAAGCCCAGTATCAAAAAGCGTTGCTGAAAATGCCTTTTGATACCATTACAAAAGGAAAAGCATTGATGGAATCGTATGACTATTTCATACAAGCCCTTAAGCTTGACCAGGTGCCGGATGCAAAAGGAAAAGTAAAACCAAAGTATTCAAAAGACATAAAATCAATGTTGAAAGATTACTATTCAATCCAGCAGAATTTGATCGCTTATGGTGCATTCCAATTTGAAAAGAAAAACTATGAGGGTGCCGTGAAAACATTTGAAGCTTATTTGGCAATTCCCAAATTGCCGGTCATGAATAACGAGATCAAAACGGATTCTACGTATAATATGATTTCTTATTATACAGCTGTATCTTCTGCGAATGCAAATATGCATGATAAAGCAATCTCCATTTATGAAGGATTGAAAGACAAAAAATATGAAACTAAGTCGGTCTATCAATCGCTTTATGAAGAATATGTTGCCAAAAAGGATACTGCAAATTTTGTGAATACGCTGAAAGAAGGGTTGGATATCTTTCCAAAAGAAGCCTGGTTCTTACAAAACCTGATTAATTATTATATTTATTCAGGAAAAACAAAAGATGCATTGGTTTACCTGGATAAAGCCATAGACCGTGAACCTGCTTTGCCTCAATATCGCTACGTGAAGGGTAATCTGGAAGAATCGCTTGGAAATTATGATGAGGCACGTGCAGCATTCGATAAAGCTATTGAGTTGGATCCTACCCAGGCAGAGTCGTATGCCGGAATTGGCCGTATTTATTATAATAAAGCAGTTAAAATACTTGAAGCCAGTTCTAAGATAAAAGATATGAAGCTTTATAACGTGGAAGCCAAAAAAGCAGAAGATTTATTCAAACAATCTTTGCCATTCTTTAAAAAGGCTTCCGAAGTGAATCCGAAAGAAATAGAATACAAGAAAACTCTTAAGACCTTGTATTATCGTTTACAAATGAATGCTGAATTTGACGCTATTAAGAAGGAAATTGATGCCATGTAATCGTTTTTAATTTACAGGCTAAAAGTTAAGGCTGCCCGGTTCACCGGGCAGCCTTTTTTACGGAGAACCCGGTTAATTCCCGCCATGAATTGGCTAGTTTGAACGTATAACCAATTCGATAAAAAGACAGGAGAATGCTCCCGAGCAATTGTTTCCTGCTTTTTGCTGTTTCTTTATCGGCAGTATAAGCAGTCGCTTAATTTGCTGGACTTCAACCTGAAATATTACGAACAACCCGCTCTAAGCCTTGGCTTGCAGCGGGTTATTAAATAAATGGCCGGGAGTATTCCGGGACAGGTTAGTTATTTATATACTTTGACAATCTTATACAATACCATGATGTCATTGTAGTCGTTATACTTATCGACCGTTCTTTCCAGTTCTTCAAATACATACCGGCCGGCATATTTTTGTCTTATTTTGTCTATTTGGTTAGTCCCGCTAATAAAATAGCCATTGGATGGAAGTTCCTTTTCAAAGTTTTTAAAATGATTGCCGGTGTAGAAATTCAACCCATATAAGTTTGGATAGGACTTCAGGTTATTCGTTACATAAGTGCTATCCTTCAGGTTATACTTTGCTTCGATCTTTTCGGCAAAAGGCCGGGATGAATATGAATCTTTAAACACCGGAAAGGCAGATGCTTCCAGCAAAATCTGAAGACTTATGAACAAACCCAGGGTGCCGAAAACAATGGTATACGAAGCCTTCCTTTTCAATAGCTGCAAACAGATAATAACTGCAGCAAGCAATAAAAACCAGGTAAGGATGGCCAAAACAGTCGGATGCTGGAAAGCATTCGAGAATACCTGTATATCGTGTAGAGTCCTTTTGTCCTTAATCAGTGAACCGACAAGATCATACAAATTCACAAAACGGAAGATGAATTGAACTGCCAGGATAAGTCCCGATAGCGCCATAATCACATAGCCTGTCGGCTTAATCAGCCCGGGTCTTTTAGCTATGGACCAGTCGTAAAGCAACGTTAGTAAATAAGCCGCAAAAGGATAGGCCGGCATGATATACACGCTTCTTTTGGAAGTCGGGATGGCATAGAACGTCAGTATAACAACTACCGAAACGATGCTGAACAGGGTGAATTTATCCAGCGCTGCCAGTTTTTGCCAAAAGGCCGGTTTCTGTGGCCTGAAATTCTTAAACAGGTTCTTATACGAAGTGCCGAAAGCACTGAAAATAAGCAGAAACGACCAGGGTAAAAAGCCAATCAGAATAGCCGGAATATAGTACCAAAACGGACCTTCATGTCCCAGATCGTACGAGATACCAAGTGTTTTACTGCTTCCGCCAAAGAACCTGCCGAAGTTTTCGGCGTATACGATATTCAAAAAGTGTGTCCCGCCCTGTTGGTAGGCCAGCGCATACCAGATCAGCAGAATGGCTAATGCCGGCAACGCAATCACTATATTCTTAACGATAATCTTCCATAATGAATAACGCTGCAGGAGAAGTAAATAGATGCCAAAAACAAGGCAGGGGAGAATGATACCGACCGGGCCTTTCACCAAGGCAGCTCCTCCCAGGAAAAGGGGAATCAATGGCGGATAGCCTTTCAATCCTTTTTCTTCCCACTTAAACAGGCTGAATAGTCCGGCTATCATAAAAAAGGCAAGCGTCATATCCACGCGGGCTTCTATGCCGGAACGGTGCATCTCAAAGCTGGTGAGCACGATCAGGGCAGCCAATGCCGCCTGGTGTTTCGGTTTCCGTTTATAGAGCAGGGTAAAAAACATCAGGGTAATGCCGATCAACCCCAGGGCAGATGGCAGCCGGGCGGTTGTTTCGGTTACATGTCCGGCCGGAAGCGAAAAGGCGGCAATAAACCAATGCATAAAAGGCGGTTTATAGGCTACTTCGTCGGCATAATCAGCCGGTAATACCCAGTTGCCGGTGTTCAGGATATACGTGGCAACCGTGGCCTCGCGCGGTTCTCCTTTTGTATAGAATTCACCCATCGTTATCCAGGGTAGGGTAAGCGATATACTGATAAGCAGGACAACAAGATACGGGTGGCGAAGGTAAATGGCTTTGAGCGTGTCGGTTAATTTATTCATTTCTTTTTCGTTAATAGACTTCAAAGATAATAAAATAGCGCTTAAAAACAAGAACGGTTGGAAGGCCGTTTAGGCCTAACTTAAAATCATAAAAAACAACCGCAATAGACATATTCGTGTGGTGTTAAGTGGAAAATGTCTTATCTGTATTCGTGAAACCGTCACTTCCTCCGGCGCTGGATTCGGATTCGTGACGGCTTCACTATGCTTTTTAAAGGAATTATCCGGCATGTCCGCACGGTCTCCATCTGCCACGGCATTCATCACGGCCAGCCAATCCTTTTTCTCCCCGGGGCCCTCTTCTTATTATAGAGGATTGATTCTATGCATGTCCTTAGTTCGCTCTATGTCTGTTCTAGGTATAAATAGGGTTTAAATAGGGTTCAGATAAGGTTTAAACACATATACCATATATATACCATATATATACCATGTATATACGATATATATAAAATATATTTACTTAAATATATGATATGTATATGAATAAACCATTAAATTTAAATTGAATTAAAAATTTACATATAATTGTACCTTATCTGAACCCTATTTAAACCCTATTTATACCTAGAATGAACTAAGAACGAAAGCCGGAGATAAACCGAATGAATCGCGTGAACGATTAAAGCCCGGACAGGTACACTTTCTGGGGATTCCTGGTAGTAAGAAGGAGGAATGGCCTTGTAAAATTGATGGGGTGAAATAACTTTAAAGACAGAAAGTCTGCCTTGTTTAAAGTTTTTCGTTCCGAACCGACAGCCTAAATTGATTTGGTTTCGATTCTTTTATATTGCCCTTACAGGACGCATGCTGGACTTTTCTGACTTTTACCCAAGGCGCTGCCCTTTCAGGACTTTGCCATTGGGCTATAATCTATTCTTTTCTATTGAACAATCTTTTCCTTACTAACTTTACTTTGCGGAAGTGTTTATAAGCACCCCACTTTTTTAGTACCTTTGCATCCGGATTATTTATAAAATGCAAACAGATGAATCAACAAGACCTGCCTATTGCACTGGGAACTGATAAAGTCGGAAAATTACTGATGGAATATGCCATTCCGGCCATCATTGCCATGACGGCTTCGTCGTTGTACAACATTACCGATAGCGTTTTTATCGGCCACGGGGTAGGGGCACTGGCTATTTCGGGACTGGCACTTACCTTTCCATTGATGAATCTGGCGGCAGCATTTGGCTCGCTGGTGGGAGTGGGAGCTTCTACGCTTATGTCGATGCGATTGGGCCAGAAAGACTATGATACTGCCAACAAGATCCTGGGGAATGTGTTTATCCTGAACATTATCCTGGGATTAGCCTATACGGTGGTGGTATTGTCGTTTCTCGATCCGATACTCTATTTCTTTGGGGCCAGTGATGCTACCCTGCCGTACGCACACCAGTACATGGTGGTGATTCTGCTGGGTAATGTGGTTACGCACATGTATCTGGGGCTAAATGCGTTGTTGCGGTCCACGGGTCGTCCCCAGAAAGCCATGTATGCTACGCTTTGCTCGGTACTGATCAATGTGGTATTAAACCCGCTGTTTATCTTTGGATTCAAATGGGGAATCCAGGGAAGTGCTTTTGCCACGGTAATTTCGCAATGTGCCATGCTTGTCTGGCAAATCAATATCTTTAGTAATAAGAATCATTTTATCCACCTGAAGAAAGGCACCTTTAAGCTACAACGTAAGATTGTTGTCGATTCGATGGCTATCGGCTTATCGCCCTTCTTAATGAATGCGACTTCGTGTGTGATCGTGGTGATCATAAACCAGGGACTTATCACACAGGGCGGCGATTTGGCCGTAGGAGCTTACGGTATTGTAAACCGGGTTGTATTCCTGTTTGTTATGATTACGATGGGATTTAATCAGGGAATGCAACCTATTGCCGGTTATAATTTTGGAGCCGGACACTATGAACGGGTAACGGAAGTACTGAAGAAGACTATTCTGATGGCATCGTGCGTTATGATCCTTGGTTTCCTGATCGGCGAGTTGTTCCCTCATGCCGTAGCGTCCGTCTTTACCACCGATAAAACATTGATTAAGCTGGCATCCGAAGGATTACGTATCGTGATGATATTCTTCCCGATTGTGGGATTCCAAATGGTGACTACAAACTTTTTCCAAAGTATTGGCATGGCCGGTAAGTCCATATTCCTGTCATTAACCCGCCAGTTGATATTCTTACTGCCCTGTCTGCTGATACTACCGCCGTTATTCGGCGTAAAAGGTGTCTGGTACAGCATGCCGACAGCCGATCTGGCAGCCTGTATCGTATCGGCCTTTATGCTTGCTTCGCAGTTCAGGAAGTTTAAGAGACAGGAGCAAGAGGTAAGAGGTAAGAAACGAGGAGCGAGGAATGAGGAATGAGTTAAGAAGCTTGTGGTGTGATTAGCTAAGTCTACAGTCAACAGTCAACAGAGGTAAGAAATGTGGTGTGATTAGCTAAGTCTACAGTCAACAGTCTACAGTCTTTGTTCTATTGTCTTGGTTCTTGGTTCTACTGTCTTGGCTCTTGGTTGTAACGTCTAATGTCTTTAACACATAATATCATGAATGAAAAGTTTGTAATTAATATCGGGCGGCAACTGGGTAGTGGTGGCCGGGAAATAGGAGAGAAGCTGGCCTTACAATTTAGTATCGCCTTTTACGATAAGGAACTGATACAACTGGCATCGAAAGAAAGCGGGTTGGGAAAGGAATTCTTTGAGGAGGCAGACGAAAAGAAAAGCCATAGCTTTATCGGAGGATTGCTGGGAATGCGCACCAATACCAGCAATGAAGTGTATGTGAATAATTATTTGTCTAATGAGACATTTTTTAAAATACAAAGCGACGTAATCCGTAAACTGGCAGCAGAAAAATCCTGCGTGTTTGTGGGACGTTGTGCGGATTATATTTTGCGCGATCACCCGCGTTGTATCAATGTTTTTATAACAGCCGATACGAAAGACCGTGTAAAACGGGTTGCTACGGATCAACAGCTCACTGGCGAAAAAGCGCAGGATGTTATAGAGAAGACGGATAAAAATCGTGCGGGATACTATAACTATTTCAGCAACAAAGTGTGGGGAGCTGCCGGATCGTACCATTTATGTATCAATTCCTCGGTACTCGGCATTGACGAAACAGTGGCTTTTATAAGCCGGTTTGTTGAACAAAAACTGGGATAATAAACCAGGCCTGTAGGTTTGTGATCAGTAGACAGAAATAAACATTAGATTTGTCAATGAAATGCAATGAAAATGTAAATTAATAAACAAAAAATGTTTTTAAAGCCGTTCTGTTTATTAAAAAATTATATCTTTGTATGAATTTTATAAAAAACGGAAGTGGCTTATAAAATGAGATAAGTATTTATACGAAAATATAATAAACAATTTCTTTTAATTTATTTACATTAAAAAACAATTTATGAAAAAATCGATGATTATTTTTGTTTCAGTTCTTATGATTAGTTTAATGGGATGCAGTAACTCAGACGAAGTAAAACAAAACTGGGTTTTTACTGTAACAACAGTCATATCTGTTACTCCGGCGATGGAAGGTTATCCAATGACTTCAACGACCACAATCGAAAAAAGTAATTTATCTTCCACTGAAGCAGATGCTGAATTAAAAAGTTTAACGACTACAGCCAGTGTGACATCCGGAGGTTTTACTATGACAACAGTTACTACTGCGACAAAAGAAGTGAAAAAATAGTCAGGAATTCAATAATATAAAAAAACCGCTGCAAGTATAAACTTACAGCGGTTTTTTTATATGTTATACCCCCACCCTTTATAGGAAGCCGAGGTTTACAATCCGAAACTCAAGGTGCCGATCTGCGTATAGATGGTACTGATCAGTCCGACCAACAAAATACCCAATGTACAAAGCACAAAGCTTATTTTTACCGGGACATCGCTTTTTACCGTTTCTATCGGATTCTCGCTTTTGTTCAG
>JAUZOM010000177.1 GCA_030706465.1 Bacteroidota bacterium | reverse complement strand
TGCCGGAGATTTGATTGCTCAAAGCCCGGTTATTGGTATGAGTACCCTGGTTTTTATCGTGATTTATTCGGCTTCGTTCATGATGTCGTGGGGCCCTATCTGCTGGGTGTTGATATCTGAGATTTTCCCCAATACAATTCGGGGAAAAGCCGTGGCAATTGCCGTGGCAGCTCAATGGATTTCTAACTTTATCGTTTCAGCCACATTTCCGGCATTACAATCCATCAGTATGACATTTACCTATTGCCTGTACGGTGTAATGAGTGTATTGTCCATACTCTTTGTCTGGAAAATGGTTCCGGAGACCAAAGGAAAAACGTTGGAGGATATGACTAAATTGTGGAAAAAATAATTACAACCAATAATTCCGGTAAAAGTTAAAGCATTCTGGAATCGAATTATCCAAAACGTTGTTAGCGTTAGATTGAATTGTTGAAGCACCTGCACATTTATTTGTGCAGGTGCTTTTTAATTTATATGGTTTTTTATGAGTTATGAAAGCAAATAGATGAATGATTTGTTCTATTTGAAACAATTTGGATGTATATTAATTATATAGATGATTATCCATTGAATTACTGAAACTGATTTTCAGTATGTAACCAAGGCTATTATGAGGCTGTCAAATAGGGTTTCACTAAGATATTATTTATAGGCCAACTCAGAAAAGTATTTTTTGTACACAAAATTTTCGTCCGGGGTATGTGTTTGGAGTGGATCCGCTATTTTTAATTCAGGTCATGGACTTGTCTAAACAACAATTCCTCTAATTTCTTTCCGTCGCTCAGTCTTTGCGTAGAGGGGGTTCAGATAGGGTTCAGTTAGGGTTCAGTTAGGGTTCAGTTAGGTATACCTATCCGAACCCTAACTAAACCCTATCCAAAATCTTTCCGATTCCTTTTTATGCCTAATATAGAAGTCAGGTAGGTTCCGTTTAAAGGGAATCAACAAAGGGGGCAAAAACAAAAAAATAAGATCAAAGCACCTCCATTTTTTTCTTTTCCGTTTTTTAGTGCTCTGAATGGTTTTTTATGAAATAATATGTATCGAAATAATCCATTAAATTCTTTGTATTACTTAATCGGATTAATTCAGGGTTCATGAATCAGGACCGCTTAGGCTTCTGTATTCTAGGGTCGTATTTTATATGTAGATGAATCATCGGATAATCATTTTATATCATTTTAGGCGTAATCAGATTGTCCATGTGAAAAATCGGTTTCTCTATTTATTATTCTGAAAAAAAATAGTCTCTTTGCATCATTAATTAGAGAAATATTTTTTTGAACGATTAACTATTTGATGATAATTTAATACCAATTTAAATCTTATGCAAAAGAAAACGCATCTTTATTTATTCCAGATTGCTTTGATTTCAGCAATGGGAGGTCTCCTTTTCGGTTATGACTGGGTTGTAATTGGCGGAGCAAAGCCTTTTTATGAACAATTTTTTCAAATAGCCCATGATCCGTTGTTACAGGGATGGGCTATGAGTAGTGCATTAATAGGTTGTTTATTCGGAGCATTATTCTCAGGAAAATTAAGCGACCGTTATGGACGGAAACCGGTTCTTATTTTCTCGGCAGCACTCTTTGTTTGTACTTCAATAGGTACCGGCATATCTCCTAATTTTACCTGGTTTAATATCTTTCGATTAATTGGCGGATTAGCCATAGGGAGCGCGTCCAGCCTTTCGCCCATGTATATTGCCGAAATAGCACCGGCAAATCTTCGTGGAAGATTTGTGGCCATTAACCAGCTTACCGTCGTTTTAGGAATACTGGCAGCGCAACTTGTCAACTGGCAAATTGCTGACCCAGTTCCGAATGGAGCTACCGGGGAAATGATCCGTATGTCATGGAATGGCCAGTGGGGTTGGCGTTTTATGTTTTGGGTTATGACAATTCCTGCCGGATTGTTTTTTACTTTAGGTTTTATATTACCAGAAAGTCCCCGTTGGTTAGCATCTCACGGTAATAAAACAGGTGCTTTAAAGGTATTTACCCGATTAGGAGGAGCCGAATATGCCGAAATGGAATTACATTCCATTGAGTCGACTGTCCATTTTGAGAAGCGGGCTACCTTCAAACAGCTTTTACATCCATCTTTTCGTAATGTACTGATTATTGGAATTGTACTTGCAGTTTTTCAACAATGGTGCGGAATAAATGTGATTTTCAATTATGCACAGGAGATTTTTATGTCAGCCGGATACGGCATATCGGATGTGTTGATGAATATTGTCATTACAGGCTTAACCAATGTTGTTTTCACCATACTTGCCATGTTTTTGGTTGATAAATGGGGCCGGAAAGTGTTGCTAAAAATAGGGGCATTCGGACTTACCATTATTTATGCTTTGATGGGAAGTGCTTATTATTTTCATATTTCAGGATTTTCATTGCTTATCATTGTTGTTTTGGCCATTGCCTGTTATGCCATGACGCTGGCTCCTGTTATGTGGATTGTTATTTCTGAAATTTTCCCGAACCAAATACGAGGTATTGCTATGTCGATCGCCACATTTGCCTTGTGGTCAGCCTGTTTTATTCTAACGTATACTTTTCCCTTACTGAATACCGGTTTAGGAGCAGCCGGCACATTCTGGGTATATGGCATTATCTGTTTGCTGGGAGGTATTTTCGTATCGCTTAAAGTCCCGGAAACAAAAGGGAAAAGTCTTGAGGAATTAGAAAAGGAATTGATAAAAAAATAATAAATAGTTATATAAATGGAAAAGATAACAGAATATTTAATTCAAAGCACAGTTAATACAAAAGAAGTCCGTGCATGGAATGAAGATATTGTATTACCTACTTATGAAATAGGTCAAGAAGAAAAGAATCCGATCTTTCTTGAAAAAAGAGTTTATCAGGGCAGCAGCGGGTCGGTATATCCCTACCCGGTGGTGGAAAAGATTTCGGATACAAAAGTTGATAAAACCTATCATGCCATCTTTATCGAAAATTATTATTTAAAAATAATGATTCTTCCGGAGTTGGGCGGACGCGTTCATATGGCCTATGATAAGATAAAGAAACGTCATTTTGTGTATTATAACCAGGTTGTTAAACCGGCTTTAGTAGGGCTGACAGGACCATGGATCTCGGGAGGAATAGAATTTAACTGGCCACAACATCATCGTCCATCGACTTTTTTGCCGACAGATTCATGGATAGAAACAAATGCCGATGGCAGTCAGACTATCTGGTGTAATGAAGTGGAACGGATGTTTCGTACCAAAGGAGCACAAGGTTTCACCCTTTATCCCGATAAAGCTTATCTTGAAATTAAGGTGAAGTTATACAACCGGACCCCATTTCCACAGACATTTCTCTGGTGGGCAAATCCGGCTGTAGTGGTAAACGAACATTATCATTCTGTTTTTCCGCCAGATGTCAATGCCGTATTTGATCATGGCAAGCGCGACGTTTCAAGTTTCCCGATTGCCACCGGAATTTATTACAAACAGGATTATTCCGCCGGTGTCGATATCTCAAAATATAAAAACATTCCGGTGCCGACATCGTACATGGCTATTCGTTCAAAATACGATTTTGTAGGAGGATATGAAACAAAAGAACAAGGTGGCCTATTACACGTAGCCAACCATAATGTTTCGCCCGGCAAAAAACAATGGACCTGGGGAAACAGCGATTTCGGCCAGGCCTGGGATCGAAACCTGACCGATGAAGATGGACCGTACATTGAGTTGATGACGGGTGTTTATACGGATAATCAACCGGACTTTTCATGGCTTCAACCTTACGAGGAAAAATCGTGGGTTCAGTACTTCATGCCTTACAGCCTGGTAGGCTATGTGAAAAATGCCTCCAAAGATGTAATCGTAAACCTGGAAGTAAAAGAAGGAAATGCAACTGTAGTGGTTTATACCACCAGTTTGTATAACAACCTGAAAGTCGTATTGAAAGATAATTTTCAAAAGCTGATTTTTGAAAAACAAATTCAGGTTTCACCTGAAGCTCCTTATATGGAAACTGTCCCGATGGGGATTTCTATAGTTGAAAACTTGAAACTACAAGTTCTTGATCATCAAGGAAAGTTGATGATAGAATATGAGACAAAAAAGCCGGAAGAAAAGCCATTACCCGAACCGGCAAAAGCAGCAAAAGATCCGAAAGACATAGCTTCAATTGAACAATTGTTTCTGACAGGTTTACATTTGGAGCAATACCGTCATGCCACCTATAATCCGATGGATTATTATCAGGAAGCGTTGCGCCGAGATGAAACCGATATCCGGTGCAACAATGCTTTGGGGTTGTTGCTTATGCGCAAAGGCCAATTCCAGAAGGCTGAAGCCTATTTTAGAAAAGCGATTGAAACCTTGACGGAAAGGAATCCGAATCCGTATGATGGGGAAGCATATTATCAATTAGGTTTATGTTGTAAAATACAAGGAAAAAACGATGAGGCCTATGATGCGTTTTTTAAAGCAACCTGGAATGTTGCCTGGCAAGACGCAGCTTACCTTTCCTTAGCACAAATAGATACGGCTAAGGGCGATTATATCCAGGCATTGGATAATGTGGATCGTTCCCTGGTTCGCAATTGGCATAACCACAAATCCCGACAATTGAAAGGCTCAATTCTACGCAAATTAGGACGTACGGAAGAAGCATTGTCGTGGGTTGAGGATTCGTTAAAGATTGATCATTTCAATAGTGGTTGTCATTTTGAAAAATATCTTTTAACGGGGAATCCTGAATGTCTTGAAACCATGAAAACACTGATGCGGGGATGGGTACATAATTATCTGGAATATGCCCTTGATTTTTCTGCTGCAGGCCTGTACGATGAATCTATCCGCTTATTGGCGATTTACCTGGAAACTTCTTCTGTAATTTACCCGACAGTCCTGTATGCATTGGGTTACTTTAACCAAATGAGCGGGGATGAAAAGGCAGCATTAGAATTATACAAACAAGCCGAAGAATGCAATCCGGATTATTGTTTCCCGAATCGTTTTGAAGAAGTCATTATATTGCAAAATGCCATAAAGAATTATCCTGCCGGAGCTAAGGCACCTTATTTCTTAGGTAATTTTTGGTATTCCAAACAACAATATGATGAAGCCATCTTGTCGTGGGAGAAATCGGCTGAATTGGACGCAAGCTTTCCAACAGTATGGCGGAATTTGTCATTAGCATATTACAATAAATTAAATGACAAACAAAAAGCATTAGCAGCTCTGGAAAAATCATTCTCATTGGATAATTCCGATTCCCGTATTTTGATGGAGCTCGATCAGCTTTATAAAAAAATGGGTAGGTCGCATAAAGAAAGGTTGGCATTTCTGAAAAATCACCTGGAATTAGTGAATTCACGTGATGATTTAAGTATAGAATATATTACGCTTCATAATCAACTGGAGCAATTTGAACAGGCAAAGGAATTAATTGATAAGCGTATTTTTCATCCCTGGGAGGGAGGTGAAGGAAAAATTACCGGACAATATGTATTTTGCAGGGTAGAACTGGCAAAACGGGCAATAAAGGAGAAACGATATTCCGATGCTATTGCCTTGTTACAGGAAACGGAATCATATCCTCATAATTTAGGTGAAGGTAAATTACCAAATACCGAAGAGAATGACATTTATTATTATAAAGGCCTTGCTTACGAGGGTCTTGGTGAATTGGGAAAAGCAACAATATTATTCGAAAAGGCGACTATCGGTTCTTCCGAACCCCAGATAGCTTTCTTCTACAATGACTCCCAGCCGGATAAAATCTTCTACCAGGGACTGGCCAAGAGAGCGCTCGGTTATGAAAAGGAGTCGGAGATTTGTTTTAAAAACCTGATTCGCCATGGCGAAGAACATGTGAACGATAATTGCCGTATTGATTATTTCGCGGTTTCTCTACCCGATTTAGCCATTTGGGATGAAAACCTGAATATCCGAAACCGGATTCATTGCAATTATGTGATGGGATTAGGAATGTTGGGTTTAGGGGATAAAAAAGCAGCTTCCGGATTCTTTTCAGAGGTTCTTGCTTTAGACATTAATCATCAGGGGGCACAAATTCATCAGAAAATGTGCCATTAAAAATAATCCATTTAGACAAATGAAGAACGATATCTTTAGACCATCCCGACTTTTGCTTTTGACGGGAAGTCTAATCCTTTGTACTACGGGTTTTTCCCAAACAGGGGTCCAATCCCTTGATAATTCAAACAGCCTTCACTGGAAGCTTAAGCCTCAACGTGAGGTTGGAAGCGACAGTGTAAATGCATTCAAACCTGGTTGTAATACCGGAAACTGGATAGAAGCGACTGTTCCGGGTACTGTATTCACTTCGTATGTGAATGCAGGATTAGAGAAAGACCCGAATTTCGGCGATAATATCTATAATGTAGACAAGACCAAATACGATCAAAGTTTTTGGTACCGTACAGAATTTACCGTACCGGATAACTTTACAAAAGATCGGATTTGGCTCAATTTCAAGGGAGTCAATCGACGTGGACAGGTTTATCTGAACGGTGTAAAAATAGGGGTATTGGATGGATTCATGGATAAAGGGAAGTTCGATGTTACCAACCGGATTCTTAAACATTCGAATAATGTACTTGCCGTATTGGTTTCGGTTCCCGAACCTCCCATGTCGAATTATGCCAGTCCGACTTATGTTTCGAGTGGCGGATGGGATTGGATGCCCTATGTACCTGGACTCAATTCGGGGATAACCGATAAGGTCTTTCTGACGAATACAGGAAATATCGTGTTGGAAGACTCCTGGATCAGAACGTTGTTACCTACCAATGCCAGGGCTGATTTGTCAGTCTCAGTAGGAGTGAGGAATGCCTCCGGACAATACATCCAGGGAGAGCTAAGTGGAGTTATCCAACCCGGGAATATCGTTTTTACCAAGAAAGTGAATGTCGAAGCAAACCGTTCCGTAGAGTTAAAACTGGATAAAAAAGAATTCGATCAGTTAACCATCAACCATCCGCAGTTATGGTGGCCAAACGGATATGGTCAGCCTAACCTTTATACCTGTGATTTAAGTTTGAAAGTCGGGGATCGGGTTTCGGATGTAAAGAAAATCACATTCGGAATCAAGCAGTATTCATACGATACTATTGGAGGTGTTTTGCATGTTTCCATCAATGGCGTCAGAATGTTTATAAAAGGAGGAAACTGGGGAATGTCGGAATACCTGTTGCGGGCTAGAGGTAAAGAGTATGACACCAAGGTGAGATATCATAAAGAAATGAATTTCAATATGATCCGAAACTGGATAGGTTCTACTACTGACGAAGAGTTTTATGACGCATGCGACAAATACGGGATCATGGTTTGGGATGATTTTTGGCTAAATTCGAATCCAAATTTGCCGGGTGATATTCATTGTTTTAATTCGAATGTAATAGAAAAGATAAAACGTTTCAGGAATCATCCTTCCATTGCAGTCTGGTGCGGTGATAATGAAGGGTGGCCTGAACCGCCTTTGAATAACTGGATCCGTGAAGATATCCGCACGTTCGACGGGAATGACCGATACTATCAGGGGAACTCACACGAGGGTAATTTATCAGGCAGCGGTTATTGGGGCAATCGTGACCCCAAATGGTACTTTACGCCTTATCCGGAGAGCATAGGAGGTACCAGAGGCTGGGGATTGCGAACAGAAATCGGGACAGCAGTTTTTCCGAATATAGAAAGTTTCAGGAAATTCATGCCGCAGGACAAGCTGTGGCCACGGAATGAAATGTGGGACAAGCACTTCTTTGGAAACAGGGCATTCAATGCAGCTCCTGATAATTACGATAAAAGTATTACCGAACGATATGGAGAACCCAAGGGAATTGAAGAATATTGCCGGAAAGCGCAACTTCTGAATATAGAAACGAACAAGGCCATGTACGAAGGGTGGGAAGATCATATCTGGGAAGATGCGTCCGGTATTATGACCTGGATGAGCCAGTCGGCCTATCCTTCCATGGTGTGGCAAACCTATGACTATTATTATGACCTGACCGGTGCTTACTGGGGTGCCAAATCAGCCTGCGA
>JAUZOM010000176.1 GCA_030706465.1 Bacteroidota bacterium | reverse complement strand
CGAAGATTACTATTTGTCTTTAGCAAAAATCACTTTCTCTTCGGATTCATTTTCTACTCCTACCTCTTCCATGCGAATGTGCTGTTGTAGCATGTCTTGT
The DNA here is from genome assembly GCA_030706465.1 of Bacteroidota bacterium. Taxonomy (GTDB): domain Bacteria; phylum Bacteroidota; class Bacteroidia; order Bacteroidales; family Paludibacteraceae; genus Paludibacter. The sequence goes on along the minus strand of JAUZOM010000176.1, from coordinate 7,965 downwards.
TGATTCTTCAACAAATTCTTAGTCCTTATTTCAATCAGGCTTCCCAGCTGTATTCAATAACAGGACGAACCACAAAAAAAATTATTTTAAATAACTCAATTGTATTTGTCAGCTCTATTTGATTTGGCAGGTCAAATATTATATCCGTTTTAATCAAATAAGGATATGAAAACGGCTTATTATTAATTGTTATTTGCTCTATTTGTCTATGTTATAGGGACTGTAGATAGCAAGACTACATAAATTGGTCATAATTAGTATACGAAATTTACGTATTCCTTCATTGAAAAATAGATTGTGTAGCATGGAAAAGTGAATCCAACGATCAGCATCAAGTTGATTATAAAAGATAGGGTTTTTTGGATCTGGATAAACATGAATTTGAAGAATAAACAACCAGGTTGACAGAAAAATACTTGTCGATGAAATTAAGAAAAATAGTATTATTTATAAACAAAAGCAGTTATTCCCAATTCTCCGTCGGCAAACTGATTAAGGGTATGCCTGCTATAATTAAAAAAGTGTATGACAAAATTATTATTTATTTTTGGAAACTATAAAATGTTTCCTCATCTCAACTTGCGCAAATATGGGATAACACTCCTTATTGCATTTATTACGTCTCTTTCAGCTTTTGCGCAACAGATCGAAATCAGAGGGAAGATACTCGAAGAGAGTTCCAAATCGTCTGTCATTGGTGCAACCATTAGGCTAAAAGGAAAATCCGGCGGTACTGTCTCAGATGCAAACGGTGACTTTAATCTCAATATAAAGACACTTCCTGTGACTTTATTGATCTCTAACTTAGGGTATAAGAATCAGGAGATTGATGTTTATGAAGCAGAGCCCGTTATCATTTACCTGGCTGAAGGCAGAAACAGGTTGAACGAGGTTATTGTTACCGGTCTTGCAACCGGCTTAAAACGATCAAACCTGGCAAATGCCATAACATCTATTTCGAATGATGAGTTGACAGGTACAACGCCTCCTCAAACTGTTGATCAGGCATTGTACGGAAAGATTCCCGGTGCAAGCATTCGTTCCAACAGCGGGGCTCCAGGTGGCGGAACAGCTATATTGTTGAGGGGTTTGAGCACATTGCAGGGAAACTCGCAACCCTTATATATTATAGATGGAGTATATCTTAATAATAATTCCTTACCTACCGGTAAATCGACTCTTACAGCAGCCGGGACTTCACGTGAGGACGATGTTAGTAACCGGTTGGCTGACATTAATCCCGATGATATTGAAAAAATTGAGGTACTGAAAGGTGCTTCGGCATCGGCCATTTACGGTACGCGTGCTAATGCTGGTGTTATTATTATCACAACTAAAAAAGGGAAAAGCGGCAAAACGAAGATCAGTTTCGGACAAGATATTGGCTTTGCAACCATCGGAAAGTACATTGGAAGTGCTTCTTGGGATGCAGCAAAGATTAAACAGGCTTTCCCAGCCAGTATACAAGCCCGGGAGTTACAAAGCCTGGCAGCAGCCAATGGAAAAGTGTATGATTTTGAAAAAATACTTTATGGGGAAACGCCATTATTGCGAAATACGAACCTGACAGTTTCGGGAGGTAATGATAAAACAACCTTTTACGTCTCAGGGTCACTTGTTGATGAAGAGGGAATCATTAAGAATACCGGCTTTGACCGTTTGTCCTTACGGTTAAACCTTGATCACAAGTTTAATAAATGGATTGATTTTTCGGTTAATTCCAATTATTTGAACAGCAATACCGATCGGGGATTTACAGGTAATGAGAATAATTCTGGGGCTACGTTAGGTTATATTGCCGCATTTTTACCAAACTACTACAATCCATATCCTGTAAATGGTATCTATCCGAGTAATCCTTATTCGGAAGGTGAAAATCCTCTTGAACTGAGAGATAAGGCAATTAATAATGCAAAGATCAATCGCTTTATTCAATCTGGGATTGTTAACTTTAAATTTATACAAAAAGAGAATACGACCTTGAAACTATCGTTACAAGGCGGGGTAGACTTTCTGAGCCAGAATAGCAAGGAGTATTATCCGGATTATTTACAATCACAAAGCAATCTGGCAAATCCCGGCGATCTGCTTTTAGGAACAACGCAGCAAATCAATACGAATTTCCAGGGTTTTCTTATTTACGGACAAAAAGCGAATAAATTCCAATTTACAACTCAGGTAGGTGCAATAGGATTGGAAACACAATCAAATTCATTGTTTGACCGGGGACAGGGGTTAGTAGCCGGTCAGCAATCTATAGGCCAGGCAAGGGTGCAATCTGTAATAACACAGAATACTCAAAAGGTTCAAGATTTTGGTACGGTAGGCCAGGAAGAAATAAACTTTAACGACCAGATAATTGGTACAGCAGGATTACGGTTTGATAAATCAACGCTGAATGGTGATGCTAATAAATTTTATGCTTTCCCAAAAGCGTCGTTGGCAATAAACCTGACTAAATTTGATTTTTGGAAAATAAGCACAATCAGTGAATTCAAACTTCGTACCGCTTATGGTGAAACGGGTGGATTGCCTCCGTACGGGAGTATTTACAGCTCGCTGACTCCGGTAATTGTGGGCGGCAATTTAGGTTCGGTGGTCTCAACGACTGTGGGTAACCCGAACATTAAACCTGAACGTGCCGGAGAACTTGAATTCGGGACAGATATAGGTTTGTTTAATAACCGATTAGTATTTGAAGGAACCTATTATGTGAAAAATGTGAGTGACTTAATTCAGGATTTGACACTTGCGCAGTCAACAGGACTTGGCACCGAGAAAGTAAATGCAGCCTCATTAAGCAATAAAGGTATTGAATTATCGCTGTCAGGGACTCCAATATCGGGAAGAGACTTTACCTGGAACAGCCGTATCCAGTTTGCCAAAAATACATCAAAAATTACAAAGCTGGATGTGCCATCGTATACAACAGGAGTATATGGGGTGACATTTGGAACCTATCTTATCAAAGAGGGATATTCACCAACTACTATTGTAGGTAAGCCGCTGACTGCGTCAGGAAACTATACCGTATATGGCAATTCTCAACCTGATTTCCAAACATCTTGGTTTAATGATTTCTCCTTTTTAAACGGATTTGACTTGTCTGCCCTTTGGGATTGGAAAAAAGGAGGAAAGGTACTTAATCTGACGTTGTATAATACTGATGCAGGAGAAACTACTGCTGACTGGAATGAAAATCATACTGTCAGAGAAAATGACCTGGGTACTACGGCTGCACAATATGTTCAGGATGCAAGCTATCTTCGGTTGAGGGAAGTCGGTTTAAATTATACTATACCGAAAAAGAGCCTTCAATACACATTCGCTAAGACTATTGAACGGATTCGTGTTGGTGTATCGGCAACCAATTTAATCACGATTACTCCGTATAAAGGATATGATCCTGAGGTGTCGAGCTTCGGTTCTGAATCCGCGATTAATTCAGGTACCGATTTGTTCCAATATCCGTCTTCAAAACGTATCTTGTTCAATTTAAAGATAGATTTATAATTACTTACAGCTAAAACAGAAAAAATGAAAACTAAAAATAAAATATCCACCTATCTATTCTTAGCCGGTTTATTGTTCGTATCTTCCTGCGAATTACAAAATATACCGGACTCGAATAATCCATCGGTTTCAAGCGTAACTTCAAATGCAACGATTGGTCAGTTGCAAAACCTTGTAACCGGACTCGAATCCCAAAGCAAAGCATATGTTAGTGCTGCTGCAAATGCTTTTGGTACCTTCGGAAGAGAAATATGGTATTTTAATGGCTCCGATCCCCGGAATGTCCAGTATTGGACCGGTCAGGCTGAGGCGGTTCCCAGTTCTACTTTCTACGGTGTTGATGCTGCTTATACCGGTCCTTATTCGGCAATTAAGCAGGCAAATGTATTAATAAGCGCTGTTAAGAATACTTCGTCAGTCACCGGAACACAAAAGAATGCAATCATTGGTTTTGCCAAAACGATACAAGGCTACCAATATCTGATACCTGCTAATTCGTTGTATGAAAATGGCATTCGCATAGATGTCTCTGATCCTTTGAACCCGGGTCCGTTTGTCAGTTATACGGATGCGCTCAAAGCGATAAAAGGAGTCCTAGACCAGGGAGATAGTCTCTTATCGGCTGGTGGAACGACACTTCCATTTACGCTGACAAGCGGGTATGATGGATTTAATACACCCGCCGGATTGAAAAAAGTAAACCGGGCATTGGCTGCCAGGGTGGCTATTTATCAAAAGGACTGGCAGGGAGCGTTGGTTGCTTTGGCTCAATCGTTTTTCGACCTGAATGGAGATGTCAATATCGGGCCGGCTCATGTGTATGGTAGTGCTCCTGATACATACAATCCTTTGTATCACGTTCTGGATGCCTCCTATAACAGTGGGGCGGTGGTGCACCCATCATTAATCGAGGACGCTCTTCCGGGCGATTCAAGGGTAACATCCAAGTTCTTTCATCGAACAACTCCTTTGGTGAGTACAGCCGGAAAAGTACCTCTGTCGAGCCAGTATCAGGATAAACGATGGGCAGACCAAACTTCCCCTATCAAATTTATCAGGAATGAAGAGTTGATCTTGATTTATGCCGAAGCTTCGGCTCAATTAAATCATACGGATGATGCTGTAAGTGCAATTAATGCTATTCGTTCTTCGGCAAATTTAGCCCCTTATACCGGAGCTACCGATCTGAATAGCTTAATTACTGAGATATTGTTTCAACGCCGTTATTCATTATGGTTCGAGCCGGGAGCACACCGTTGGGTTGATCTTCGCAGGTATAACCGCTTAAATGAAATACCTGTTGCATCGGATGATGGAGTCGTGTTTACTCAATTGGCCAAACCTGCCAGTGAAGTTAACTGGGATAAATTTAAAGGACAATAAACAGACAGTATGAACAGAGACAGGATAACCCTCAAATTAGTGTGTGTTATTACTTTGTTATTCTCATTGGCAATACCTGCAAATAAGTTATTTGCTCAGCACCAGCCAAAAACGATCCCTGCCATTGCTAAGAATGGCAGGGGCTTTAACAAAGAAGACTCCGCTTTTATTCGTGATAATTATATCAAGATCGAAAAATTAATACCAGTGCGTGATGGTGTTAAGTTGTTTACGTCCATTTATATCCCCAAAGATACTTCCCGTAAGTATCCGTTTATTCTGTGCCGCACGCCCTATTCTGTAGCACCTTACGGAACTTCGGAATTTAAAACGTCATTAGGTCCTTCCGGATTGTTTATCAGGGAAGGGTACATTTTTGTTTATCAGGATGTAAGAGGTAAATGGGAATCGGAAGGTGATTTTGTAGATACGCGCCCATTTAATCCCAATAAGAAAAGTAAAAAAGATATTGATGAAAGCACAGATACTTACGATACGGTCGACTGGCTTTTGAAAAATATCAGCAATAATAATGGAAGAGTCGGAGTATGGGGCATTTCATACCCGGGCTTTTATGCCACCCAGACTATCCTGAGCGGCCATCCGGCCATAAAGGCGGTATCACCCCAAGCTCCAGTTACCGATTGGTTTATAGGGGATGATATTACCCACAACGGGGCATTCTTCCTGGGTAATTTTCTTTTCTTTTCTAACTTTGGACAAGTGCGTCCGGAACCTACTACCAAACATGCCGCAGCATTTGATCTCCCTACACAGGATGGCTATCAGTTTTTCCTGAGAAATGGCACCTTCAGTGACCTGAATGACAAGTATTACAAGCATCAAATACCTGTATGGATTGAGTTTATGAATCATGGAACATATGATTCTTACTGGCAAAGCCGCACGCCGTTGCCTTATCTGAAAAATGTAAAACCGGCTGTTTTGACAGTAGGAGGTTGGTTTGATGCCGAAGATTTGTATGGGCCATTGAAAACCTTTCAAACCATCAATCAGAACAATCAGAACGCAGATAACAGACTTGTAGTCGGTCCCTGGTCGCATGGCGGCTTTGCACGTGGTACCGGAAGTTCTTTTGGAAATATCGACTTCGGTTCTGAAACTTCGGTTTATTACCGGGAGAAAGTTGAATTGCCTTTCTTTAATTATTATTTAAAAAATAAAGGAACGCTTGAGTTGCCCAAAGCCCTTATTTTTGAAACGGGGACGAATGTATGGAAAAACTATCCGCAATGGCCACCTGTAGAAGCACATGATGAAAATATCTATTTAAGCAGTCAAGGAAAGCTCGCATTTTCAGCAACAACCGATACCGTTACTTTTGACGAATATGTAAGTGATCCGAAGAAACCCGTGCCTTTCACCAGCGAAACACGACTCAACCCGGGGGCAGAATATATGATCGAAGATCAGCGTTTTGCTGCAACACGCACTGATGTGCTGGTTTATACTTCAGAAATACTGGATATGAATAAAACACTCTCGGGACCTATTATAGCTGACCTGTTTGTTTCAACAACCGGTACAGATGCCGATTTCGTGGTAAAAGTCATTGATGTTTTCCCTGATACCCTGAAAAATGATCAGGCTACAAAGCCTGGCATCCAGTTAAGTGGATTTCAGGAACTGATACGTGCCGATGTCATTCGGGCAAAGTTTAGGAACAGTCTTACAAACCCTGAACCATTGATTCCGGGTAAGGTGACGGAGGTTAAGTTTGAACTGCGTGATGTGGCTCATACATTTTTGAAAGGTCATAAGATACAGGTGCAGGTTCAGAGTTCCTGGTTCCCGTTGGTCGATCGGAACCCCCAACAGTTCATCGATATTTATCATGCCAAAGAGTCGGATTATACGAAAGCCACTCACCGTGTCTATACTTCCGGCGAGCAGCAATCTCATTTGATTGTAAAGACATTATAATGAGAATGACGAATGTCAGATTCTTTTTTACTGACGAAGAAAGTTTCTATTTTTAAAAGATAATACATGCGGAAAAATTAAAATGTTCAATTTTGCTGATTTTGGACAGCTCTTTTTCCTCAAAACCCAATTTTATTTCGGCTAATTCAATCGTTGAATAAAATTAGGGCTGTTCCGATCCTGCCTTTATCTCGTTTTTATCAGGCTTTAGGTTGGCTTTTGTTCTACCTTTTGAGATAGTTGCCTTCATCATTAAAGGGTTAATCTATCTATATTACATCATAGAGTGAAAGTAGCGGGGAAGAAGAGTTAACTAAAACTTAGATGCGAGCCAAGGCAGAAGTATGAGTAGCAAAATCACATTGAAAGAAAGAGATGATATAATTGCAGAGTTTGAAAGAATGTTGAATTATTGACTCTGTTGAAAATAAGAGTTTTAAAATAATCTTGAATTAAAAAACAATAGACTAAGCTATCCTGCAGAATTATTAAACCAGATAAATGAGTACATTATTTAGAAAAAAAACAATACTTTCCCTGTTAAACGAAGCTGCTGAGACCGGTAACGGCACATTAAAACGTAAACTGGGTCCTTTTGGCCTTATTTCAATTGGAGTGGGCGTAATCATTGGTGCTGGTTTGTTTTCACTAACAGGCATCGCTGCAGCAAATAATGCGGGACCGGCCATTATTATATCGTTTATGCTGGCAGCCATTTGTTGTAGTTTCAATGCCCTTTGCTATGCTGAATTTGCTTCTTTAGTGCCGGTTGCAGGGAGCGCTTATACCTATTCGTACGCCAGTCTGGGCGAGCTGTTTGCCTGGATTATCGGTTGGGATTTGATCCTGGAGTATTCGGTTGGGGCAGCCACGGTAGCCATCAGCTGGTCGCAGTATCTGGTAAAATTCCTGGGCTACTTTGATATTCATTTTCCTCCTCAGTTAGCCCTTTCTCCATTCGAGAGTGTCAACTCGATCGATGGTTCGGTTATTCACGGGATCATTAATTTACCCGCGATACTTATTGTATTTCTGATCACAGCAGTCATTATCCGTGGTGTCAAAACATCGTCCGTTGTAACCTCGGTTTTGGTGGTTTTAAAGGTAAGTATTGTTATCGTGTTT
>JAUZOM010000175.1 GCA_030706465.1 Bacteroidota bacterium | reverse complement strand
TTATTGCCTATGCTGATATTAGGCACAAATCGGATTGAAAATGAAGAGTCAACCATGTAATCCATTTGCATGTTGAATCTGTGATTCGTCCTGTTTGAATTACTCTGACTGATTGTATTTGTCAAAAAGCTGCTGTCGCTTAACAATGTTTGTCTGTGGCTGTTCTGGAAAGTGTTGTTATTTCTTCCATTAAAGAAGTAACTGGCTGCAAAGTCAACTTTTCCAATTTTATCCTTGAAGTTAACACCAATAGCATTGGTTACATTGATGCCGTTTCCACCAAACCCGTAGCCGCCGCCACCGCCACCGCCGCCACGATATCCACCGCCAAAGGTATTCATGCTGGCGCCCATATCAGCCGTAAAACGAGTGATGTTGGTGTTATTCGACATTCCAATAACAGATAGTTGACGGTCATCCTTGAATGAATTAAACATACCACTTAAATCGTAATGGTTGTCGGCATTAAAGCCAACAGATTCACCACCGCCGAGCGAAAGTTTTCCAAAGTTTCCATGCTTGTATCCCATTTTGGTGATGATGTTGATTACTTTTTCAGTCTGACCATCATCGATCTTTGTAAATTGGGCCTGATCCGATTTTTGATCGATAACCTGAATCTTATCAATCATTTCTGCCGGAAGGTTTTGTGTTGCAAGCTTGGGATCATTTCCAAAGAATGGCTTACCATCCACCATGACCTTTGTTACATCCTTTCCGTGAGCCTGGATGTTTCCATCATTATCCACCTGAACACCGGGAAGCTTTTTTATCATCTCCTCGACAACATCGTTCTTCTCAACTTTGAAATTCACCGATGTAAACTCAACGGTATCTGTCTTAACAACAACAGGTGCCTTTTGCCCTAAAATAACTACTTCGCCAAGTGTTTTAGCATTGCTTTTCAAAGCAATTGTCCCTATGTTTATCTCTTTATTGCCTGATTTGACTGCAAGGGGTTTCAAAAAGCTTTTGTATCCCATGAAGGCAATCTTCAGTACATAATTTCCGGTCCGGGCATTCTGAATGTTGAATTCACCTTTAATATTTGTCAGACCACCAACCACAGCAGATGAATCTTTAATACTCAGCAGCGTTACCGTTGCAAACGACAGCGGTTGGTTTGTGGTACTATCGTTAACAATGCCTTTAAGTGTTATGGTTGATCTGGTTTGCGCAAGAGCGGGCGAAATACCTATCAAACTCAGCATTATTGCAAATAGTAAATGTTTGATGTTCACGGTTAAATATTTTGTTAAACGTTAGGTTGCAATATTATAGAATAATAATTGATTAAAATCTTAAAGGATTGTTAATTAATTAAAATAATTGTACGGTTGACATTTAATGATTGCTAAATTATTCAAAATAAGACATATTATCGATGTTTTTGTTTGGAAGGAAATATTAAAGTATTGTTAAAGTATTGCTTTAAAATGCTTTGTGCTATGTAGTCAAAAGATAGTTAGTTAGCCAATAATGTAAAGTTCACTTCATTTTTTCATACGAAAATAATTTGTATTAAATAGGTCGTATGGAACTCGCATGGAAGATTTTCATCGTTGTTTGTGATCTTCGATCATGCTCGTTTCATATTAAAATTTAGTGATTTAATATCGTAAACAGTCAATGAAGGAATTTACCGGACATGAAATAAAGAAAAACCCCTGAAAAACTACATTGTGATTGGTCGTTCAGGGGTTTGTTCAAATGATAGATAGCCGGTGGTTATTTTACAGCTGGTTTAGCAGTCGTTTTGGTTGTGGCTGTTTTTTTTGCAGCTGTTTTAGGTGCAGCCTTTGCCGGTGCCTTCTTTGCAGGAGCCGCCTTCGTTTCTTTTGCCGGTTCAGGTTCAGGAGCAGCAGCTTTAATTTTTAATAATTCTACCTCGAAAATAAGTGCTGATCCACCGGGGATCGGGCCCGTCGTCTTATCACCATAGGCAAGATCACTCGGGATGAAGAGTTGGATTTTACCACCTAACTTACATTTCTGCATTCCCTCTGTCCATCCTTTGATAACCTGGTTCAAAGGAAACGTAACGGGTTCTCCACGATCAATAGAAGAGTCGAAAACAGTTCCGTCAATAAGTGTCCCTTTGTAATGAACGGTCACGGAGTCCGTTTCCTGAGGAAATGGGCCTGTACCTTCTTTCAGTATTTTGTATTGAACACCACTTGGAAGTTCAGTGATACCTTCTTTTGTTTTGTTTTGAGCTAAAAATGCTTTGGAAGCATCCTGTGCTTTCTTCACTTCTGCATCGGCCTTGTCCTGCATGATTTTCATCATCTCTTCCTGGTATGCTTTCATGATGTTACTTATCTGGGCTTCAGTAAAAATGGTATCCTTTTTGGCCATTCCATCGGTAAATCCCTTGAATAACTTATCCTGATTTATTTTCATTTCGTTTTTAATGAAACTTTTTGCAATATCGGCCCCGAGAATATAACTGATAGTATCCATGCGGTTCGAAAACATGGGAGGGGGAGGTGTTACAACAGCCGCAGGTTGAGGAGCAGGTTGTGTTTCCTTAGCTTGTTTTTTGTTTCTCTGAGCAAAAGCTGAACTACAAAAAATAATTGTAGCAACCATCATGCATGCAAATAAAATACTTTTTTTCATCTGTAATTGTAATGTAAAAATTTGTTTGTTTTTAGAGGTCGAAGTAATGGGTTATGAAATCTAGTCCCAATGATTGGTTTAGGATCATACCAATTTCTTGATTGCAGTTTTAATCGGGCAAATATAACACATTTTAGATTCGAAAAGTCTAATAAACAAATTCATTAAAAGACGAAAAAAAAGATGCTTTAAGATTTTTCAACCATGATATGCTGCTCCTTTGTAATTTTGCACGATGAATAAAACATTACAACTTTGCGAAGATGGCTCGTATACCCTCTTTTCTGAAAAAGCAGGTGAATGTTATCATAGTATACACGGTGCCCTTACTGAAAGTTTGCATATTTTTATTAATGCGGGTCTTCGAACATTAACGGAAAACTATTCAATTGGAATTGCGGCATCCGGAAATGAGTCAAAATCAGTGCAAAGCAAAGAAACTTTTATTAAAGAATCATTATTTAGGCAAAAGGGTTTAGCCTCTGATTTTAAACCGATCAGGATTCTGGAAATAGGTTTTGGAACCGGACTTAATGCCTTACTGACGGCAATTGAAGCGGAAAAGAACAAGATTCCCGTTTCTTATCTTGGGCTGGAGCCTTTTCCCATATCACGTTCGATTGTGCAGCAATTAAATTATTGTGAGTTGCTGCAGGGAAACAGTTTGCCTTATTTCAAAACCATGCATGAATGTGAATGGGATAAAGAATATTTGATACAACCTGTTTTTAATTTCAGAAAACTACAAGTTGGTTTTATGGAGGCCGGTCTGGCAAATGGTGTTTTTGATTTAATTTATTTTGATGCATTTTCTCCTGAAGCCCAACCGGAGCTCTGGGGGCAGGAGGTGTTTAATAAATGTTTCAGGGTTTTGGCAAATGAGGGGATTTTGGTGACATATTGTGCAAAAGGCCGGGTGAAACGTGCTTTAAAGGCGGCCGGTTTTGTGATAGAAAATCTTCCGGGCCCTCCGGGGAAAAGAGAAATCACCCGGGCGCAGAAGTTAATTCAATAAGCGCTGAAACCAGTGAAACCTTCTAAATTGCTGATGCTGACTATGACGTCGAGTACCCTTGAATAGGAAGGACCGGTATGGCACCAGTAGACAAACTCATCCAAATCAACTTGATTTCCTTCTACTTCCATATATACGCTCCCATCCGGCATGTTTTTCACAAAGCCATCGAGTCCAAGTGTCATGGCCTGACGGCGGGCGTTATAACGGAACCCGACACCTTGCACCCGACCTCTGACTGTTATGTTGTAATGCCTCTTCATATCAGTTTTTAATTGTGAAATGAGTTATTCAGGTAAGCGTTTTGCAAACCAATCATTGATTTTTTTGTACAAATGCGAAGGGGAGTAACGGCGCCAGGTGACTTCCGTGAAGGGATCTCCCATTGCAATATAATAATCGAGCCTGGCATCTTTAAAATCCTGAATCACATGATCCCGGAAGTTGATAAAGACAATCCAGCCCTCTTCGATGTCATCAAACCATTCTTCATAGTAGGCATCGTCAGATGAGTGGAAGACCAATACATTTTCACCAATGAGTATGAACTTATTAATTTCTTCGTCTTCAAGCGGTTCTATGACATTTCTCTTGAAAAACATGATGTCATTGTACAAACAGTCATTCCATTCACCCAGCATTTCAATGATGCAAAAATGTTCGTCATAATTGACATACAATATTTTGCAATAGAGTGTGTCGGATCCAAACTGATCCCATTGAGGATGAATGAGGTAATTATATATTTGGTTTGTAAATTCAAATTCACTGTAAGTGCGCTCATAAAAAGGTGAACGCTCATCTTCAGAGGCGATATAAAGGTGTCTCCAATTATAAAATGGTTCAATGGTATGCACCTCGAATGATTTTTATCTGCGGAAAAAATTCAACAGCGTCTGCGAAAAAATATAACCGGCAAAAACCAACAATATACCTCCTATATTGCTGATTGTGAGGTATGTTAATGCCGTGCGGAAATCCCCACCTCTCATTAAATGAAAATTTTCAAGCGCAAAGGAGGAGAACGTTGTAAAACCTCCAAATAAACCTACAAAGAGAAATGCTTTTGTTTCGGGTTTGATATTCTCCTTTCCCATCAGCCCCCACGATAAACCAATTAAGAAGCTTCCAATTAAATTTACCATCAATGTTCCGAGTGGAAAATTGCCACTGTTGAACCGGGTGCCATATTCTACCACATTATACCTCAGAAAAGTACCCAAGGCGCCTCCACTTATCAGCAAAATCAATTTCATTCGTGAAAAATTATTCTTTGAATTTTTTTTGCAAAATTATGGATTTAACTGATACAACTTTATCTTTAAAGGCTGAATTGGAATGGGCACATGAAACGAGCATGTTTGAAAACACAAACACCAATGAAAAATTGGCATGCGAGTTCCATCTGACCGATTTAATAAAATTATTTACCGATGAAATGCCGTTCCTTTTCAAAACAACCGATTTAGGAATATGTTGTATGTATTTATTTATTAAAGTCACTGTTTAGTCAAAAGAAGTCAGATTATAAGATATTCCAGTGGACTTAGGTATTATAAAATTTATTAAAAATCATGAAAGATAATTTAATGCAGGCTATTGTTTTTGAAACACCCGGAGATCCTGAAGTTATGCATTTAGGGGAGGTGCCTTTACCGGTACCGGGTGTTAAACAGGTACGCATAAAAGTAGTTGCAGCAGGAGTAAATCGTGCCGATACATTACAACGGCGAGGTAAATATCCGCCGCCCCCGGGGGCAAGTCCTTTGCTGGGACTTGAGGTCTCCGGAGTAATTGACTCAGTGGGAACGGGGTGCCTGAAATGGAAAGCGGGAGACAGGGTAATGGGGTTGCTATCAGGAGGCGGTTATGCCCAATATGTAATTATGCACGAAGACATGGTTATGGCTGTCCCTGATACCCTGAATTTAGTAAATGCAGCTGCAATACCAGAGGTATTTCTTACGGCCTATCAATCTCTTGTCTGGCTTTCACATCTGCAGGCACGTGAGACCATTCTCATTCATGCCGGAGCAAGCGGGGTTGGAACCGCAGCCATTCAACTTGCCCTGGCAATGGATGCAGTCCCAATTGTCACGGCATCAAAGGAAAAACACAATCTTTGCAGTCAGCTCGGGGCACGTGCAACAATTGATTACAAATCCACTGATTTTGCAGAAGAAGTAAAAAGAATTTCAGGCGGACAAGGGGTCGATGTCATTGTCGACTTTATAGGTGGACCCTATTTTAAGAAAAACATTGAAATACTGAATAATGACGGAAGAATTGTTCTTTTGGCTACGATGGGGGGCGTTAAGGTAGAAGGATTTAATCTGTTGAATCTGATCACACATAGAATTTCAGTAATGGGATCAACTTTGCGGGCAAGATCAACCGAATATCAGAGTCGGCTCACTCATGAATTTTGGAAATACGCAAGACATTTATTTGAAGATGGTTCGTTAAGACCTGTCGTAGATAAAATTTTCACTTTGCATGAAGCCGCAATGGCTCATAGGTTGGTTGAGGAAAATAAAACTGCCGGTAAGATCATCCTTAGAATTGAAGAATAATATATAACAGATTAAATTACCCGATCCTTTAAATCCTAAATAATTCGGACTTTTTACTTTCTATTGATTTTCCTGATCTCCTGAAGCTACTTTTGGCTTAATCTTTGCTAAAAGTAACTCCTATTATCTATAAATTTACAAAAAAAATAAACTATTATGATATCCGCAATTCTGCTTCAAGTAACGAATACGGCAACTACTGTTGTAGACAGCGCAAATAAGGTCACCCAAAGTTTGCCCGTTGTATCTGCACCTCCGACCGAGTCTTCAATTTCTGTGTGGGACATGGTTTTAAAGGGTGGCCCTTTAATGTGGCCATTGGCCCTGATGACGGTAATAGCTGTATATATATTTATAGAACGTTATCTGGTAATCCGCAGGGCATCCAGAGTGGAACAGAATTTTCTGGACAATATTCGCGACAGTATTTACGCTGGCCGCATTGAATCAGCCATCGAGTATTGCAGACGATCATATTCTCCTTCTGCAAGGTTAGTTGAAAAAGGAATAAAACGACTGGGAAAACCGCTCAAGGAGATTGAAGATTCCATCGAAATAGTGGGGAAGTTTGAAGTGTATAAGCTCGAAAAAAACATGTCCATCCTTTCAATTATTGCCGGGATTGCCCCCATGTTTGGCTTTGTTGGTACGATTATAGGTGTTATCCGGATTTTTCACGACATTTCTTTGGCCGGTGATGTCAGCATAACGAGTGTCTCGTCCGGATTATACGTAAAAATGGTATGCAGTGCCGCTGGTTTGTTGATTGGCATGTTTTCATTTATTTGTTATCATTGGCTCAATATAATGATTAACCGGCAGGTACAAAAGATGGAACAGGATACGATGGAGTTTATTGATATGATTCAAGAGCCGGTAAAATGAACCTAAGAAAAAAAAGCAAGATTACGGCAGAGGTGAGTACTTCGGCAATGAATGACATCATGTTTTTCCTGATGTTGTTCTTCCTGATCATTTCCACCCTGCTCAATCCCAATGTTATCAAACTTACGTTGCCCAGCTCGCGAAATAATCAATCGATCCATAAAAAGGAAGTTGTATTGTCAATTACCAAAGACTTGCAATATTATATTGATAATAAGCCTGTTCCTTCCGATCAGCTCGAATCATCATTGCAGTCCGGAGTGGCTAAAAACCCTGATGCAATTGTGATTATTCGGTGCGATAACAGTTTGACTGTTCAGGATCTGGTGAATGTGCTTCAAATTGGAAACAAGTTGAAGGTTAAAATGATTTTGGCAACCAAAACTCCAAATGGAACAGCAAGCAAGCAATAATCAGGAATCGCGATACCGGTTGTGGGCATTGATTGGAACGATATCGTTTAATGTTGCACTGTATTTCATATTAAAGTGGATCATGTTGGTCACGCCTATTCCTCCATTTCCTGAAAATCCGGGTGGGGGAGGAATGTCAGTTGAAGTAAACCTGGGTAATTCCGAAGAGGGCGTGGGCGATATTCAACCCGAAAAAATTTCTGTTCCCAATATTAAAACGCCCTCAAAACCTGTAGAACTGAATAGAGATGTCAGGGCCATTCGTTCTAAGACCAGTGGTGAACAGTTGCTTGCGAATGACAATGGAGAAGCAACCCGAATCAAGATAACCGAGAAACCAACCCGGAAAATTATTGAATCGAAACCTGAACCGGTAATCAATCCAAATGCATTGTATCGGCGTCCCTCAAAACCGGGAGCAAGCCAGGGTATTACCGGCCGACCTGGCGATCAGGGTGTCGCCGGCGGTATTGCAGGTAGCAAAATATATAAAGGAAACCCGGGTAGCGGAAACGGTGGCGGTTCCGGTAATGGAACGGGTGGCGGCTCAGGCAACGGCAACGGGCCGGGTATCGGTT
>JAUZOM010000174.1 GCA_030706465.1 Bacteroidota bacterium | reverse complement strand
AACGAACTGAATGAAGAAATAACATGGCCCATGCAGGTGATCTTCTATACTGCTTTCGAAAAATACTTGCTGGAAGCCCTGCGCGCTTCGGCTTTTGATTACTTGCTGAAACCGTTTGAACGGAAAGAATTAAATCTGGTATTAGATCGTTTTTTTAACAAGGTACTGAAAGAGCAAACGCAAAGTTCCATACATAATTCCATCTCCCAATTAAACAAAACAGACCACATCTATCTGGTTGCTACCATATCCGGTTATCAAAAGCTGCGCCTGGACCAAATCGGATTCTTTGACTACCAAAAGGACAAAAAACAATGGACGGTTGTGCTGACCAACCAAAACCGGTTACAACTAAAACGGAATACGAAAGCCGAAGACATCCTTAATTACTCTTCTTCATTCATACAAATTAATCAGAGCCAAATCATTAACATCGATTACCTGTCGATTATTGAGGACAAAATCTGCCACTTATTTCCACCCTTCCATAAAGAAAATTCACTTATCATATCACGTACCTTTTTGAAAGCATTACAGGAACGGTATGAGATGATATGAGGCCAGCAAATAGAGGCCAGAGAAGTACTAAAAAGGATATAAAGTCATATTTATCTCCCCTTACTTAGTTTATTCTTTCATCCGGGATATGAGAATAAACAACGGTTGCCGCCCCACAAAAATCAACTCCCCCCTCCTGTTGATTACGCCAAACTCCTTATTTTATCTCCTATAAGAAGAATTATTGATTGTTTACAACAACAAATAGTCATTATTTTTTACCGGATAGTAACGTTATATGCAACTTATCAACGTATTCCAGGCAAAAAGCCCTTTACTGTAAAAGCTTCATTTGCCGACTCAGATTACTATAATTAACTTTGAACCATCATAATTTCGGTTGTTTATGGTTAAAGAAAATTACAGTTTTGCTATTCCGCTCGATCCTTTACAAATTTTAAAAGTGTCCATCAAGGTGCTGGATAAACAAGCAAAAAATAATGAAGGCTCAACCTTACTTAATCCAATAGCTCCGATCGATTCCGCCGAAAACGATGAGATAGAACTATCCGGGTTAAATGAACTTCCGGAGAATATCATTCAGGCGATAAATAGTGCTCGTTTGGAATTAACCAACCGTGCATTCCTGCAGCAATCGTTTATGGTAGCCACCGCTACCGGGTTTCAATTACTTCGTTTAAACCAACTAATTTATTTTGAATATCTGACAGATAAAAAACAATGGACAGTCTTCCTCACCGATCAAACGCAATTAGCCTTGAAACGCACCACAATTGCTGAAGACATACTCCGTTATTCGCAGAATTTTATCCGGATCAACCAACAACATATTATCAATCTTGAATATCTGGTCGGCATTAAAGGAAGATCATGCCAACTGTCCCTACTCTCCGGGCACGAAGACAAGTTAACCATTTCGAGGAGTTATCTGAAAGCGTTGCAGGAAAGGATTGAGGTGATATGAAAGAAATTGAGCATTGAGCATTGAGTATAGAGCATTGAGTATTGAGTATAGAGCATTGAGCAAAGAGCCAAGAATCAAGACATGGTGACGATGTTATCAGAATGGTAAAATATCAACCGGAAGATTGATCAGAAGTATTTAGTTGGATAAATGGAATTACCTGAAAATAACTAAAGAGAGTAGTGAACGGAAGCCGAAAAGCTTGAAAGTAGGCAAAATAAATGAATAATGAATATGAAACAACACAAGCCCTGAATTGTCTGTTTATTATCTATAGTTCAACAGGCATTATTCATTTCACCCATAGAACTCCGAAAAACCTAAAAGTCTCGTTATCGTGATGACCCTAATTCCTTTTGATTTGTTTAGTTTGTTTGCTTACTTTTAAACAAGTTCTGCGTGTATTGTTAGTTTTACGCCTGTACTCCGAAAGTCTCTTAAAGTTGCGTTATAGTGATAGCCATAATAACCTTTAATTTGTTTGTTTACTTTCTGCGGTTCTACGTGTATTGCTAATTTTACACGTAGAATCTTGAAAAACTCCAACCGCTGTGTTTGAACGATAGCTGAAGCACATTAAAAAGCGCTTTAAGAACCGAACTATTTTCTCCTAGTTTTAGCAGAATTGATATATAAGGAAAAAATTGCATTAATCTTCGTTAATGTAGAAGTTCGATTCAACCGTTTACAAACAGGATCTGAAAGCAACCAAAGCGACCTATTAAGATCGGACATTCTATTCCTTTTTTAGTAAAAAACCTCCTTTTTTACCTCTTACTACAACTTTACCATCCATATCTCATTACAAATAGTTATTATTTTTTACCGGATAGTCAGGTTATATGCAACTTATCCTCAAATTTAACACAAAATGGCCTTTTTGGTAAATAGTACATTTGTTGACTTAAATTATTATAATTAATTTTGCGTTGTCATAATTATAGTTTGACATAGTTAATAATAATTGCGATTTCACTAATTTGCTAATTATTCACAATGTTCAAATACAGCATTCGTTGCCCTGAGCAAACAGAAGAAAATGATAAAATAGGATCGTGTGAGATCGAATATTCGGGATATTATTCATCAATATACAGGATTCAATTGGTCACTGCAAATTACAGACCCTTGTTGCCATCGTTTAGTAGAACGTTGCTCATAACTTCATCTATTACACATCCTCACCCCACCATATTATTTAGTTGGATCTTCTAACAAAGAAGAAAATTAAGGTATCTAAAATCCTTAGCCAGAACAGAAAATGGGAGTAACAGAATTGTAGTCCCTAAAAATAAAAGTATTATTTATTATTTGTTTGTTTACTTCCCGGTTCTACGTATAAAGTTAGTTTTATACGCAGAACTCCGGGAATTAAAAAAATGTATAACCTGAGCTGGATAGGAAAGCAATGTGTAAGTTAGCTATAATAACTTTAACAATGCCGAATCTCATAAAAAAGATATAAATCAATTACTCACAACTAAACATTTTTAAAATGAAAAAAACAAGATTATTTTCAGCTTTAGCAATTTTGGCCTTAGTCGGGCTAACCAGTTGCGACAAAGACATCCTGTCTTCACCGGTTTACGTTGACAATTTGCCAAAAGCCAGTATCTCAGGTTATGTAACTGCCGAAATGAATTTACAAACTGATGGTTCAGAATTTGTGCCTGTGGGTACCAAATTATTTGTAGAAGTTAATTACAGCGATTTGAACAATGCTGCAACCGGAAAATGGAAGGATACCGTTACAGTGGCTGAGAATGGAAAATATCAGGTAGCCGTGCCGGCAAACGGCGAAGGCGTTACTGTAACCATCACACCTTTTGCTTTCGAAGCAGATCAAACACAAGCTTATGGGGCATTGTATAAAAGTATCAAGAAAGCTTTCTCAACTAATCCGACCAGTTTTACAATACGATCGGGTCAGGCCGTTTCAAAGGACTTAACCTACACCGCCAACGATCTGCCGAATTTCACAGACAAAGTTAGTATATCGGGCAAGGTACAAGCAAACCTTAATGCGGAGATTGTTGGCCTGGAAAATGTTCCCAACGGCACGGTAATTAATTTCTACAACAGTGGTTGGAAAGACTCTGTAATTGTGCAAAACGGTACATATTCCATTGTAGTTCCTAAAGGTGAAATAATTTACTGGAAATCAGATTTCAAATACGCCAAACATGTTTGGAATACAAATATTGCTTCTCCTTCAGATTCAAAATATCAAGATATAAACTACGAATACACCATTAGTGGCTCTTCTTCCTTCTTTGTAAACACTACAACGAACGATTTGAGCGCTGGCGAGGGGATGGATTTAACCGTTGATCCGAATGCCAATATTGTACAAGTTTCCGGAAATGCAACAGCAGAATTAAATGTTACAACTCCGGGATATGAAAACATTCCGGATGGTACAAAAATAACATTCTACGCCCTGGATAATTCGTGGGGAGAAGCCACCACGGTTACAGGTGGTAAATACAGTATAAGTGTTCCCAAGAACAAGACAATTGTATATTATGCCACTTTCGTTTATAATAAGGTATTAACAGTAAATCCGACTACGAATTCCACAACCACTTATACCCTGAACGGAACGATTTCTGCAACATCATCCAGTTCATTTACTTATAATATGACTGCTCAATAAATAATTAAAGGGAATAACAACTATGACTATAAGAAAAATAATAACATTATCTTTTCTCACTCTGTGTCTTATTTCGTTGAAGGCGCAAACAAAAGATAGTGTGGCAACGCTGAAAAAAAGCGTCGACTACTTGCCTAAGGCAGGGGAGTTTGGAATTGGAATAGATGCAACACCGATTTTCAACTATGTAGGGAATTTCTTTAATCAAACGAGCAATAATAAGTTGGATTTTAGTAGTCCTGTTCTTTATGGCAAATATTATTTAACGGATAATGAAGCTCTAAGGGCGGTTCTCATGGTATCATCTACCAATCAGAACGATGTATCCTACGTACGCGATGATGCAGCTTGGTTTTTAAATCCGCAATCGAATAAGCAGGTTACGGATGCAAACAAGTTGTCGGACCAGCAATATTTTGTCTCGATAGGCTATCAGAAGTTTACGGGGGAAACCAGAATCAGGGGATTTTATGGTGCGCAAATACTTGGCGGATATAACTATTCAAAAAATACGTATACCTATGGAAATCCCATGAGTGAGATTAACCCTACACCATCTTCCATTTATGCCTATAATGGAAATAAAGATCGATTGTTGCAGAGTATCAATACGAACTCTTTTCATATTGGTTTGGGTGGAATTGCCGGATTTGAATACTATATTTTACCAAAGGTATGTATCGGCGGCGAACTTAGTTTGAATTTGGTTTACACAAAAGGGAATCAATTAAGCACAAAATCAGAGCAGGTGATTGGTGACCAGGTAGTGAAAATAGACAAGGCTGTTTCACCCGGTTCGAGCGACTTAACTATAAAAACTTCCCGGTTTACCCCAAACGGTTATGAAGAGCACCTGGGATTCTATGTAATGTTCCATTTTTAAAGAATAGGAAAATAATAATTCCAGAAGCCGGATAAAGCAGTTGTCCTCCTTCCATTATAAATCAAAACCGCCCGTGGCCTGTAGGCTTCCGGGCGGTTTTTTGTTACCCATGAGGGTAATTATATGGACTTATGAGCGAACGTATTTCCCCTTTTTCACTTATAGCAAAACCTTATACCATTAAGCAGTCCAACCTGTTTTATAATCGGACAGTTGGTATAATTACTTTGTTGAATGATTTTTAGTGAAAGCTTTTACGCCTTTCGGGTTTATTCGTTTTATGTTACCGGCCTTGTCAAAGTTCAAACTGTCGATACACAATTGGCGCAATACATAGTCCTTTTTGGGGGGTAGAATGCGATGGTATAAAATGTATGGTTGTCCATTTGCCTTAAACACGGTGTGATGTCCCGGACCGTAGGTGGTACTATCGGCTGTTGTGGACAAAATAGGGCTATTCACTCCTTCAGCCCAGGGCCCGAAAGGCGTTTTACCGGTTGAATAACGGACTTTATAGGTAGCATCAATAGCTTTCCCTTCGGAGTACATCAAATAGTAAGTCCCGTTCCGTTTATACATAAAAGGAGCTTCAAAATAGTTTGGCGGCGTTACATCCTGCGGTTTACCAACAAACGAAGCCATATCTTTTCCCAGTTTTACAGCAAAACAATGACCGTTTACCCAGTTCAATCCCGAGCCCCAGTATAAATAGGCTTCGCCATCATCGTCAATGAAGCATTCGGCATCAATCATATGAAAACCGGGTAAATAATTAGAAGGAATCAGCGGAGAGTTATCTGCCTTTGCATTTTTCCAGGGACCTAATGGATGTTTGCTGACTCCTACCCAAACTTCATTGCCAACGGACACGTACATATAATAATTCCCGTTCCGGGCTTTTACGACCGATGGCGCCCAAACCATATCATTTCTCGATGTTGAGCTGGTGCAGGCTTGTTTTGTCGGCCAATTGATATGTTTCTGTTCCCAGGTTTTAAAATCTTTCGTGGCAAGCACACCCACCTCTTTTCCACCCCACGGATCGATCGTGGCATAAATGTAGTAGGTACCCTGGTCTTTGACGATGGTTGGATCGGCAAAATAACCGTTGTTTATGGGGTTTGTAATAAATTGGGCCTGTCCGTAAATGAATCCGGTTGACAGGCTAGCGAGCCAAATACCTATAATTGCGAATACTCTCATATCTTTTTGCTTTTTTGAATTCTATTGATTTAACTGAATTACCATTTCAATGTTATTTCCTGATTCTTTTTCAGGGTTATCTCCCTGTGTTTATCACCGCAGACCAAAGTTGTCGTTCCGGTGGTTCTTGCGAGGATCCGGACAGTATTAAGCTTCCCGTTTGCCCAATCCATGGAGACAACAAAGCCACCCCGGGCACATAGTCCGCTTACCGATCCGCTCTTCCAGGCATCAGGCAAAGCCGGCAATAACATAATCCGGTTATCGTCCGACTGTACCAGCATTTCCGCAACAGCGGCCGCGCCGCCAAAGTTCCCGTCTATTTGAAATGGCGGATGGGCATCAAAAAGGTTGGGATAAGTTCCCCCGCCTCTGTGATAGCTGTCTTTAACGCCATCAGGGTCAACGTATTTCAATAATTCGCGATACATCTTATAGGCACGGTTTCCATCGCCGAGCCGTGCCCAGAGGTTAATGCGCCAGCCTTTTGACCATCCGGTTGTTTCGTCTCCTTTGATTTCAAGGGTTTTACGGCAGGCACTCGCTAATTCAGGGGTTGAATCCGGCGTGATCTGATGTCCGGGAAATAATCCGAATAAATGAGACTGATGGCGGTGTTGCGGGTCTTCATCATTCCAGTCGTAATACCATTCCTGTAAATTCCCTTTCTTGCCAATCCGGTATGGATGCAGGCGGGCAAGGGCGTTTTCAAGTTTCAACCGGAATCCGGCATCGGTATCCAACACTTTCGAAGCTTCTACCGCCTGTGTCAGACAGGCACGGATCATAGCCAGGTCGGCGGTTCCACCGGACAGGGTGGCGCCATGATAACCCGAAGAAGTTACATATTTATTTTCCGGCGAGGTGGATGGCGAAGTAATGAGTTTGCCTTCTTTGTCTTCCACCATCCATTCGAGGCAAAACTGAGCGGCTCCTCGCATGATGTCGTACGCTTCGTTTTTCAGGAAGTTCTTATCCTGTGTAAACCGGTAGTGTTCCCACAAATGGGTGCTCAACCAGGTTCCACCCATGTTCCAATTTGCCCACACCGGTTCACCGTTGCCAAAATCGCCCACCGGGTTGCTCATAGCCCAAATATCGGAGTTATGGCAGGCCACCCAACCATTCACCCCATAGAACGTTTTGGCGGTTATTTTGCCCGTTTCTGACAGGCTTTTGATAAAGCCCAGCAACGGGAGGTGCATTTCCGAAAGATTGGTATTCTCGGCAAGCCAGTAATTTTCTTCCGTGTTGATATTGGTGGTATAATTGCTGCTCCAGGGTGGACGGATATACGGATTCCAGATTCCCTGCAAATTAGCCGGAACGCCCGGGGTGCGGGAACTGCTTATCAATAAATAGCGCCCGTACCGGAAATAAAGCACCTCCAGGTTTTTATCTTCTTTTCCTTCGGCATAACGCTTCAACCGTTCGTCGGTTGGCAGGTTGGGTGCAGTGGTTGAGCCTAAATTCAGGCTGATCCGGTTAAAGAATTTTTGATAATCGCCCACATGTGCGCTTTTCAACACCTTGAATGGTTTTTTGACTGCTTTGGTAAGTTGGTCGGAAGCTATTTGTGCATCGTCCAACCCGGCGGTAACCGGGTCTTTATCGTACCCGTTGAAACTGGTAGCTACCGAAACCAATACCACGGCTTCGGTTCCGTTGCTGAGAACCAACGTACTATCGGTGGCCGAAACAAGCCCATCCGTATTGTTGATCCTGGCCAAAGTGGAAAAACGGGTGCCTCTGTTTTCATCATAAGTAACCGCATGGAGATTATCTCCCAGATAAACGGGCTTTGCTCCCAACGGTGCATGCCCGTGTGCGCTTAACTTCTTGTCGAGGGTAGACACCTTATATTT